>RECF01000065.1 GCA_007694145.1 Acholeplasmatales bacterium | reverse complement strand
AATCAAGACAAACCGCCATGAGAACCTACGACTTGAGCGCTTTGCCACCGGGCATCCATGCTTTGCGTGTCAAAGCGATTGGCGATGGTTGGCTCAATCATGACTCAATCTACAGCGTGCCACTCTCTTATCTGGTCTATCCGGAAGACTATATTGATTTGAAGACGTTCATCCGTCACATGGCCTCATCACCACTTGGCGATTGAGTAACCGTATGTGAGGTAAAAAAATGCTAGAGCACCCTTTGAATTAACACATCAGAGGGTGTTTTTTGCAAGCACTATCTTGGTACATGGATTGACCCGGTCTTGCTGAACTATACGAGTTGAGCTAGTTGATCAAACGGCATTTGGCTTCATTGAGCCATGCAAGGAAAGTATAGTATAAATAAACAAAAAAATTATTATAAATATTACAAAACTACTTGATTTGTCGTTTGAATTTGATACAATAAGGGTCGATATTTTTGATGATGAAAGGACGTCTTGCCATGAAAAGACTGTTTACTTCAGAAGCTGTAACCGAGGGTCATCCCGATAAAATTTGCGATCAAATCAGCGATGCCATTCTCGATGCAATCCTCAGCGCCGATCCCGAGGCCCGGGTCGCATGTGAAACGTGTGTCACTACCGGTCTGGTCATGGTGATGGGGGAAATTACCACCACAACCTATGTCGACATCCAGGCCATCGTTCGTCAAACTGTCAAAGCCATCGGTTATGACCGAGGCAAATACGGCTTTGATGCCGAGACGATGGGGGTGCTTGTGGCCATAGACCCACAAAGTCCAGACATTGCCCGCGGTATCACCCACGCGACCGATCTTGATCAAGGTGCCGGCGATCAGGGCATTATGTTTGGGTATGCAACCGATGAGACAGAGGCCTACATGCCGCTGACTGCCGTGCTCGCCCAACGACTGGCCAAACAGTTGAGTATCGTCCGCAAAGACGGCACGGTACCTTATTTGCGTCCGGATGGTAAAACCCAAGTCACGGCGGAGTTTGACGCAGCGGGTCAGTGCTTGCGCATCGATACGGTGGTCGTCTCGACGCAACATGCCCCAAAAATTAGCCAGGCTCGCATCCATGAAGACATAAGAACCCATGTCATCGCCCCGATTGTACCCGCACATTTAATCGATACACACACCATCGTGCACATCAATCCAACCGGACAGTTCGTCATCGGCGGGCCGCACGGGGATGCCGGGTTGACCGGTCGCAAGATCATTGTCGATACATACGGAGGCGTTGCCCGCCATGGTGGGGGTGCCTTCAGTGGGAAAGACCCTTCTAAAGTCGACCGTTCGGCAGCCTACATGGCGCGTTATGTTGCTAAGCATCTTGTCGCCGCAAAACTATGCAAACGATGCGAAGTGCAGGTATCCTATGCGATTGGCGTCGCCAAACCGACCTCGATTGCCGTGGATACGTTTGGGACTGGCATCTTGCCTGATGAGACACTCGCAGGCCTAGTGGACACAGTCTTTGACTTGCGTCCGGGGGCCATCATCACCCATTTGAATCTCAAACGCCCTATTTATAAACAAACGGCGGCTTACGGACATTTCGGACGCACCGACCTCGACTTGCCCTGGGAACGCCTAACACAACTTGAAGCGCTAAAATCTGCCGCAGAAAGGTGGTTGACATGACCGAAAAACTCGCACTTTACGGCTTTAATAATCTTACTAAGTCGCTTTCCTTCAACATCTACGACATCTGTCTTACCGAGACAGCATCTGAACGTGAAGCGTACATCAAGTACATCGATGAAGTGTACAATTCCAATCGACTGACTGACATCTTGCGGGAGTTGACAAGACGCATTGGTGCCGCGATTCTCAATATTTCTAAGCAGGATTACGATCCGCAAGGTGCCAGCGTCACCGTCTTAATCAGCGAAGAACCCGTTCCTAACCTCGCCATTGATCCTTCATGCAACCAAGGGGTTTTGAATACCCAGACGGTGCTTGCGCATCTTGACAAGTCTCATATCACCGTCCACTCCTATCCTGAAAGCCATCCCGAACGCGGGATCTCTACGTTTCGTGTCGACATCGATGTCTCCACATGCGGCGAAATTTCACCACTCAACGCGCTGGACTACCTGATTGAAAGTTTCGATTCCGACATTATCACTGTCGATTACCGGGTCCGTGGTTTTACGCGCCTCGCGAGCGGCCGTAAGGTGTTCATCGACCATGACATCGATACGATACAAGATTACATCGATGAAGATACCGTCAAGGCGTACACGCTGATCGACATCAACGTGTACCAGGAAAACATTTTTCACACCAAAATGATGCGTCGGCATCTCGACTTGAACGACTACTTGTTCGAGCGCGACAAAAGCCACATGAAACCCCAGGCTATTGAGGAAAGTCTCAGCCTCTTGCGTCGTGAAATGAAGGAGATTTTTTACGGGATGAACCTTTATGACACTTAATCAGCGGGCCACACCGCTTTATGATGCACTATGGGCTTACGCAAACGACACAACACTGCCCTTTGATGTGCCGGGTCACAAAAAAGGTGTCGCCATTCCGAAGCGTTTTCGCGAGGACATCGGCGAACAGGTGTTCAAGATGGACGCAAACAGCACCAAAGCACTCGATCTCTTAAGCAATCCCGAAGGGGTCATCGCTGAGGCAGAAAAGCTTGCGGCGGCGCTCTTTCAAGCCGATCATGCCTTTTTTCTCGTCAACGGTTCCACCGCCGGCGTGCAGAATATGATTTTAGCTACCGTGGGTGAGGGTGAAAAGATCATCTTGCCGAGAAATGTCCATAAATCGGCCATAAACGCACTCATTCTCGCCGGCGCGGTACCCGTTTATGTCGAACCGGCCATCGAGCCGTACTCCGGTCTTGCGATGGGTGTACCGACGAACACCTTCATCGAGGCGATCGCGCATCATCCCGATGCGGCTGCCGTGTTTTTGTTGCATCCGACCTAT
Source organism: Acholeplasmatales bacterium (assembly GCA_007694145.1). GTDB lineage: Bacteria > Bacillota_I > Bacilli_A > Izemoplasmatales > Izemoplasmataceae > SKGI01. The sequence goes on along the minus strand of RECF01000065.1, from coordinate 4,792 downwards.
CACGGCTTTACGTGTGATGTCAAGGCGATTGCGACCGCCGCCCATGCACATGGCATGGCTGTGTTGGCCGATCAGGCGCATGGCAGTCTATTTTCTTTGCATGAAAAGCTGCCGCAGTCAGCCATCGCCCTTGGGGCGGATCTTGCGACGTTGAGTTTGCACAAAAGCGGCGGATCGCTGACACAAAGTTCGTTGTTGTTGCTTCGGGAAGGTCTCGTTGAAAAAGGCCGGGTCCGGACGGCCATCAATTTGATGCAAACCTCATCGGCAAGCTATCTGTTGATGGCATCGCTTGATGTAGCAAGGGCAGACTTAGCAGCCACTGCCCATGCGCGCATTGAAGCGCTCTTAACACATCTTGATGCATTCAGACAACGCCTTGCTAAAATGCCGGCTTTACGGGTGCTTGATCAAACCCTTTGTCAGGGGGGACATGCTTTCACCCATGATCCCATGAAGCTTTGCATTGACATCAGTGCTTACGATACCAGCGGTTTTGAGGTGTATGATCGCTTCAAGTCAGACGCGAACATCCAGCTTGAACTCGCGGAATCGCGTGTGGTGCTTGCACTCGCATCACTCGCCGATGATGCGGTGAGCCTCTCAGCGCTTGCTAGGACATTTGAATCGATGTTTGAGACCATGCCTCTTCGCGCTAAGACGCGAGAACCGTTTGTCCTGATGACGTTTCCCCCAAGGGTGCTTACACCACGAGAAGCGTACTACAAGCCCAGTGAGAGTATGGCTGCGGTTGATGCGGTCGGTCGGATTGCAGCCGATGCGTTGATGATTTACCCGCCCGGCATCCCGATTGTTGTACCGGGTGAAGTGATTACCGAAAAAGTCGTCGAACAGTTTGTCCGCTGGTTTGAAAGCGACAACTTCCTCGTCGGCGGTACTGCTAAAGGCGCGGATGTCTTTATCCGGGTCATCAAAGAGGAGGGTGACACCCCATGGCATTAAAACGTTATACAGAAGCTTGGGTCGACGATGTGTTCTTTTCCATCGATGCGACCGAACATCTGCACCATGAAACAACCCCATTTCAAACCATCGACTTTTATGCATCGAAAACGTTTGGTCGTTTCTTTACGTTAGACGGGTTGATGATGGTGACCGAACGCGATGAGTTCATCTACCATGACATGATTTCACACGTACCCCTTGCGGTTAATCCAGCCATCAAGAAGGTATTGATCATCGGCGGTGGCGATGGGGGCACAGCCCGCGAAATAGCCCGCTATAAGCACATCGAAACCATCGACATGGTTGAAATTGATGAACGGGTGGTCAGACTGTGCCAACAGTATTTGCCCATCACAGCCGGCATGCTTGACAAGGACCCCCGCATCACGCTTTATTTTGAAGATGGGCTCGCCTATGTTAAGCAGGTCGCCCCAGCTTCCTATGATTTGATTCTTGTTGATTCAACGGATCCGATTGGACCGGGAGAAGGGTTGTTCACGCAAGCGTTCTATACGCACTGTTTCAAAGCACTGACAGATGAGGGGATTCTTATCAACCAACATGAATCGCCCTTCTTTGATGTGTACCGGGAAGCCATGTTAAAGGCGCACAAGAAACTGAAGACTGTCTTCCCCATCCATACGGTCTATCAGTTCCATCAACCGATTTATCCGAGTGGTCATTGGCTGTTTGGGTTTGCGTCGAAAAAGTATCATCCGCTTCAAGACCACCAACCGAAAACTTGGGAAGCTTTTGGCTTGAAGACGCGCTATTACAACAGCGATCTCCATCGTGGTGCGTTCGCTTTGCCATCTTATGTAAAGGACTTGCTTGATCATGAGTAATCGCGTGAACTTTATTGGGTGTGACGCAACGTATGAAGCGGCTGAGACGGTTTTAATCGGTGTGCCCTTTGATGGAACAACAAGTTTCCGCCCCGGCACCCGTTTCGCCCCACAAGTCATTCGGCTTGAATCTGTGGGTATCGAGACGTACTCGCCCTATCAGGATAAGGACTTGACGCGCCAAAAAATCCATGACATGGGTGATGTTGATGTTGTTTTTGGTAACATAGAAAGAACACTTCATGCCGTTAAAGACGCTGTTCAAAGCGTACTTAAGGATGGCAAGCGACCCTTTGTGATTGGCGGAGAACATCTTATCAGTTTACCAGTCATCGAAGCGGTTTATGCACAGTACCCTGATCTTTGCGTCATTCAGTTTGATGCCCATGCCGACCTCCGGGAAGATTATGAAGGGGAACCTTTGTCGCATGCGACGGTCATGTATCAGGTGCATCGTCTTTTAGGCGACAAACGGCTCTTTCAGTTTGGCATACGTAGCGGAACAAAGCATGAGTTCACCTATGCTAAGCAACATACCATCATGGAGCGGTTTCACGCAGATACATTAGAAGACATCCTAGCCCAACTCGGTGAGCGGCCGATTTACCTGACTGTCGATTTGGATGTGCTCGATCCAAGTATTTTCCCCGGGACCGGCACCCCAGAAGCCGGTGGGTGGGATTTCATGACCTTACATAAAGCATTGATGCAGTTTCAAGGCAAAAACCTGGTCGGCATGGATGTCGTGGAGCTGTCACCGCATTATGATATGAGTGGTGTGTCGACAGCGGTAGCGGTTAAAGTTATTAGAGAGATGTTGATGCATGGATCAAGGTAAAAACAGTCATTACTTTAGATGATATAAACTCCTTATAAAAAGTTCACATTCTTTTCCGCAAGAAGCCCCGCACTTTGTGTTATAATCACAAATGTAAGTGTCTTTTTGTGAATATAGTCGAACGTTGACCTGAAGGATTGATATGATGAAACGTCTGATTACCTTGGTACTGACTATCTTGTTTGTCATCGGACTCACTGCTTGCCGTTCTGTTGAACGGACGCGGTTTCAAGCTGTTTTGGATGAAATTGAAGCGGCTTGGACACTTGAGGGGGTGGATCGTAGGGCGATTGTGGCTGACGTTTTTTTGCTGGATCAGTCCACGGTGGAATCTGATGCCCTTATCACCTGGTCAAGCGACACCCCGGCGTTTCTTTCCGCTACCGGTCGGGTCATCCGCCCGGCGTTTGAACCTGAAATTGTCACGTTGAGTGTGACGATCACCTTAGAAAACCTTGCGCCAAGAACGTATACGTATACGTTTCTTGTGCTGCCACTGGCGAGTGAAGTCACCGTCACGTTTGTGAGTGAACCATTGGCACTTTCTATTGTCGTTGCATTTGGTGCCGGTCAAGTCATCACGCCACCGGATTTCCCAGAAAGTCCCGCCTATACGTTTGGTGGTTGGCGTATTTTAGGGACCGACACGCTGTTTGATTTTTCCACACCCATCGATGCGGACCTCATCTTAGAAGCTGTGCTCATCGACACTACCTACACCGTGACGTTCGATGCCTTAGGTGGCGGCGTTTTTGCGCCGATTACAGACGTCATCCACAGTACGACGTTGGAAGTTTTACCTATCCCAAGCCGACCAGGATACACGTTTGTCGGTTGGATTTTCATCGATGCTTTCGGCAACGAACAAGAACTTGTTGCGGGTAAAACGATTATTAATCATGATATCGAAGCTTTTGCCTTATGGGCAGAAAGCACTTCATAACGGACCAGCCACCCGCTTGACGGGTGTTTGTGTCCGTTTTCTATTGATCCCGGTCTTTCCGCACCTTGTGCGATGAGATATAAATCTAACCCACATCCCTACAAAAGGAGTTGTTTCCATGTCCCGTTTTCGGAAAATATTGTTGTTTTTGCTGCTAGTCACCGGTATTTTGGTGACGGGTCAAGCGGTCGTTTCCGGTGCACCGGTCTTTGAGGATCCGGTCACCATCACGTATGTGGTCAGTGAAGAACCGCTCGATGGCCTTGAGGCACTCGATGCCCCAGCGCCTATAACCGGTGAACGCGGCCGGCAGGTGGTACACATTCCCACACTATCCTCTGCTGTCTACACGTTCCTTGGTTGGTATTCGCTTGATGGCGAAGGCAACCGTGTACAACATCGTAAATACGATATTATTGAGGATGATTTAACGCTTTATGGTGATTGGCGTCTAACACCACGGGTCGTCTCGTATGACCTTGATGGTGGGATTAACAGTCCCTTGAACCCCGTTATTGTGTTTGCTAATCAAACGTATCCGCTTGAAGCAGCAACGTTAGTTGGTTATGACTTTACCGGCTGGTTGCTCGGGGGTGACATCGTCACCGAACTGAGCGGTGTGACGGCAAGCCTTGCCTTGACAGCGACCTGGACACCGGTCACTGGCACCATCACTCTTGAACTGGAAAATGGTGAGGACGATGTCTTGGTCCCGTTCACCTTTGATGCGCCGTATAGCTTAGAAGCGCCTACTCGCGTTGGGTATGACTTTGCAGGGTGGCTTGATGAAGATAACGCGCCGTTTGCGGCAGAAGGCGTCGTCGATTTTGTCGAGGACATCACCTTGACAGCACAATGGACACCGCGTGGTGATACTGCCTATCAAGTTGAACTCTACGAAGAAAATCTAGCCGGTGAATATGTACTGGTTGATACGCTTGATTTTGCAGGCGTTACAGACAGTACGGTCACGTATGTACCGACCGTGCCGACTGGTTTTGTCTTAAACACTGAGGACAGTGTGCTTGAAGGCGTCGTGGCGGCGGATGGCTCATTGGTCTTAAAAGCATATTTGGACCGTGAAGTTTACGTGGTAACATTCCTTGATGATGAGGATGCGTTGATTGCCGCAGTACCTGTCAAGTTTGAAGGTGCGGCCGTGGCGCCCGCTTATGAAGCCCCAGCTGGATTCAGCTTTAT
>RECF01000035.1 GCA_007694145.1 Acholeplasmatales bacterium | reverse complement strand
TGTCCTATGACAAAGTGTCATTTCCGTCCGTTTTACCGCTATACTGTGTTATAATACAGTCAAGTTAACTTAGGAGGTCTATCATGTTAGATAAACGATTCATCGAATCACTGCTCAACACAGCACTCGAAAGCGCTGCGGATTTTGCGGAGGTTTTCATTGAAGAAAAGAAGCAATCTGTTATTGTCATGCAAAGTAATACCATCGAACAAGCCGTCAACCAGCAAGTTTTCGGCGTGGGAATCCGCGTTGCCCAAGGCCATCAAAGTGTTTATGGCTACACCAACAGTAAAAACCACGAAGAACTGCTTAAACTTGCCCAAGATCTGTCGCAATCCTTTGCGGGTGAGCGTGTGCGGGAAACCGTTAAACTGGGTGCCTTGAAAACCGGTACAGCACATGCCATCAAAAAAATGCCCGACACAGTCGACATGGCTGAAAAGGCCAGCCTGGTGCGACGGGCCAACCAGGCAGCCCGTGCTTATGATGAGGCAATCAAACAAGTCAGTGTCAGCTACATGGACTACGTGCAAAACGTCTGGGTAGCCAGCAGTGAAGACATCTTCACCAACGACCAGCGCGTGCGGACACGTCTTGGTATTCACAGTGTTGCCGGCAACGGTAAAGACATGCAAAGCGGCTTCAACGGACCGGGCGGTCACTACGGCTTTGAGTTCTACGACACGTTCGATGTCGAAGCAGCTGCCCAAGAGGCATCCCGTACCGCGATTACCATGTTGCAGGCCGATGAATGTCCAAGTGGTGTCATGCCGGTTGTTATCGACAATGGTTTTGGCGGCGTTATCTTCCATGAGGCGTGCGGCCATAGCCTTGAGGCGACATCCGTAGCCAAGAATGCCAGTGTCTTCAGTGGCAAACAAGGTGAGCAAATCGCCAATCCCATCGTGACGGCCATTGATGATGGTACGATTGAAAATGCTTGGGGCAGTGCCAACTTTGATGACGAAGGACGCCCGCAAGAAAAGCGCGTCCTGATTAAGGAGGGCGTATTGCAAACCTACATGGTCGACTATTTGAACGGCAAGCGGATGCAAACGGCATCCACCGGATCAGGTCGTCGTGAATCATACAAGTATCCACCAACTTCACGCATGAGCAACACGTATATCGACAATGGTGACTCAACGTTTGATGAAATTATCGCAGCAACACCATATGGGTTGTATGCCAAGAAAATGGGTGGCGGCAGCGTTAATCCATCGACCGGTGACTTCAACTTCGCGGTCATGGAAGCGTACATGATTCGTGACGGTAAGATTAGTGAACCCGTCAAAGGGGCCACCTTGATTGGCACCGGTAAAGACGCCCTGAAGAAAATCGACATGGTCGGTAACAACCTGCTTCGGGCACAAGGTATGTGCGGCAGTGTATCCGGCAGCATCCCCACGGATGTCGGTCAACCCACCTTACGTGTATCGAGCATGACCGTTGGTGGAAGAAAAGGAGGGCAAGCATGAACTTTGACAAGTTTTTCATCATTGCCAAAGAGAAGGGTTTAGAAGCAACCCAAGTCTATTTAGAACATTCAGTTCAGCTCGATCTTGAAGTATTCAAAGGTGAACTTGAGAAAAACCAAATCGCCGATTCGAGGGTGCTGACCATCCAAGGCATCTACCAGGGCAAAATGGGCAAACTGACCACCGAAGTGCTTGATGAAGGTCAAGAAGAAGCGTGGGCGGATGACTTGATCAAAAGTGCTTCGCTGATTGAATCGAAGGATGAGGTCTTCATCTATGAAGGCAGTGCCCATTATGAGACTGTCGAGGGCCTGCGGAACGAAGCAATAGAAGCCGTTGACATCAAAACCAAAATCGACATGGTGTTCGCACTCGATGCCAAAATGCGTGACCTCGATGAACGTGCCGACCTAACCCAGGCATTTTACGGCCAGTCACGCAAGCGTGTTCTCTTGCAAAACTCTAAAGGTCTTAAACTGGAAAAAGACGTTAACAGTGCCGTTTTGGGTGGTTATGTTGTCGCGCGCCAGGACGGGGATTCACGGACAGCCTTCGATTATGTCCAATCCAACGACATGGCTGACTTTGATCTCGATGTCATCGCCGAAACCACGGTGACCAAAGCCGTATCGCAACTCGGTGCCAAACCAGTGCCATCGGGAACGTATGAAATTTTATTGCAAAACACAGCCAGTGCCTCGTTGCTTGCGGCCCATGTCAGCATGTTCAGCGCAGAAAGCGTTCAAAAAGGCATGTCAAAACTGGCGGGGAAAGTCGGTCAGTCCATCGCGGCTGAAAGCATTCGTATTATCGATGATCCTTTCCGCAAGAAGAGCCCTAAAAGCGGTGCCTTTGATGATGAGGGGGTCAGTACCCAACCACTCGAACTCATTTCAGGCGGTGTCTTGAAAGGTTACATGCACAATCTTAAGACCGCGCGCAAGGCCGATGCAACCTCAACCGGACACGGTTACCGGGGTGGTGTCTCACCCACGAACTTCCACATCCAAGCGGGCACAGCCGATTTCGATGCGACACTTCAATCGATTGAGAAAGGCTTGTTGATTACGGATTTGCAAGGGACGCATGCTGGTACCAATGCCATCAGCGGTGACTTCAGCCTCCAAGCATCCGGCTTTCTCATTGAACAAGGCAAGATGACACAACCTGTCGCCCTCATCACCGTCGCAGGCAACTACCTCGACTTACTCAATGACGTGACCACCTTATGCGATGACCTTAAGTTCGGGTTTGGCTTCATCGGCAGTCCGTCCTTGAAAATCAAATCGCTGGTCGTTTCCGGCTCATAACACATCCATCATCAAGCACGGCTGAAAATGCCGTGCTTTTTAGACTTTGAAAACGTTGCCCATTGTTTACATTCGCGTCCACTTCCCTTATAATAAGGGATGGAATGACTATCTTGAGGAGGATATATCATATGGGAATTGTTTCCACAAAAGACATGTTACAAAAGGCACGACGCGAAGGTTACGCAGTCGGTCAGTTCAACATTAACAATCTCGAATGGACCAAAGCCATCCTAACAGCGGCCCAGGAAAACCGGTCACCTGTAATTTTGGGTGTATCAGAAGGTGCTGCGAAGTACATGGTAGGGTATAATACAGTTGTAGGCATGGTCGAAGGCATGATGAAGACCATGAATATCACGGTCCCTGTTGCTTTGCATCTTGATCACGGTTCCTATGAAGGTGCCCAAGCCGCCATGGCCGCAGGGTTCAAAAGCGTCATGTTCGACGGTTCCCATTACCCCATTGAAGAAAACGTGCAAAAGACCAAGGAGATTGTTGAGCAGGCTACAGCAATAGGCGTCAGCGTTGAAGCTGAAGTCGGTAGCATTGGTGGCGAGGAAGACGGTGTCACCGGGACCGGTGAAGTCGCCGACCCAGAAGAATGTCGCCTAATTGCCAAACTTGGCGTCACCATGCTTGCCGCAGGCATCGGTAACATCCACGGGTCTTACCCGGAAAACTGGCAAGGACTTGATATGGCCGTACTGAAGGAAATCGGCGAAACGACCGACAACATGCCATTGGTTTTACATGGTGGTACCGGAATTCCAGATGCCATGATTACCGAAGCCATCAGCTATGGTGTGTCGAAAATCAATGTAAACACCGAATGCCAGCTCGTTTTTGCTGCCGCAACTCGTGCATACATCGAAGCGGGCAAAGACAAGGTCGGTAAAGGATTTGATCCACGCAAACTGCTTAAACCTGGCTATGACGCCATTATGGCTGTGGTCACAGAGAAGATGAATCTTTTTGGATCAAGCCACAAAGCATAAGAAGGAAGTGTGTCTATGGAGCAATTCGACTTAGTGCTCAAAGACTTCGCCAATTGGAAGATGGACAATTGGGAAGTGCTCGAACGATTCAAGGAAACAGGGTCTTACATTTATGAAAGGTTCGAGCCTGTCTATGCCGTCCTCAACCATATTTATGAGCGTGCGGTCGAACTAGGCGAACTCGACGAAGAACGTGAAACGATTTTCTCAGTCGGTTTGAACTATCTCCATGCACAATTTGAGGTCATAAAAATCTACTACGAAAAGCTGTTTGATTCAAACTGCGAAGCATTTGAGGCCTTCATGCCCTTAGTTGGATATTTGCTTTTCATCGCTGATTTCCGCTCGGATCTTGAGGAAGTTGAAGACAGTTTGAACTTCGATGCACTCAATGAAGCGGAAACACTCATCGAAAATATGATTGCTGAACGACGACAGACCTTCGACTACGCAGGTGAAAAGCTTAACGAAGCCATTCGTGGCATTATTGAACATTTGGATTTCGAGTATGTGAGCATCATCGATATTTTTGTCGAAATTGCCGAAAACCTGAACATCGAGCTTTCAACGAACGAATCTTTCATTGTTGGAGAGGACATCTGAATGATGCCTCTTCTTGTTTGAGGTGCAACCATGGGTTTAATTCAAGATATCAGAACCATTAAACGAAAAGATCCCGCTGCACGTCACTGGCTGGAAATCCTTTTGACGTACAATGGGATGCATGCTGTGTGGGCCTACCGGTTCACACATGTTTTATGGCGCCTTCGACTTAAACTACTCGCAAGGATTTTAAGTAGCCTGACCCGGCTTTTGACTGGTGTTGAGATTCATCCTGCCGCCCGGATTGGCAAACGATTTGTCATCGATCACGGCACCGGTGTCGTGATTGGCGAAACAACACACATTGCCGACGATGTTCTCATCTATCACGGCGTGACCCTCGGTGGGACAGGCAATGAAAGCGGTGCAAAACGTCACCCGACGATCTGTACCGGCGCTATGATTGCCGCCGGCGCAAAAGTGCTCGGTGATATCCACGTCGGCATGTATGCCAAAATCGGCGCGAATGCCGTTGTGTTGCGCGATGTGCCGGATTACTCCACAGCGGTGGGTATCCCGGCCCGGATTATCCCCAATGAGAAAACCACGGGACTTGTGTGCTCTCTTGCAAGTAAATCCGCGGAAAAGTAAAGGGTTGAGCGTTTTGGCTCAACCCTTTTTTTGCGTGTCATCGAGATGTTCAAACAAGGCAGTTGACAAATAGCGCTCCGCGTTGCTTGGTGAAACGGTGAGAATCTGACCCGCCTTGAGACGTCGCGCCACCCGAAGGGCGGCAGCTACGTTCGCACCGGTTGATATGCCGGCAAAGATACCTTCTTGTGTTGCGAGGGCACGTGCCGTCATGAACGCTTCATCGTTGGATACCGTAAGAATTTCATCGTAAATGGTTGTATCGAGAATACGAGGGATAAATCCGGCACCGATGCCTTGAATCTTGTGGGAACCGGGGGCTTTACCGCTTAAGATGGCCGAATCTTCTGGTTCAACAGCTTTGATGGACAGCCTGGGATAATGCGCCTTCAAGCGTTGTCCAGCACCAGTGATGGTGCCACCGGTACCAACGCCCGCGACGAAAACATCCAGGTGTTCAAAATCAGCGATGATTTCTTCGGCAGTCGCTTGGTGATGAATGGCGGGATTGTGAAGATTATCAAACTGCATCGGCATGAAGTAGCCGTGTTGTTCTTGTAAGTTACGCGCTACTTCAATCGCTTTTTTCATCCCTTGGCTGCCATCGGTCAAAATCAGTTGTGCACCGTAACCACGCAAGATTTTGCGTCGTTCAATACTCAAGGTGTCCGGCATGACAATGATGAGTCGATATCCTTTTGCGGCCGCCACCAGCGCCAACCCGATGCCGGTGTTACCACTAGTAGGCTCTATGAGCGTGTCGCCAGGGCGAATCAGGCCTTCACGCTCCGCCCCCTCAATCATGTTGAGGGCAATGCGGTCCTTTACACTGCCACCAGGGTTGAACCACTCAAGCTTCAACCAAATCGAAACCCCGTCATGCGGATGCATTTTTTGTAGGCGGACGACAGGCGTTTTTCCAATCAGTTCGTGAATGCGTTCAACACGCATGGGTACTTCACCTCTTGTTGTTTCAGGATGGTTACTTGTGACGCATATGTGGGAAGAGTAGAACATCCCGGATTGAAGCTGAATCCGTCAAAAGCATAATCACTCTGTCGATGCCTATGCCAAGCCCTCCTGCAGGCGGCATGCCATACTCCAATGCTTCAATATAATCTTGATCCATCTCCGTCGCTTCGGTGTTACCAAGCGCTTTTTCGTCCAGTTGCGCCATAAAGCGCTTTTTTTGGTCGATGGGATTGTTCAGTTCACTAAAAGCATTGGCGTACTCGCGTCCATCGATAAACAACTCAAAACGATCGGTAAACCGGGGATCCTCGGCACTTTTTTTCGCTAATGGACTGATTTCTACGGGGTGTCCATACACGAAGGTTGGATCGACGATATCCGCTTCAACGCATGCTTCGAACAAGAGATTCAATAGATGACCGGTGCCCGTAAAGTGTGCTGGGATGTCAAATCCTTTGGCCTCGACAAAAGCCCGAGCTTGCGCATAGGTCATGCCGGGATCACGAAAATCGATACCGGCTGCGGTCTTGACCGCATCGGCCATATGGAGACGTCGCCAAGACGGTGCAAGATTGATTGGTTTACTCTGATAGGTGATTTGAAGTGTTCCAAGCACGGCTTCAGCAACATCAGTGATGAGCGCTTCAGTCAAGGTCATCATGGTGTCAAGGTCACCATACGCTTCATAAAGCTCAAGCATTGTGAACTCGGGATTGTGCTTGATACTGATGCCTTCATTACGGAAGTTTCTCCCGAGTTCAAAGACGCCTTCAAAGCCACCGACGAGCAACCGTTTCAAGTAAAGCTCCGGGGCAATCCGCAAGTAAAGCGACATGTCAAGGGCGTTGTGGTGGGTTTTGAACGGTCGTGCGGCTGCACCACCTAAAATACTGTGCAAGAGCGGTGTTTCGACTTCAAGGAAACCGCGATCAAGCAGTTGCATGCGGATGTGTTGGATAATCTTTGAACGAAGAATGAATGTTTGACGCGTCGTATCGTTGGTCATCAAATCCAGATAACGCCGGCGATAGCGCTCTTCGATATCCTTCAAACCATGCCATTTTTCAGGCAAAGGTCGCAGCGCCTTGACTAAATGGGTGTAAACATCGACCTTGAGTGTCAGTTCACCCATATTGGTTTTCATGATCGAGCCTTCCACACCGACGATGTCACCGAGATCGGCTTTGTCAAACAAGGCAAACTGTGTCTCACCCACCGCATCAAGACGCACGTAAATTTGGATTTGACCGTGCTGATCCTGAATGTGTGCAAAACCAGCCTTGCCTTTGCCGCGCTTGGTCATGATTCGCCCGGCGATTCTAATCGGCGGTTGTTCTACCGCGTGTAACGCCTCTTTTGTCATGTCTTTGTACGCATCATGTAGAGAAGCTGTATGGGCGTTACGCTTAAAACGTGAACCGAAGGCATCAATCCCTTCAGCTTCAAGCGCTTCAAGTTTTTCAAGTCGGACCCGTTCTTGTTCAGTCATCTGTGTCACCTTCTTAATCATGGTATAGGATGCTAGAGTCGTGTTTCCTCAATAATACGGTACATGGCTTTGGCATCATCTTTTTTTGTGGAGTCAAGCAACTGTAATACTTCGAAAACAAACAGTTTGTTGCCGTATTTGATTTCTACGACATCACCGGCTTTGAGTGCCGTGCTTGATTTGGCCTCCCGGTCATTGACCAGGATTCTTCCGGCATCAGCCACTTCTTTGGCCAATGCCCGTCTTTTGATGATTCGGGAAACCTTAAGATACTTGTCAAGTCGCATGGCGTCGCTCCTTCTAAAAAGGGTGACAAGCACCCTTTTTTAACTTTCTGATGTTTGGAGAGTGAGTGATTCAGTCTCTTTTTGCTTCGCTTTTTTCTTTTCAAGCCAGCCAAGCTGGTTCGTTTCGACAATCTCAACGATGTCTTCACGCGTCAGGGTTTCCACCTCGAGCAAGATTTCCGCAATCAGCTTGAGAAGATCGAGATGTTCATTCAGCGTGATACGGGCCTTTTCATAAGCCTCGTTGATAATTTTGCGCACCTCATTGTCAATCTCTAGTGCCACGGTATCTGAAAACGACTTGTCGGCAGAGTAGTCTCTTCCGAGGAAGACGCTGCCAGAGCGTTTTTCGTATTGAATCGGTCCGAGAGAACTCATACCGTACTCCGTTACCATCGATCGGGCAATTTCCGTTGCCCGTTGGAAGTCATTGTGTGCGCCTGTAGATACCTCATTGAATGTGATTTCCTCAGCAACACGACCGCCTAGTAAACCGGTTATTTGGTCAATCAGTGCTTTTCTGGTCATCAGGAAGGATTCTTCTTCCTCAGGCAACATCAAGTTGTACCCACCGGCTTGACCACGGGGGATGATGGTCACTTTATGGACGATGTTGGCGTTGTCGAGCTTGATGCCAAGCACGGCATGCCCCGCTTCATGGTAGGCGATGAACTGACGTTCTTTTTTCGAGAAGACCCTTGATTTTTTGGCCGGGCCCATCATGACACGGTCGACGGCTTCGTCGATATGATAGATCTTAATCGCAGGTTTGTTTTCGCGTGCACACAATAAAGCGGCTTCGTTAAGAAGGTTTTCAAGATCCGCACCGGTGAAACCGGGTGTTCTGCGGGCAACTTCCTCAAATGTGACGCTTGGATCGACGCGTTTGTTTTTGGCATGGACGCGCAAGATTTCCGTACGTCCCTTGATATCAGGGCGACTAATGGTAATCTGACGGTCAAAACGTCCAGGTCTCAACAAAGCTGGATCAAGAACATCATGTCGGTTGGTCGCTGCGATGACAATGACGCCGGAGTTAACACCGAAGCCATCCATCTCAACAAGCAACTGGTTCAATGTTTGTTCACGCTCGTCATGGCCGCCGCCAACCCCTGTGCCGCGCTGGCGACCGACTGCATCAATTTCATCGATGAAAATGATGCAAGGGGCATTTGCCTTCGCTGTTTTGAACATGTCACGGACTCGACTGGCCCCGACTCCGACAAACATCTCGACGAAGTCCGAACCACTGATGGTATAAAACGGGACATCCGCTTCACCGGCTACGGCGCGAGCGAGTAAAGTCTTACCTGTGCCGGGTGGCCCAATCAACAAAACACCTTTGGGAATGCGTGCACCGATGGTCATGTACTTCTTGGGGTTACGCAGGAAATCAATCAGTTCTGACAGCTCTTCTTTTTCTTCATCGACACCGGCCACATTGGCAAAGGTTGTCGTTTTGCCACGATTGATTTTTGCCCGGCTTTTACCGAAATCAAAGGCTTTGTTATTGCCACCGCTACTACGCAAGAAGAAACCGATGAACAAAATGATGAGTACAAAGGGCAAGAGGATGACGATGATGTTCCAAAAACTGTAAGAAGCACCAGGTTCATGGCGGTAGGAAACCCCGCCCGTGGTCGCAAGCTCAATAATTTTTTCTAGTGACCGTTCTGTGGGAACCTCCAAGAAGTAGCGCTGATTGCCGTCTTTCAGTTCACCTTCAATCAAGTAAGCACCACTGTTGATTTCACCGGAAATTGGTGTGGAGACGATGGTTTTCACCTCGTCAGCTTCAAGTCGGGTGATAAACTCCGAATAAGTTAGTTCGCGCGGTTCATCTGTAGGGCGGCTGAACATCCAAATCACCGCAAAGACGAACAAAAGAATCAGCATCATGACAACTATATTGCCGATGCGGTTCGTGCGGTTGACAGGGGGTTGAATTTTTCTTTCAGGCATAGGGCTCACTCCTCATTCATGTATACGCTTGGTTTGAGCGTTCCCACATAGGGTAGATTTCGGTACTTTTCTTCGTAGTCAAGGCCGTAACCTACCACGAAAGCTTTAGGTATGGTTTGACCGACATAGTCAGGCTGATATTCTGTAACCCGGCCCGCCGGTTTGTCGACAAGGGTGACAACCTTGACACTGAGTGCACCACGGTATTTGAGCAGTTCCACCACAGCCTTGATGGTCCGCCCGGTATCGACGATATCTTCGGCGATGAGCACATGTCTGTTTTTGACCGGCATGCCGAGATCCATTTCAATTTTCACATCGCCTGTCGATTCAATGCCCCCAAAGTAACTGGAGATGTTCATGAACGACAACTCGATATGCATATCCATTTCCCTAATTAGATCGGACATGAAAGGAATGCAGCCTTTAAGCAGCCCGATGACAATTGGGAACTTGTCATGATAATCTCGGGTCAACTCTTGCCCGAGACGTTTGACAATATCGCGGATAGTGTCTTGGCTCAACAGGACTTTCTCAATGTCTTTATCTAGCATGCTTCAACCTCGTATATATGAATTTTTTGATGATTAGCTGCGTGGTCACAATGGCATGTCTTGTTTAAAAAAGGAATCCACAGTACTGCCTGCTCGTCCGATAGGAGCACAATCCGGTCACGCATGCTAGGTGGGACTTTCTCGTCAATAAGCATGCGACTGACTTTTTTGTGGCCATAGTCGCACCGCATGGTGTCTCCAGGGCGACGTGTGCGCAAGTACAGTGGAAAGACAGTACAATTATAACATATCTCCGCATATTTGCCATGCATATGTGCTAATTTATGGTCGCTGAAAACATAGGTTCGACCATCCGGGCAATGATAACGTCCCCACCCGTCCACCTTGATTGTCCAAGCAGCCGGTGCCGACCTATCACTCACGAAAAACGTGTCATACTCAAGATATAGAGTCAAGGTTTTGTCAAGTGGAATTGTGAGATTGCCCTGATTGGGCTTGAGGGTATCAAGTAGACGCTGCAACAATGCCTTTGATAGAGTTAAGGCTGTGTGCGATGTTTGCTTAATCATTTTTTTGAGGACAGCTTCGGCAACAAGCCTATTCAACGCGGCAAATGCTTCAACCGATACAGCACATGGGTCCTCATGTTCAAGAAAGCGGTTAGAAAGGGTATCCACCAAGTCATACATCTGTGACAAAGCTTCCGTATGCGCAGCCACCGCATCGCCAATCGCTGGATTTTCTTCACGAAGCCATGGCATCATTTGATGTCTGAAGCGGTTGCGTGTATACATATCTGATCTATTGCTTGCATCTTCAAAATAGGGGATGTTTTCGGTCTTCGCATAGTCATACAGTACGTGTTTGGCAATGGATAGGAACGGCCGTACAAAGACATAGCCATCCATCACGTGTCGTGGGGACATGCTGATGAGGTTGAAGAGTGGTGATCCCTTTACGATTCGCATGAAAAACGTCTCAATCAAGTCATCTTGATGGTGGGCAAGGACGATTTGGTTCGTCTTGTACTGTTGCGCACACGCTTTGAAGAAATCAAGCCGCACATTGCGGGCATCCGATTGAAACGCCGCGTCTGTTTCAAACGTGCATCGCATGGTCTTGATAGGCATGCCGTGTTCTTCTACATAGGTTTTCAAGAAAGCGGCTTCTTCATCCGCTTCGGGGCGCTTTTGATGATTGATATGCGCCGCAATCAAGGTATAACCTTGTCGCTTGAGCACGTCAAAAAGAACCATGGAATCAACACCGCCGGAGAGGCCGATGATGACAGGCGTATTCTGATCAAGCAACGCGTCAAGCTGCATGGTGGTTAATGGATGGCTTGCCATGGTATCACCCCGTTCAATTATACCACAGGTTGCTAAGACTGATGTCGGTCATCCCCGCCATTTTTAGGTTCGGATGGCGCCGTCCTATGGTATAATTGAGAATGATATTTCATATCCATGCTTTAATGACAGTGTGACTTGAAGGAGAATGTTCATGCGATCAGAACTCAAACTTAATTCCCGCAACACGTTTTTTATCGGTTTCGGCTTCTTTTCTATTCTCATGTTGTGGCAAATTTACAACAGTTATGCGCCGATTTTTCTACATCGCCTTTTGAGTGTTGACGGTTCAATCAACGAGAGTGACGCCCCGCTGGTAGGGTTCATCATGGCACTCGATAACTTGTTGGCATTGTTCATGCTGCCGTTGTTTGGGGTTTTGTCCGATCGAACCAAAAGCCGCTTTGGCCGGCGGATGCCTTATATCATCGCCGGTATGTTTGTGTCTGCACTCATATTTCCCTTCATCGTCGTGACATTCATCCTGAATACCTTTGCCGGCTTGATTATTGTGATGTTGCTGGTACTTATTGTCATGAACATCTACCGTAATCCTGCTGTGTCACTGATGCCAGATGTGACACCTAAACCACTCCGTTCAAAGGCAAACGGGATTATCAATCTCATTGGTTATACAGGGGCCATTATCGGTGGCGCGCTTGTTTTGATTTTTGGCGAAGGCGCCGTTATCCGGGTTCGGGGCATTGACGATCCTACAGTTGAGGCGCGTATCGTCGTTGAAGAGGATGACCCTACTGTCCGCTATGAGACTATTAGGGGGGACTATCTTCCTATTCAGGAAGCATTCCTGCTTCCGACAACTTTTGGTGACCTCGATGAGACGACAGCCATAAACAGCACCTTCCACGTGGAGACGACAGTGCAAATCCATGCCTATGCCGCCCCTGATACGGTTGCCGATCCCACAGGCTGGGAAGGATTCGGCATTGAGGTAAGGGCGGATGAGACGACGCGGATACGCGTTCGACTTATTCGCGAACAAGAGGGCGGTCAAGCCACCCTCATCGTTGAAGGCGTCAATGCAAATTCCGAGTTCGATACCATTATATCCCTTGACCGGACGCTTGAAGTAGGGGATACTGTTCACTTGCACATCGTATCTGAACCCGGATTACTCAGTGTGAGGGTCGATGAAGTCTTGGTTGTTGATGAAAAAGTGGTGCCGGTATTGCCTCCCGCAGTAGCGGTTTACTATTCCTATGCCGATGTCCATTTCGGTGATTTGGATGTTGTCAGATCCATACCACTTGATGAGGGTGGTATCGAGACAGTCAGTATGCTTGCCTGGCCATCTGACAGCATGTGGCTCAGATTCGCACCGTTCATCATTGTCAGTATGGTCATGCTCATCGCCATGGTCGTTTTGTTTGTCACCATCAAAGAGAATAAACTGGTTGCGGAAATGGCGGACGACATGAAGCGGGGCGAGGCCATGCGTGAAACCATTGGTGAAGTCGGTGAGAATGTTCCGCTTAGTCCGATGGATAAACGAAACATGGCCCTGTTACTCTTCGCAGTGTTCTTTTGGTTTGCGGCTTTCAATGCCATTGAGACCTTTGTCAGCACGTACTCAGAGCGGGTTCTTGGGGCGATGGGTCTGGCCGGACTCATTACCATTGTACTGGTCATCTCATCGATGATCACCTTCATACCGGCAGGTTATTTGGCTGGTATCATCGGCCGCAAGAAAAGTATCGTCGGTGGCTTGCTGGTCATGGGTTTGGGTCTTGTCATCGCCATCCTTACGCAAGAAGCTAATATATTCTTTTTTCTAGGCATCGCATTGGCGGGCGTCGGCTGGGCACTGATCAATGTTAACTCGTATCCGATGATTGTTGAAATGTCACACAAGAATAATGTCGGTACCTATACTGGTTACTACTACACAAGCTCCATGCTTGCTCAATCGTTCACGCCGGTCGTGGCAGGTTTCTTCATCAATCGACTCGGCTATGGCATTTTGTTCAATTATGCCAGCATTCTCGTGCTCGCGGCATTTGTCGTCTTCTTGTTCATCATCGAGAGGAAAGATGTTGACCGTGAAATCAAGACAGGACTTGATGCATTCGATGTGGACTAAATCGACGTCTATTCCTCACTTGATTCTCGCCAGTGGTTCACCGCGCCGGCAAGAACTCATGAAACTTCTTGATGTGCCGTTTGTCGTGCGTGTACCCGATATTGAGGAAATCTTGGATGACACGCTCTCTCTTGCAGAGGCGGCCATGTCACTCGCGCGTCAAAAGGCGGAAGCCATTGATGAAAAAAGGGCCTGGGTGCTCGGCTGTGACACCATCGTTGAGGTCAACGGCCACCGTCTTGGTAAACCGGTCGATGCCGCTGATGCGGCGAGGATGCTTGCGCTGCTTGGTGGCACCACCCATCGCGTCATGACGGGCTGTTGCTTGAAGCAAGACGAAACGTATCATCTATTCCACCAATCGGCCACGGTCACATTCGCCCCTCTTGAAGATGCGGAAATTGCGGAATATATCGGGACGGGTGAACCGTTTGGCAAAGCGGGAGCCTATGCCATACAAGGTTATGCAGCCCGATTCATCACGAGTATTGCCGGTGATTACTATGCCATTATGGGTTTGCCGGTGCGTGCACTTTACCAACACTTGAAAGAATTGCTCCGCTGAGCAGTTCTTTTTTTGTGTTTGTGTGTATTTTGCGTTAAAATACATGTATAACAATTTTATGAGGACAACACCCCAGCTGTTTGGTGATATAGTAGGGGTGTGCAGTCGCGGAGGTCATCATGTTCAAGTTAAGCGTTCCCAAGAACAAGCGCACTGCCATCAAGGATAAGCTGAGGTTGGTTGAAACCTCGGATTACACGTATGTTTTAACAACGGACAAAGACCTCATTGAATCTGACAAGATCAACATCCTTTTTGATGAGCAACAACTAGACAAAGTTCGCACATTACTAGATATCATTGCCCAAGGTGAGGATGTCCATCTTGTTGTTTATGATGAACTAGGCCAAAAAAGCCTCGAATCACGTCATATTCAGTACTTTATTGTCGAAGCGGATGATATTGTCGCCGTATCGGGGAAAAAGCGTTTCATTGTTAAGATGAAACTTTACGAGATTGAAGAACAGCTGGTCGATAAGCGCTTTATTCGCGTCAGCAAGTATGCGCTTGTCAACATCAATAAGATCGACTATATCAAGCCGGCACTTAACTCAAAACTTACCTTGTTGATGAAGAACGGGGATGAAGTCGAGGTCAACCGGCATTATTACAAGGCATTCAAAAAAACACTGCGTATATGATGGAGGTTCTTATGGATACTTTCTGGCGCATGGTGGCGTTTATTGTCAACAACTCGGTGACCTTGCTGGTCATCTTTTCAACATGTCTACTGTTTGGCCTTTTGCTTAGGAAGTTGATTCGCGAAAACGCACTGAACCGTAGACTGTTCCGACTTCAAGACATCATGCGTCAGAGCCGGAATCGATTGAAGCTACCACGGTTTTTCAAGCAAGGCGTCTTAGCAGCTGTTCCTGTTATCGTGCTTGGCGTCTATATGGTCACGCTTGTTCCAAGTAGACCAACCTATACAAGCCATTTGACCCCTATTCACACGCTTACCGACCTCACGAGTATTTACCAGGCGTATCATCAAAAAAACCGCGTGGGGACACTCGATATGTTACCTACCGAACGTGCAACTGATGCGCCGATGATGCAAGAAAGCGAACGGGTTGATATCGGTATCGCTTCCGTGCCGACCCGGTCCCACACGCTTCATGTAGCCACCGAAGATCAGAGGCTTTATGTCTTGAACAACCAGGTGTTGCAAGTGATCGACTTGCATCCCGACAGCCGTGGTGTCATGATGCAATGGCCGCTCCCCCTCACAGCACAAGAAGAACCTTTCGAACCGGCGCATCTTTTCGTTGATGCAGGACATCTCGTCGTTGTCGGAACCATCGACCAAAGCAACACCATGGTCTTGACGTACGACCGTCAAGACCAGTACAACTTAATCCACCGTACTGTCATGCAAGGGACACTTCGGGAAGCGGTCTGGAAGCACAACAACCTGCACATCCTCCTGACAACGGATTTGCCCGATGCGTCCACTTCATTTTCGATGGATGACCATCTTCCGGTCTTTACGCATGATGGCAAGACCCGAACCCTCGCTTACACCGACATCTACTACGTCGAAGATTCCGAACCAAATGGTTTTATCGTTCACTATCACTTGGACTTGAACTCGAAAGTCCTCCACCCCGAAGCCTTCTTCACGGATGTGCACGCACGCACGCTTGCTGCTGAGGATGCGTTTTATCTCGCTATACCAAGCAAGCGGTTTTCGGAATCGACTGAGCTTTTCGTTGTTTCCAACCCGATTAATGCGTTCCGTACAGCGCTGATTCGTCTCCCATTTACGCCTGTGCCACGGGCAAACGCTCAAACACGGATGATTACCGGCTATCCGCTAGCCCTCGACACACATCAAAACGATTTGGCCCTACTCACCCGTCCGAGTCCAACCGCGCCAGGGGCCACTCTTGAAATTCTCACGCTCGATCTTGCATCAAAAGCGAGCCATACACTCGGCGATTCATTTGCTCCGGTGTATCGCTTTGCTGAAAATACATGCACCTATGTCCACGAGGAGACAGCGGCGGATGTACATCATGCCATCCACTGGCAAACCGGCAGTGTACTGTTGACCGACGCACCACACCGGCAAACACTGACCCCGACAACGAGTATCATCCTCAGCGCGAATAGGGCTTTATTGGTTTCAGTTGTCAGCACTGAAGCACGTCAGAGGCCTGATGGTTTGGCATTCTCACTGCATCGTGAAGCGTCTTCATGCACCCAAACAGAAGTGGGACAGTACGTAGCCCGTTTCAATGATTTCGGTATTTTGTCAACACCTGTCATGCATCACCCGGAAAGTTTGCTGTATGATGATGCAAGCGGTTTGCTCCTCATACCCTTTGATACATATGAGACATGGCCGGCACCCCGCCACATGCCCGGTATGATGCTTTTTATCGTCGAAGAAGACGATCTTGCTTTTCATCATCTGATCAGACATGTTGGTGAAACCTCATCGGGTAGTGCATATCGTGCCCTACTGCACGATACAACACTGATTACGGTTTCAAGAAATCAAGTATATATTTGGGACAAAGAAGATTGGGTGTTCCCTGTAGCCGTCATTGAGCTTTCATAGAAAAAAGGCAGACCGGTTTTTCACATACCGTGCTGCCTTTTCTTACGATCAGTCTTTGAACAAGTTCCCACCATGTACATCATACGCCACATAGCAGGGGAAATCTTCCACCTCAAGCGCGTGAACGGCCTCCGTTCCCAAATCCTCATAAAGGACCACCTTCTTTGACTTGATGCATGCCGCGAGCAATGCACCAGCTCCCCCTGTAGCCATAAGATATACGGCATCAAGCGTTTTGAGTGCTTCGATGAAAGCTGGACTTCGGTCGCCTTTTCCAATCATGATGCGGACGCCTCGTCTTATGAGGGGTACGGCAAGACCATCCATCCGATACGCCGAAGTAGGCCCGCTTGAACCAATGACAAATCCTGGCCGCTCGGGTGTTGGACCGACATAGTATATCGCCGCCCCTTCTAGGTCAAACGGGAGGTGCGTCTCATTTTGCAAACGGATATGCGCCTGGTCACGGGCGGTATAGACTGTTCCCGACAATAAAACCTTTTCACCAGCTTTCAAGGTGCGAACCGTCTCGACTGAAACGGGTGTCTTCAGACGAATCATAGCGTCACCTCCGTGTGACGTGCCGAATGACATTGGATATTGATACCTACAGGCAAAGATGCGATATGCATCGGATAGGTATTGATTTTGACAGCTAGACACGTCGTCGTACCACCGACACCCATCGGTCCGACATCGAGCTTATTAACGTCCTCAAGCCAACGCGCTTCAAGTTCGGCAAGATCAGGGTCAGGGTTCACATCATCGAGTTCCCGCAACAAGGCCTCTTTCGCAAGTAAAGCACTCTTTTCGAGATTACCCCCTAAGCCAATCCCGAGAATAATGGGCGGACAGGCCTTGCCGCCGGCTTGTTTGACCGTATCGAGTATCAAATCACGTACCCCGTCAATACCGTGAGCCGGCGTCAACATCCTGACGAGGCTCATGTTTTCACTCCCCGCCCCTTTTGTGGCGATTTTCAGTTTGAATCCATCCCCCGGTTTAATCGCGTAGTGTATGACGGCAGGTGTATTGTCCTGTGTGTTGACGCGATTAAATGGGTGTGCAACGACAGATTTCCGAAGGTAGCCCTCCGCATACCCCTCACGAACACCCTGATTAATAGCAGCTTCCAGATCCCCAGAAATCCACGTGGCATGACCCATTTCCACGAAAACTACCACCATGCCGGTATCCTGGCAAAGCGGCAGATTGCCTTCTCTTGCAATCGCTTGATTATCAAGAATGTCCTTTAAAATGGAACGGGCAAGCGTGCCTTTCTCTTCGCGTTTTGCTTTTTGAATCAATCCTACAAGACTGTTGTCAAGGTGGTAATTGACCTCGATTACGGCTTTCTTGACGGCCTCCGTCACCGCTTGAAGCTTGATTTCACGCATTCTATCCGTCCTTTCGATTCTTGATTTCATTATACCACAGCCAAAGATTGTGCGTCAGTAGATTGGTGACGTTTTTCTGTTGCACAATCGAAATAATTGTTGAAATGACTTGCATTAGAAGCAGGCATTTGATATAATCTACACGCGATTAAACTTACTATGATTGCACAATCATGGCGGAAGGAGTCAGACAATGAAAAAAGATATTCATCCCAAATATCAAAAAGTGACAGTGCGCTGTACAACATGCGGCAATGAATTTGAGTCCGGATCTATTTTGTCACAAGTGACCGTCGATACGTGTTCGAACTGTCACCCGTTCTTCACCGGTAAGCAAAAACATGCCCAGGCGGATGGTCGTATCGAACGCTTCAACAAGCGTTATGGCATCAAATCCGAAAACGTCTAAAAGCCCTTGCGGCTTTTTTTCTTTTTTACTTGATGAGACTTTGCAATCAACAAGCAATGCATTATAATGTTAGGTATGGCACAGGCATTGTCCATAGCCATGCCTTGTGCAGGATACAACCATAAAGAATATAGGTGAAGCCCATGCATCTCAATCAAAGAGAAGGTTGGATTGAAGTCATTACCGGCCCGATGTTCGCCGGCAAGACCGAGGAGTTGCTCCGTCGGATTAAACGTCTTGAATATGCTAAGAAGAATATTCTCGTTTTCAAGCCGCTCATAGACAATCGCTTTGCGGACAATGAAGTCGTATCACACAACAACAATCGAACAAAGTCCTACACCATTGCCTCCATTCATGAGTTATTCAACTACCTGTCTAACGATACTGACGTTATTGCGATTGATGAGGTGCAGTTTCTTGAAGCGGAAACCCCGAAAATTCTCGCCAGTTTAGCAGACAGGGGTAAACGGGTGATTGTCAGTGGTCTTGATACCGACTTTCGTGCTGAGCCTTTTAATTTTATGCCGGAATTACTGGCAATTGCCGAACATGTTACCAAACTGACTGCCGTTTGTGTACGATGCAGCGCACCAGCAACGAAAACACAGCGCATGGTCAATGGCAAACCGGCACGCTATCACGATCCCATCGTGTTAATCGGTGCCAGCGAGTCCTACGAAGCGCGTTGCCGCCATTGCCATAAAGTCTATCGCAAACCCAATCCCTACAAAAACAAGGGTATTGGGTTATGAATCACGAGGGATTTATGCGCCAAGCACTCGACGAAGCGCACAAAGCTATGGCGAAGGGTGAAGTCCCGATTGGTGCTGTGGTCGTGAAGGACAATACCGTCATCGGACGCGGCCACAATCTCAGGGAAACACACCAGTCCGTGACGGCTCATGCTGAAATTGTGGCCATTGAAATGGCCTGTCGTCACCTCGGTAGCTGGCGGTTGGAAGATTGCACCCTCTACATCACCCTTGAACCGTGCCCGATGTGTGCCGGGGCAATTATCCAGGCGCGTATTCCCAAAGTATTCTACGGTGCTAAAGATTACAAACACGGCGCGCATACTTCCCAAATCAATGTCTTTGCGGCAGACTTCAACCACGAAGTCGATATCCGGAGTGGTTTGTTCGCCGAGGCATCTGCCGCACTACTGAAAGACTTCTTTATCACTTTACGAAACGAGAAAAATAGTGTATAGTAATGACGTTCGGAATCCCTTGTTTGGCATCCCCATTCAATGTTCAGTGACGAACCAGGTCAGGTCGGGAACGAAGCAGCCTTAAGTTTTCTGTGCATGTGGGTGGGGATGCCAAACAGGGGATTTCTATGTGTGAGAGGTGAACTATGTCCAAAAAACTCATTCTACTTGATTTAGACGGTACCGTCATCGACACCACCACGCATCAAGTGCCGGATACCGCCTATGCCACCATTAAAGCTTTGCAGGATGCAGGGCACCTAGTTGCCATTGCAACAGGACGACATCCCAGTCATTTTTTTGGCATTGACACCAAACTGAACATTACCTCCATCATCGCAGCGAACGGTAGGCTGGTCAAAGTTGACGGTCAGGTCATTCATACCGACATCATCGATCCTAAGGTGGTGGATGCGTTTGTAACCGACATGTCAAAAGCTGGAATCGACGTCGGGTTTGAGAGTCCTGATATGTATGCGCTTGGCTCTGAAAATACGCCGTGGCCTGCAGCATTTCACCACTATTTTAACCTGGGTGACGCCCCGGTCATAACCAGTTTTCATCACCAACATCCCATCTTGCAAATGGTCCTTTATGGTGATGAACTCGACGCTGATCAGTTGGCACAACAGTATCCGAACTTGAACTTTATCCGTTCATGCCCATACGGACTCGATGTCAACACACCTGGTGGTCTCAAAGAAAAAGGCGCAGAAATACTGCGCCAGCACCACGGGATTCAACGCGAAAACATTATTGCAGTCGGTGATGGCTATAACGATCTTGGCATGATTCGTTATGCTCAGATAGGGATAGCCATGGGAAATGCCTGTGAGGCATTAAAGGCAGCGGCCGACATGACCACCGAAACCGCCACACATGATGGCCTGATGTATGCCTTCAAACGTATGGGTCTGATATAGGTTGAAAAGACACGTTACCGAAATGCGCAACACGCTCACAGATTCGGCAACCTGTCTTTTTTATATGTGTGTAGAGAAGTCCTTGAGTGGCGCTTCAAAGGACGCCTTGACGCCGTTTTGAGTATTGCGGATGGCATATGTGAAACGATGGGCATTCAAAATCTCCGCAACTAAGTATAAGCCGATTCCTGAACTCCTGTTTTTGATTCGCGCCTCAAAAGGCGCTTCAAGACGGTAAAAGGGCAACCATATTTTCTCGAGATCCACTTCAGGGATACGGACCCCCTTGTTTTCTATCTCAAACACGGCTACCGTATCCTTCCGGTATACACGAATACGGATGAACTCTCCTGATGGCGTATATTTCACCGCATTGGTCATGAAGTTCGACACCACCCGCTCAATCAAAGTGCCATCCGCAGCAATCAACAAAGACACATCGATATCAATCTCGGTATTCAGAGCATTGGACTGAAACAACATCTCCAAATCTTCAAAGGCCGCTTGAACCAGCTCGCCTAGGTTGACCGTCTCATCAGCAAGCAAGGCATCGCGGTTGTCCACCTTGTATATTTGCAGAAGATCTTGCAACATCACAGAGGATGTATTCACTTCATCAAGCGCATTCTGTAGTTCCTCCGGTATGTCGTCACTTGAAATGATTCCATCTATGATCGCCTGCAATGTCACCTGGATAATCATCAAGGGTGTCTTCAGTTCATGCGAAATGGAAGAAACGAGCTGTCTTCGCAGATTGCTCTGTTGGGTTTGTGCTTTGTATAGGGCGACGAGTTCACTGTTTTTCTTGTTGATGGTCTCAATGGTTGTGCGCAAGTTTCTAGAAATCAGGTTTATGCTTTCAGACAGCGAAGCGGCTTCCTTATTGGCCGAATCTTTAGCAACAACATCAAAGTTCAGATTGGCAATTTGCCGCGAAGTCTTTTCGATGTTCTTGATGGGAGTCGAGGCAACTGTGCCAATTCTAAAACTCCAAAGAATAATGATGGCTACTGCAGTCAGATAGACATAACTCTGGTAAGCAGAAACTACATTGATGATGGCGTCAGTACTTTGCAGTTGCTTCACTGCCATAACATATCGGTCATCGTCAATGGGCTCAATAAAGACCATGATATGCGGTGAAGCATCATCGATGATGTAACGATAACCAGAGCCATTTTGCACCTGAGTTAGATCGACTTCCTGATTGACAAGGCGACGGAGCTCACGTTGTCCAAGTGGATTGCGTTCAAACACAGAGTTCATAGTTGTCGGTTTCAGCACCGTTTCAACCGTAACTGTCATCCACGGCGAGGGTTCTTGACAAGACTGCTCATAAAGCACCACGTCATATTGTCGTAAAGCACAGATTGTGTACGATGAATCGACATAAGGCATCACGCGGATATCCACCGTCTCCCCTTCCACATAGGCATGATGATTGTCGAAAACGACCACGTGCGTCATAACATCTTCATCAGGATGATGAAATTGCACACGATACGCGTCAACTAAAGACAAGACAGGCGTGAAGTTAGGTTCGAGAATTATCGAGTATACATTGTGTGCACCAGTAAAAGCATACATCGCATCATAGTAATCTTCGTCATTCACTGCAGAGAGCGCAGTGACATGCGCCTGAAAATGGATGTTGAAGGCATCGATTTCCCGATTGACGTAGTAATTCCTGAAGAAGACCGCGTTCAAGAATGTCTGTAAAACGAAAAAAGAGATGAAGACCAAGATGATTGTCATGATAATTTGTGTCGAGAGCGACAACTTGTTGTATAGGCCTCTGATTTTACGCATCATGATACTCAAACCGATAACCGACTCCAAATACCGTCTTGATCATGGACGCATGTTGTCCGAGATGCTTCCGAAGTCGTTTGACATACGTATCGACAATCCTGTCTTCGACAAACACATCGATGCCCCATATTTCATCGAGCAAGTGATTGCGTGAGCAAATTCTATCAGGGTGTTTTACAAAATACGCCAGCAAATCGTACTCTGTCTTCGATAAGGTGATCTCCACCTCATCGACATACACCTTGTGCGCGGCGGTGTTGATGCGGATAGGACCTGCATCATAAACAGTTCGCTCATGATGGTTCGCCGGTGCACCGATTCGGCTGAGCAACCGTCGCGCTTTCGCCACAAGAATTTTCGGGTTGAACGGCTTGGTAATATAGTCGTCTACATTCAATGTATACCCCTTGAGAATGTCTTCCTCTTCCGATAAGGCACTCATCATAATGATGGGAACATCGGACAGACGACGAATGGTGCTTGCCACTACCCATCCTGAAAGGTCCGGCAACATAATATCGAGGCAGACCACATCAATTTTCGAGGCTTCGAAGGTATCCAAAGCGTCTTGTCCGGTGTGGACGGAAAACGTCCTGAACTCAGCCGCCTTGAAATAGCTCGTCACCATTCGGTTAATCGTTGGCTCATCTTCAACAATCAAGACTGCGTGTTTTGGCATCGAATCATCTCCTTCGTTTCAAAGATATTATAAAGCATTGCTTGGCAATATAAAAGACAATAGACTTTACTATCATACAAAAACATAATAGAATAAGGCATGAAAAGGTGATATTTATGATTGATGTCATTGTGGTTGGAGCTGGCCATGCCGGATGTGAAGCTGCACTTGCTTCCGCCCGCCTTGGCTGCAAAACACTTTTAATCACAGGAAACTTGAACTATGTGGCCTCCATGCCCTGTAATCCCTCGATCGGTGGGCCTGCCAAAGGAATCGTTGTGCGTGAAATTGACGCGCTTGGCGGTGAAATGGCGAAAAATACTGACCTCACCCACATCCAAATGCGCTTGCTTAATGCGTCAAAAGGACCGGCTGTGCAGGCTTTGCGTGCCCAATCGGACAAAGTGGCCTATTCGCAACGCATGCGTCAAGTGATCGAGAATCAAGAAGGCCTCGAGATTCTTGAAGCCTACACCAAAGAACTACTCATAAAGGACCAAACGGTCAAAGGCGTCATCCTTGAAGACGGGACGACGCTTTTAGCACAGGCTGTCATTTTAACCACCGGGACGTATCTTAACAGTCATGTACTCGTAGGGCATACTAAGACCAGCATGGGCCCAGATCACCAAAAACCCGCGCTTGGGTTGAGCCCACAACTTCGCCATCTCGGTTTTTTATTGTTCAGACTTAAGACTGGAACGCCCCCCCGTTTACGGCGTGATACCATCGATTTCAGCCAAACCGAAAGACACGATGGCGACGCTAAAATATGGCGGTTTTCCCATTATCAAGATACCCGTTATGATGTCACATCACAATACCCCTGCTACTTAACCTATACCAATGATACCACCCACGCCATCATCGAGGAGAACCTCCACCGTTCCGCCATGTACAGTGGCGTCATCGAAGGTGTCGGGCCTCGATACTGTCCGTCCATTGAAGATAAAATCGTCCGCTTTGCTGACAAACCAAGACATCAAATTTTCCTCGAACCTGAATCAGCTTCGCTTGAAGAAATCTATGTGCAAGGATTTTCAACATCCATGCCCCATGACGTCCAGGAAAGAATGATACGATCCATGGTTGGGCTCGAACAGGCCGTCATTACCAAGTATGCATATGCCATTGAGTATGATGCTGTCGACGCTAGGCAACTTTGGCCCACACTTGAGACCAAACTGATCAAACATCTCTACATGGCCGGCCAGATCAATGGATCAAGCGGCTATGAAGAGGCGGCCTGTCAAGGCTTGCTCGCCGGTATCAATGCGGTACTGAAACTCCAGATGAAGGCGCCACTCATTCTCAAACGTCACGAAGCATACATCGGCGTTCTCATCGATGACCTTGTCACCAAAGGGACGCTTGAACCGTATCGGTTGCTGACGAGTCGAGCCGAGCATCGTCTTTTACTCAGACATGACAATGCCGACCGTCGATTGATGCCCATAGGTCATCGCATCGGACTGGTGAATGACCAGGTTTATCATCTCTTTTTGGAGGCTACAAACAACCTGACAGCCTTGAAATCAACGCTTGAAGAAACGGTTTTGGTTCCAGACGAGGCAACCAATAAGACTCTCAAAGAAATCGGATCAAGTCCACTTAGAGACAAAATCACCTTCTATCAATTGATACGTCGGCCTGAAATCAGTGCCGCCCACTTGAAACATTTTATCGCCGATGTTGACTTTCCATCTGAAATCATCGAAAGTGCTGATATTGACATCAAGTACGAAGGTTATATTGACAAAGCATGGCGTCAGGCAGAGAAACTCCTCGACATGGAGCGTACCGAGATTCCCGAAAATCTCGATTACAAAAGCATCAGCAACCTTGCGCTTGAAGCACGCGATAAACTCGAACGCGTCAAACCTTTGACACTTGGGCAAGCTAGCCGGATTAGTGGGGTCAATCCAAGTGATATTTCTGTGCTGATGGTTACACTAAAAACCATGCAAAGATTAAAGCAGCGTACCCCTCAAAAAAGCGAAACCATGCCAGACAAGTCATTGTCTTCTGAGTAGGTGATCTCATGGACTATCCAACCTTTTCTAAATGGTTGAACGCATTGAATATCCCAGTTAATCCCGAGCAGTTTAATGCGTTTAACACGTACTATGACCTGTTGGTTGACTGGAACAAAAAAATGAATCTAACCGCCATCACAGAACGCGATGATGTCTTCATTAAACACTTTTATGATGCATTGTCGTTGATTCAAGCGTTCCCCAAGGCAGCCACCACGTTGCTCGATGTTGGCTCAGGCGCCGGCTTTCCGTCCATACCTATTAAGATTATGCTTCAATCACTGAATGTTACCATTGTCGAATCTTCAGGCAAACGGGTTCGATTTCTTGAGACATTGATTAGCAATCTGGATATAGACGTCACACTCATCGAACAGCGCATCGAAGCATTCAAGCACAAAGAAACATTCGATATTGTCACGGCCCGTGCCGTTGCATCCCTCAACACACTCGCAGAACTTTGCTTACCCTTTGTCAAGATTGGCGGTGTCTTACTCGCCCCCAAAGGGAAGGGCTATCGTGAGGAACTTGCATTGAGTCAGCATGCTTTGAGTGAGCTCGGTGCAAAGCACGTTGAGACCATCGAAGTTCATTACCAAGACTATGAACGCGTCATTCTTGTCATAAAGAAATACACACACAGTCCCTCCAAGTATCCTAGAAACTTTGCTCGTATCAAGAAAAACCCTCTTTAACGAAAGGTGGGGGATCATTTGCACAGCGCATATCGGAGCACTTTAGAACCGCATCCTGTCATTATCAAAGAGCAAGAGGCTATTGAGTTAGAGTATCTCAGGAAGAAACTATACATTGTCAATGGCATTATGCTCATAATGGCAGCGCCACTATTTTGGTTATTGCATCACTTACAAGTTCCAGGCCAATCTATATCGGTATTTGGGCTGATTTTCGGCCTGTACTTTATTATTAATCTAGCATTTTTTGCTTATGAAGATTATTTCAATAGTCTCAAACTGTCAATTTACACAAGCGCCCTCACCATCTACGCCCTTGCCATTGCATTGATTATCGAGATTCAAACGCCAAGTATGTTTACCGTTCTTTTTCTAGCTTACGCCATTGTCTCCATATACCAGGACCGTAAGATAGCCCTTCTCAACAGCTTGTTGCTCTTATCTGTGGGGAGTCTTTTCGTAACCTTTTATCCTGAAACCTTTCGTGGATCCGGTGATTACTTAGCCCAACAAATCTATCTATACACATTTTTGGTTATTTTTGTCAGCCTTTTAAGCACCGCTTCAAGTATTTTGATAAAACGAAAAATGTATTTTTACAGACAGTTGGCGGTAGTGAAAGAAACCGAACTAAGAATGATTAATCTAATTTTCGACTTGAAGAAGCAGGCGCAATCAGCGGCTAGTCATCAAGAAGACTACTACGAAAAAGTGCATGAGTTCACCGTAGAACTCTCAGAAAAAATCAACATGGACAACATATTTATCGAGAAGATTGACATCATAAGAAAACTTCATGAAGGACGGTCGAAACAAGAAATCCTAGCACACCACCCTAACCATACTGAGGAAAGTCTTATTGAACTAGAGCGACTTGTTCTAAACGAAGACTCGCGTCTTAAAAACCTAGCCTACAAAATCAGTCAGGCTGCTGACGTACACATATCAAGAAAAGAGTTATATGCCGAATCTCATGTAAAGACACTGAAAAAGACATTTGACTCCAATTACACAAAAATCATTGCCTTTTCATCGTTGTACACACTCTTGCGCATCGATAACCCCATTCATAAAGGACTTGATCCTGAGAACATAAAGCGATGTCTCACAGAAACAGACTTTTATCATATGATGGATGCCAAAATTATCGACATATACCGAAAGAATACCGATGTCCTTGAAAAAATACATGATGATGCATTCAAAAGGAAGGTATCATCATGAAAGTTCTTTTAACGAAACTAAAAAATAGCGAGTTTCTAACTGCCGGAGAGCGCTTACGCCTAAAGATACTACTTGTGTTGTTCTTCATGTTCGTCTTTGTGGGGCTTACCGTCCCTGTTTCATTGTTTGAAGATTTATCGATTGGTATCGCCATCGTTGTACCTGTAACAGGACTCGCCATGTTTTTTGTCAGTCTTCTTTTGCTACTTTTTAACAAAGTTCGATTAGCTATGCATTTCAGTATCTATACTTTTATCGCTATGACAGTATATTTTGTTACTGGTACATCATTGATTTATGGCTACTTTCTGATATTTATCACACTGACCATCATCATCTTCTACCAAGACATTTACACGTACATTGTCTATGGCGGGGCGTTAACTGTTTACGGGGTCTTCTACATCCTCTTCAACGGTGAGCAACTCATGAATATATATGAAGACAATTTAGCCCTTTCTAATAGCACCTACATTTTTATCCTAGTTGCTTTTTACATAGTATATTTGGTCTACTTCATTTTATCGGATAGCATGTATGAAAGTATGCAAAGAAAGTACATGCGTTACTCGAAAAGTAATGAACATCACCGCAGTTGTGCATTGAAATATCATGCTGATATATTTGATAAGAACAACCTCAAACATATTTTCGACGATGTTTCATTTCAGAAGGCCGTCAGCGAAACCGCTGTCTTCATCAATGCATTTATGGAAGAGCAACCAGAAAACATAGCAGAGGTTGTTGAGTTCTATTTCTTTCTTCACAAGTATGAACTTATAGAAATTTTGAATAATCCGAAACTAAATACGATGACAAAGCAATATGCTGTTGAACTTACACCGTACTTACTTATGAAAGAGAATGATTTCTCATCGATATGGTTAGAGTTTATCGTACAGTTCAAAGAAGGATTCAAGGGACAAGACATGCGTTACACGAGCAACTTGCAGGATCTATTCACGAATAAATCTAACAAGATCCTAGCCTTGTCTATCATATATGCGTATTTGCGGCATGAGGCCACGCAGCCAGATAAATGGGGGCGTCTAGAACGTGCGTTAAGTCATGATGAAATTATTGAGAAGTTCCGGCTAAATACTTTGGAGTCCATCATAAGTTATGAAGATGTTGCATTTCTGATTAGCAACCAAGAACTGTTTGACAAAAATTTACGGTAGTTTGGCAATTCTCTATGAAGTCGACTGTGCTTTCCAATCCACCTATGATAGAATAGAGTTATGCGATGAAATGAACTAAAGGGAGTCCAATATGGGGAAAATTATAGCGATTAGCAATCAAAAAGGGGGCGTGGGCAAGACGACGACCAGTGTCAATCTGGCAAGTTCATTGTCCTATTTAGGAAAGAGAGTCCTACTTGTTGATGTAGATCATCAAGCCAACGCAACCACATACATGGGAATTAACCGAGCAAATCTAAAACAAACAGTAGCCAATCTATTCTTGGATGATACCCCCCCACAATCACTAATTCAAAAGGCTGAAAGTGTTGACGTCGATGTATTGCCGGCGAGATTCGAGCTTGCCCATGTTGAAAGCACACTTATCAACAAGGATAATAAAGACTTCATACTGTCCAATGCGTTGGAAACCATAAGAGAACAGTATGACTACATTTTGATTGATTGTCCCCCTTCACTTGGCATTATTACTATCAATGCTTTGGTTGCTGCCGACAGTGTCATCATTCCTGTGCAGTGTGAGTTTTTAGCCATGGATGGGCTTACGCAACTGTTGAACACCATTCGAATTATTCAAAACAAGCAAAAATACAACAATAAAACACTGAAAATCGAAGGTGTTTTGTTGACTATGTTAGATACCCGTAGTAATATCGGATACGAAGTCATTGATGAGGTCAAAACGTATTTTAAGGAAAAAGTTTTTAAGACAGTTATACCAAGAAATGTCAAATGTGCCGTAGCACCAAGTTTTGGATTGCCAGTCACAGAGTATTCTCCACGTTCGAAAGGTTCACTCAGTTATCAAAGGCTTGCTAAAGAGATGGTGAGTGCTATTGAGTAAAGGTAAGTTAGGGAGAAGAATCATTGATTTGATTGAAGAAAACAAGATTATCATTGCCGATCATGAAGAAATTCAAGAGATATCCATAGACTCGATACACCCGAATCCCAATCAACCAAGAGTCAATTTCGATAGCGGTGCACTGAAGCAACTCGCAGAGTCAATAAAACAACACGGCGTTATTCAACCAGTAATACTGAAACCATCTCCAAATGGGTACACGTTAGTGGCGGGTGAGCGTCGTGTTCGGGCTTCAAAAATAGCCGGCAAAAGTACAGTCCCAGCCATAGTTCGTGATTATAATGCTGTTTATTTAACTGAACTTGCAATTCTTGAAAACTTGCAAAGAGAAGATTTATCTCCTATTGAAGAAGCTGTTGCCTATGAAAAAGCAATTAAAAACCTTCAGCTGACCCAAGCTGAGTTAGCTAAGAAAATTGGAAAAAGCCGTTCGCATATTACAAACATGATAGGGCTCTTAACATTACCAATACATGTTATCGAAGAAGTTAATAATGGTAGAATCACTATGGGGCATGCTAGGGTTCTAAGCAAAATCGAAGATGATGGCCTGATAGAAATTTTGGCCAATAAGGTTGTCAAGGATGGCATGAGTGTTAGAAAGCTTGAAGACCTTGCACGTAGGGAGAAGAGTAAGGCTCTAAAAAGAAGCAAAAAAAACACTGATGGTCAAGACATGGTAGAGAGTATCGCTTTCAGCAATTTGACTAATCAGTTAAAGCAGTTCTTTGGGGAAGATATTGATGTCTCAATTAGGCAAAAAGAAGTTGTCATAAAGTTTCGGAGTGTCAAAGATTTTCGTAAGTATCAAGATTGATATGGGGTGTTACCATGGATGAATTCAAGATTGGTGTCCAAGTTACCATGAAAAAAGGTCACCCATGCGGAACGAACAAATGGGTGATACTCCGCTATGGCGCAGACGTTAAACTGCAATGTCTCGAATGCTCGAGGATTATCATGATTGATAGGCCTAAATTTTTGAAACAAGTAAAAAAAAGGTTAGAGTCATGAATGCTGATGGCTAAAAACCTCGATCAAGTAATGCAAATAGTCATAGATTATCGAAATGCGCAAGGCTGGGAGAGTAATGATCAACCTAATAATCTTGCAAAGTCGATTTTTATAGAATCAACCGAGTTATTGCGCAATTTCGAACATAACCGTAGAGAACACAGTCTAGAGAATATTAAAGAAGAAGTGGCAGATATTTTGATGTACGTGCTTGCGCTCACACATGACTTAGGGTTTTCAGCGGAAGAAATTGTACTAGAGCGGATTAATTCATTAATAGAAAATAAACTTTAACTACTATGGTGTATCAATAGGTTTGTCAACTTAAATCAAACCTATATTTGGGTTTTTCAAAGTGTTTCAAAAGTCTTGCGTTTTCGGCTTGGTTAAGATACAATATGACTTGCGTGTTTCGGAGGGGTAGCGAAGTGGTTAAACGCGGCAGACTGTAAATCTGCTCCCTCGGGTTCGGCGGTTCAAATCCGTCCCCCTCCACCATTATTGGGCTATGGCCAAGTGGTTAAGGCATCGGACTTTGACTCCGACATCGATGGTTCGAATCCATCTAGCCCAGCCATCATTCTACTATTTAAATGTTTTGTAAACATAGCCAATTACGGTGAGACAGCAATTAACTGCTGTAATGTGTTGACAACTGAAATTAAAAATAGTAGAATATAACACGCACTTGTAACAAAAATGGTGTTAGGGGCCTGTAGCTCAGGTGGTTAGAGCGCACGCCTGATAAGCGTGAGGTCGATGGTTCGAGTCCATTCAGGCCCACCATTTTGGGGCCTTAGCTCAGCTGGGAGAGCGCCTGCTTTGCACGCAGGAGGTCAGCGGTTCGATCCCGCTAGGCTCCACCAAGATAGCCCGGAGGATTAGCTCAGTTGGGAGAGCACCTGCCTTACAAGCAGGGGGTCAGTGGTTCGAGCCCGCTATCCTCCACCACTTAGCCGGAATAGCTCAGTTGGTAGAGCAACTGACTTGTAATCAGTAGGTCACGGGTTCGACTCCTGTTTCCGGCACCATTTTTTGTCCTGCTAGCTCAGTTGGTAGAGCATCTGACTTTTAATCAGAGGGTCAGAGGTTCGAATCCTCTGCAGGACACCATTTGCCTGGGTGGCGGAATTGGTAGACGCGTTGGACTTAAAATCCAATGGCAGTAATGCCGTGCCGGTTCGAGTCCGGCCCTAGGTACCACGGTAGCCGTTTGTGGGGCCTTAGCTCAGCTGGGAGAGCGCCTGCTTTGCACGCAGGAGGTCAGCGGTTCGATCCCGCTAGGCTCCACCATAAGGTTGCCCTAGTCACAGTTTTAGAAAACACACAGCAGCTAACATAACATGGCGGTGTAGCTCAGTTGGTCAGAGCATTCGGTTCATACCCGAAGGGTCAGGG
>RECF01000017.1 GCA_007694145.1 Acholeplasmatales bacterium | reverse complement strand
AGAGGAACGTTGCCGTTAAAGGCAAGAACGGGAGTTCAAACAGCGTATCGGTTTGCGTAAGGACGAGCCCTTCACCCTCGACAAACTCAAGATAGTTGCCCACGACGGGAATCGTGAACGACTGTGCACCGGTCCCCGTACCAGAGATATCGAGGTTAGGGTAGATGAACAGAGCGAAAACCATCATCAGGAGCCCTTGTGCTAAGTGAACGGACCCCATGATTTTGTTGAAGCGAATCAGACGTGGAAAGGACAGTTTGGATTCTTGCATCGTTTTTTCAGCCATAAAAACCTCCTACTTTTTTATACTGATATTATACCATTGACCAGTTTTAAAAATAAGTACAATGCACAATTCTTTTTTCTTTTTTGATATTTCGAGTGCGCAATCGACCTTTCGCCCCTCATGCCTTGATAAAAAGAGATTTTCCCCTTTGAGAAACCCGCTTTTTTTTTCTTTGATAGGCTACTTATTTAACATGTTTTTTTCGTGAAGTCCGCATCGAGTTCGAACGAGCAATAATCGTCACGACATAAAGATAGAGAATCGTTTAGCCCTCAAACATGGTAAACTGAAGATACATGCGCCGATGTCACAGGATGGTGCGCACAATCCTGCCATACGTCTGCACAACGTTATGCACCGCAAGACAAAAATCGGTCATGACCGCTGAACCTATACGTATACGGTACGCATCACCGCAATAGCTTCATAGCGTTTTTTAGTTGAAAGGAGAGGGCCATGGAGACAGTCATCAAACATATTGTCAACCATCCGCGCCTTGCAGTGGTATGCCCCGTGCCACTCAAGCGAAACATCCTTAAACGTCTGCGTGAAGAGGGCGTGCTCGTCGATATCCGCTGGTTCACCCGCGAATCATTGACTGAAGCGCTGACGGTCGAACAAGGCGATCTCGCCTTACTTCACGCGGTACATCATCTGAAAACAACCCCGGCCATCGCCGCTGCGCACTTGCATCACGTGCAAGATGTATCGCTTGAGGCACTATACGATGACCCGGTTTTAGCGCGCGTGCAAGGTCTTAAAGCACACTTGCTCACGACCGGACACCTCACCGCTTCCCCCACCTGGGCAGCGCGGCAGTATCCGCAAGATGTTTTTGTGGTCGGCTACCATCATACCGACCCACAACTTGAGAAATGCCTGCAAAAACTGCCATCGCAGTGCACGGTGACTTATGCCTCACCCCCGCCACATGCCGCTTCGCCCATCACCTTATATGAGGCTGTGACAGAAGAAGATGAAGTCATGGCGATTGCCGAAGCCATTGCCAAGAGGTTGGCCCATGGCACCCCAACTGAACATATTAAAATCCATTGTACGCAAAACAGTTATCTCAAGTGGTTTGATATCGTGTTCGACCGCTTCAACTTGAAGATCAATGCTGAAGTGGCCACCCCCTTCAAGACCTTAGAACTGTATCGCGCCTTCAAACAACTCAAGCTCGATTTGGACGCTTCAGTCGATACGGTGCTAGAGACGATTGAAGTGGCGCTCAAACCCCGTTTCGCCCATGCAACCGATCTCAGTCGGTCGCATTACAATCACCTAATAAAGCTGTTGAACCCATACGTCATGTATCAAGGACCCTACCGCGATGTCGCGGACGTCATCGATTATCAGCTCGTGCATAAGCCTGCCGAACGGGTCGTCTGGCAAGAGGGTCTTGCGGTCGGTGACTTTTCTGAAGACCGCCTTGAACAAGAAGATTGTCTGTTCGTACCCGGCTTCAACATGGGCGACATGCCCAAGGCCCGTCGTGAGAAGGGCTTGCTTGATGCCGCGCAAAAAGCGATGATTGGCGCCCCGACTGAAAAAGCGCGCTATCGCCTTGACAAGACACTGCTAAGTAACATGTTACAAACGCCGGAAAGGGTCTTTGTCAGCTATCGACAGTTTGATGAAAATGAACCGAAGTACCTTGCGCCACTTTTGAAGACGCTTGCTCGCCCCTACGTGATGGCGCAGCAAGACACCGTCTCCGTGCGCCATAGCTTCCGGCAAGATCGGCTGACATTTGCAAAATTATGGCACACCTACCAGCAGTTCGGTGTTACCGACCCACGACTTGAACAGTTGTACCATCATGAACGCATCACCATCCCCACCCGTTACGAAAACCAGTTCAAAATGCCTGATAGCGCCGTTTTAAAACGCTATTTACAAACGACAAATCATATTTCCACCACCCGGTTGATGGATTATTTCGAATGTCCTTTCAAGTTTTTTTACAAGCATGTCATCAAGCTTAAAGAGACCAAAGAACGACCACTTGGCCTCTATTTGGGACAGTTTTTCCATGATGTCTTAAAGGATTACCAGTCCTTAGCCGATGCCGATAAGAGACCTTATGTCCTAGAAGCTAAACTCAAGGATTTCATGCAGACCATCAGTCCGCCGCTTTCGGCCTCGATGCGCACGTATCTGAGTATCAGTTTGACACAACTTGATGCGTTGATTGCGATGTTGTTTGAAATCGATGATCGCTCGGCATTTGAGGCGCGTTATTTCGAGGAAGATTATGCTGCGGACATCGCGGGTGCGCATCCTTTTGAACTCAGCGGTAAAATCGACAAGGTTATGCAACACACCCGTGAGGCACAACGGATTTATCTCGTTGACTACAAGACCGGTTTTGCGGATTTTTCTTTCGATTACATCCACCGGGGTTTGCATGCGCAACTGTTTTTGTATTTGTTGTTGCTCAGGAAACACCGATCGTCTTCAGAGGTTGTCGGGTGGTATTATCAGACCATCTATGCGGGTAAGGTGCTCAAAGCGCAAGCTGACCGGACCTATGACGAACTGCTTAGGGAGACGTGGAACCTCAAAGGCTATACGCTTGGCAACCGCGCCCTCATCGATGACATCGATCATGAATTTGAAGAACGGAAAACGATCAAAGGTCTGGCTACGAATAAGGACGGTGATTTCAAGAAACAAGCGAAGCTGTTCGACCCGCAAGCGTTGGATGCGGCGTTGAACGACTTTGAAAACCTAGTCGCTGCCGCGTTGACCGACATGGCCAGAGGCCGCTTTCCCGTCCGTCCGGTTTACTTGAAGGAAGATATCCTTAATCCGGTGAGCTGCAAGTTCTGTGCCTTTAACGATCTGTGTTTCAAACAGTTTAAAGACTATGAGCAAGTGCGACCGAAACCTTTGTTTGGCGGTGATGAAGATGATGCCTAAGCGACCTATTGATTCCATGTTCACCGAAGCACAGTGGCGCGCTATCTATGAAACGGGTCGCAATGTTCTCGTTTCAGCTGGCGCAGGCAGTGGTAAAACAACGGTCCTAACCGCGCGTGTCATCGAGACGCTCAAATCCGGATTGCCCATCGAGCAGTTACTCGTGCTCACCTTTACACGCGCCGCTGCGGCAGAAATGAAGGAAAAAATCAGGAAGGCTCTCGAAAAAGCCATTGCGGCGGGAGATACTACCTTGCATGAATCACTTGAGCAACTCGATGCCGCCATGATCACAACCTTTGACAGCTTTTGTCTCAACTTAGTTGAGCAACATTTCGCCGTGCTCGGGATTGATCCACACATCACCATCGGCGACACCATCATGTTCGATATGGCCCGTGATACGCTGCTTGAAGCGTTGTTTGATGACCTCTATGAAGCTGCGGACCCCGATTTTATCCATTTCTTGCAAACCTATACTACAAAAAGCGACGCAAAGCTCAAAGACTACGTGCTTGCTCTCAGTGACGCCTATGCACAGTATGGCGTCTTCGAGTCGTCCCTTGAGTCCTTTGCGGCCCGTCATTTTACCGAAGATGCCGAAGCGCGTCTACGCGCCGATACCACAAAGGCATTGCTTGAACTGCAGGCAGCGTATCAGTCGATGATTGAAGACGTTGTGTCTTGTTGGGGTGCTCAATCCAATCTGGGTCAAACATGTACAAACTGGCTTGAAATCCTTAAGGCACAATGCAGTGCGACAGATTTTGAAAGTTTCCGAGCCGCTTGGAAAAACTTTCCCCGTCTAAACAGCAAACGGGGCATGGACGAAGAAGAAAAGGCAGCACTCCGCCAGCTGAAAACCCGTCTTGGCAAACTCAAAAAGACCCTCGATGACCTGCTCATGCATGACTGGGACACGTGTTTGACGCACCACCGGAAAACAGCAGCCCATGTGGCGTTTGTGGTGAAACTGACAAAACGTTTCAATGATCGCTTCGAACAGTATCAGAAAACACATGGGATGTACACCTTTGCCGCGGTCGCCCGCATGGCGCTTGAAGTACTAAAAACGCATCCCTCATCGCTAGCGGCGCTCAAGAAACAGTACCGGGCCATCTTCGTGGACGAGTATCAAGACACCAGTTACTTGCAAGACCGCTTTGTGACCTTGATCAGCGACAACAACGCCTTTATGGTTGGGGATGTCAAGCAATCGATTTATCGGTTCCGCGATGCCGTGCCCGAACTGTTTATCAAACGGTATCATCATTACAAGGCAAATCCCGAAGCTGGCACCGTCATCGATTTGAATAAAAACTTCCG
The DNA here is from genome assembly GCA_007694145.1 of Acholeplasmatales bacterium. Lineage (GTDB taxonomy): Bacteria > Bacillota_I > Bacilli_A > Izemoplasmatales > Izemoplasmataceae > SKGI01. Next base: position 3,667 of record RECF01000017.1, on the reverse strand, counting down.
GTCCCGCGAAACGGTACTACAAGGTATCAATGCCCTCTTCGATGTCACCTTTGATGCGGAGGTCGGTGGTCTTGACTACACCGCAGAACATCATCTTGTCTACGGCCACCGGGATTATAAAGCCTTTGACGTCCCGGCGGCGGAACAAGGGTTCGACTTGCTCATGCTCAACCCCGAAGACTTACGCGAAGCAGCGTGGCTTGATCATGCATCACGCCCCTTCAAGGATGAAGAAGCCCACGCCATGGCCATCGTGCAAGACATCAAGCGGAAAATAGCCGCCAATCACCAAGTTTATGACGAGGCGAAAAAGACTTACAGACCGCTCAGCTATGACGATATCGTGATTCTCATCCATGTCAAGCGAGAGTTTCACGTATATGAGCGCATTTTCGCCTATCATGAAGTGCCGCTTTATGCCCATCGCGACATCAGTTTTTATGAGAATGATGAAATCATGGTCTTACGGAACCTCTTGCGCTGCATCATGGCTTTCAGAGATCCCGTTTTGGCCAGGCAAACCTTTCCCCATGCCTTTTTAAGTGTTGGACGGTCCTATCGCTATGCCTTTACCGATGCACAACTCGTCGACTTTCTCGATACACTTACCACCACCGATTACACCCAGACAGCCATTGAGGCCGCCGCCCCAAACGAGACGTTTTCCGAAGTGTTTAGACACATGGCATCGTGTGCGAAGATGGCCACGGAGATGTCACTGGATGCGTTGCTTGCTGAGGTCATCAAGCGGTTTGAATTGATTGACCATTGTGTCGATCTTCAAGATAGCCACGCCGCCGAACAGCGATTGATGAAAATGATTGCCATCGCTCAAAACCTGAGTGGACATGGTTACACATTGGCCGACATGTCAGCGTACTTCGACCATATCGTCAACGAACAGACCGACATCGACATCCAAAGTGGGGTCAGTCTCAAAGCCGGCATGTGCAACCTGATGACAATTCATAAATCGAAGGGACTGGAGTTTCCGGTCGTTTATTATCCGATGCTCTTTTCAAGATGGCGCCAGACAAGTGATTTGGACTTGTATTTTGATCAGGGATATGGCGTCATTATCCCCGCCTTTGACGAGGGGTTGCACGACACGATTGCCAAAAAACTGCATCTAATCAAAGAAAACAGGGAACATGTGTCCGAACGGATGCGACAACTTTATGTAGCCCTTACAAGGACCAAACATCAGGCGATTCTCGTCCTCAACGAACCGACGGACAAAGACTTAGTCATCGACACATTCGAACACCGCAAAGTCGATGTCAACATTCGCCAGACCTTTAGCAGCTTCCAGTCCATCATCTTCGCCGCGCTCGGACAGTTTGGCAAACCGCCTCGGCTGATTCCCTATGACGCCACATATTTCACCGGCGAGTACCGTCAAGGCCGCAAACAGCCTTCACCCCCGCCGAAAATACCCGACCGCGCGTATGTCTATCAGCCTTTGCCAAGTACCCATCACACGAAACAACACGCCACATTCAGTACCGTGTTGTCTGATGTGCTAAGGCCTGAAGCCTACCAAGACGTCCTCAAGGGACGACAGTTGCACGGCTGGCTTGAGCACCTTGACTTGAAGCAGCCACTACAACCGCAACTTGACGCATTATCCGTGCCTGCATCGTCGCAGACACTGATTTTGAACTTGCGTAAGTTACCGTTCTTTGCCCAGCTACACGAAGCGACCATTTATCAAGAGTTGACACTTTATGATGCTTCCGAGGGGACTGAACGCATCGGACTGATCGACTTGCTTGTCGTGTTTGCAAACCAGGCCTACCTGGTTGACTACAAGTTGAGCGATGTGACGCAAGATGCCTACAAGGATCAAATCAAAGGGTACCAGAAGGTGGTCCAATCGATGTTGAACGTGCCGGTACAGTGCTACTTGTTTTCACTGATTCGCGGTACCGTGCGGGAAATCTACTAAACCTCTAATAAAAAGGCCGGCGTTTGCCGGTCTTTTCATGAGGGGTCGCTGGATTGCGCCGCCACAGCATATTCGTCTTTCAAAGTCTCGATGAGCGTCTTGACTGAAATCACTTCGGTCGCCCGGTAGGCATTGGCACCGGCAAAAGCGAAGCCGTGTTTGAAGTTGCCTTTGCGGGCTTGTAGAAGCGCCAGTGTAATACAGTAGGGTGCCGCTTCCTTCTTGCAGGTGATGATGCAATCATACGGACAAGTAAACGGATGTTTGAGGCCTTGTCGAACATCTTCAAGGTAGGCATTGTCGATGGCTCTTCCCGGTAAGCCTACCGGACTGTCGATGATGACGATATCGTCCGCGTTTGCTTGGATATAACTGGCCTTGAAGGCATCGTCGGCATCGCACTCATGTGTCGTCACGAAGCGGGTCGCCATCTGCACGGCCGCAGCGCCACGCTGCAAAAACCGGAATATATCTTCACCTGTGTAGATGCCCCCTGCCACGATGACAGGTATGGCTTGTTTTCTCTCTTCTTCAAAGGGACGAAGAACCGTTAGCACTTCTGCAAGTAACGTTTCGAGTGTGAATGACGGGTCGGCAATTTGTTCCTTCTTGAAACCAAGGTGTCCACCTGCAAGCGGCCCTTCAAGGACAAAACCATCCGGGAGATAGTCATAGTTTTGAAGCCATTTCTTGAGGATGATTCGCGCTGCCCGTGCCGAAGAGACAATCGGGACAAGTTTGGTTTTGTGGTTTTTCGGTAGATGCTTTGGCAGGTCAAGGGGCAGGCCTGCTCCAGCAAAGATGACATCGATTTCTTCTTCGATAGCCACCTCGACCAAATCGGCGAAGTTCGTCATCGCGACCATGATGTTCACCCCAAGAACACCAGAAGACAACGCACGGGTCTTGCGAATTTCCTGTCGCAAGCCGTCGCGTGCATTCTCCTCATAATGGGGAGAGCCTTTGTAAAGCATGCCAAGGCCTGCAGCGGAGAGAACGCCGATGCCGCCTTCATTTGCTACAGATGAGGCGAGTTTTGACAAGGATACACCAATGCCCATGCCGCCTTGGACAAGAGGAAGCGGTGCGGTATGGGTACCAAGTTTGAGTGGTTGCATGGTGAAAACTCCTTCCACGATCTTTTTTGTGAAACGAAATGATTAAATTACTATACCACACATAGTAATAACCTTCAACAGGATTTTGACCTGTCTGTCCGCACACACGCATTGAGCGCCGATCGCGATTTGACCATCGCTTTGATATAAGCCATTGTGTGATCCACTCAGTTTTGTCTTAAAAGTTGACAAAATCGGTTGCATTTTGGTGTAAAAGTGTGCTTTTTAGCGCTTTTCCTTTAAAACCATATGTTATAAAACAGGCTTTATTTTTTTAGGGGTTAACGTGTTGGTGGCTATTTGAAAGAAAGGTGGTTATTTAGAAAGACAAGATTTTTGATTACTTGGACCGCTTGGTCAAGCGAACGTACTGAAGCGTTTTCATAATTTTTGGACAGCAACAACAAAACATGGTATAATAAACGAAAACGTTTTCGCTGGAGGTTAACATGAATCGTAAACTCATCCTGTCTTTTCTGCTGATCACCTGGTTAGGGACCCTCGTCGCCTGCCAACAGACACCAGATGGACCAGGCGGTGTACCAGTACCACCTGATGATCGAATCCTGTCGATTGGTACGGTAGAAGGTCTTGAAGATAC
>RECF01000015.1 GCA_007694145.1 Acholeplasmatales bacterium | reverse complement strand
ATCCGTCCCCCGCAATAAACTCGAACGGTTTTCTGTCAAAATATACGACGGATAAATGCCAAAGTCAATCAACATAAGCAGCGGCACCCTTCCCAAACTATTGAAGTTCAAAAACTGACTATACATCTCGATGTGCCCGCTGAGGACAATGGGCAAAAATGGCACCAAATCATCAAAATACGCCAGTTGTGAGTTGAAGAGCGGGGCGTGGAAATAATCCGTTATGTACGGATAGACATACGCATGGGGTGACACATAATGTCCCCGTCCTTGATAGGCGTCATAGATTTCAGTGTAATGGTCGAGCGCTTCAGAACGGGTATGGGTTTGGCGATCATGATAGGAGAATAGCCGGTGACCGATCCCTTCAAACATGACCTCGACACCGAGCGCTTCATAATCTTCAAGATGATTGAGCGCTAAGCGTGTACTGCTAAAGGGGTAAAGTAAATGTCGGTCCGTATAGACGCATGTTTCACACGTTCTTGTCAACTTGAAGCGGTTGACCCCTTCAGCGACGTCATTACGGAAGGAAACGTCGCGGCTTGCTTCGGTGGCGCTTTGATAGTTGTTCACAAGCAGCACGCGATGCCCTTCATCTTGAAGATCTGCAATGGTCGCCTGAAACGCACGACTTGAACCAATTGATCGTTCAAAACGAACCGGGGCGGGCAAATAGCCGCTGTAACCCCCTTGATTCCATCCAAGCAGCGAGACGGTCTGATTCGTCAAACCGGCCGCCATGAACGCATCGACCATCTCCCGCAGTGCTTCAAGGGAGGTCATCGGCACGAGCCGTGTGCCGATGAATGAACTTTGCGAATCGGCCATGAGCACTTGCAAGTGAATAGGGATAGGGCCTTCAGACGGTGTTTGTGGCGTCAAATGACCCCGTGAGATTAAATAGTTTTGATAACTACGGGCCATCCCGACATAATCGGCCGCATCCGCCGGAAGAAACCGGTAATGAACCGTCACATCGTCTAGACTTGATGTATGGATGCGCATCGCGCCCCCGGTGCCATCTGAACTGAAACTTTGACGGTACGTTTGCTTGTAGTCGAACTTGGTGAAGATGAGATTGTAAGGCGTGTTAGAAGCCCCATTTGGATAAGCCAGCAGGCGGGCATTGGCATCGCCTGACTCGATGATGGCGAGGAACGCGTGTTGCTTTACGCCGTGAACGGCGCCGAAAACCGGCATGGAGAGCGGATAACTCGTCACCGACATACGGGTTGAGACGATGCCTTGATTCCCGCCATAAAAGCGTTCTTCAAAGGGAACGAGAAAGCGTCCTTGATTGTCTTCATAGCGAATCAGTGCCCCCACGCCATCGGGTATGACCATGTATCCGGGTACATCATCTTTATGGGTCGCCCCCATGCCAGGAAACAAAATCAGGCTCGCTAGACGAATGGTTTCAGGAAAACTTTCCTCGATGCTTGCAAACGGAATGTGGGCGGTGATGCCAGACTCTGTCAAGGTCACATGGAGCGCAAATCCAATCCCGATTTCAATGAAACCGAGGTTAATCATCTGTTCAAGTGAGACCTCGCCGGCCAGATAACCTTCATAGTTTTGTTGGCACACACGGCGTGTACAAAAACCGCCGACGTAAATGTCCAGTTCAACACGATTTTCAACGATGGTTTTGTCGACACTGAACTCGGTGTCGATCAAGCCCACGTTTTGCCGCATTGCGTAGTTGGTCCTAATATTGATGTATTCAAGACCAATACCACTGCTAAGTAACGGGGTAAAGGTGCCGGCATCGGGTTCATCGATGGCGGTCGCAAACACATAGCCAGTGGTTTTGTCTTGCACCTTGAAGTTAACTGTATCCGGATTAAGATAGAGCACAAACTGCGCATTCTCAAGGACTGGTTCATCCGTCTCGAGAATCGGAATGACGTGTTCTGCCGGCACCGCGCGCATGTCAGCGGGCCGGTTGAAGCGTGAAGACTGAAACAACAAGTTTTCCAGATAGGGCAACTGCTCAAGTGGCACGTCACCACCACCCTGAGGTGCACCGCCCTCGGCCCGGACAACCACCCAAGCTGTCAAGGCGATAAGCAGAAATATCGCGCTTCGTTTAACGATCTGCAACACGGTAATACACCTCCATGACGACATCCCGAACCAGTATTCCCAGTTCGTTCATGAGAATATAAACGATAAATATTCCTAGCATGGCCATCACCATCGTGAAGGCGGAAATCATAATCGATGATACCGTCTCCCCGACCGTGTAAAAGTGCGTTTCCTTGACCATGAAGAAGAAGTAAATGGCACTGATACCGATGCCGAGAACGCGAATGAAATCGATGAGGAACGCTTCATTGTAGGTCAAGGCATTCGAGAGAAACGTCATGATGGGCAAACTGAGGAAAAAAGGTGACAGCGCAAAAAGCGTCGTAATGTACACATCACGGAAACGACCTTCCCCTTCACGGATGGAGGCAATCAACGTGTTTGCTAGGACAAACAGCACAATCGGCAAGATGACTTTGACGATTTCCTCAAGTACGTTGATGTCATATAAGTTACGATGGTTAAACAGGAAATTGAAGTGGTAAATGTGATGGATCCAAAGCAGGAAAAAGATACCGAGCCAGACCGTCGCCGCATAGAAGCTCACCTTCTTCTCCCGCTTGATGGCATAGGTCGCATCGGCTGGGTTACGCAAGTAGGTAAAGAGATAGAGCAAGTCATCGAGGACAACCACCTTATCCCGTATCTGACGAATCCCTCGTTTGAGCGGCCCAGTGATAAACCGAGAAAACTTCAGTTTTAGGTTGACGACATACACGAATAGCAAGGCAAACAAGCCCCCAAGTAGCCAGCCGACATGATCAAGCAGCCAACGATTGCGCACTTCCCAAAAGGCATCGCTGTAGCCCCCCCGGTCATACGCAAGCATAAACGCTTCGCGCGCCTCGTCAAACTCACCGAGTCCATAATGAGCATTCCCGAGGCCACGATGGGCGAGATCAAAGAAATCGTTCATGCGCAAGACACGTTCCCACGGTTCCTGACTTTGCACATAAAAGCCTTCCTGATAAAGCGCGAGCGCTGTATGCACGCGCTGGGTAAAGGCCGTCGGGAAGAAAATTTTCATCTCACCCGCTGCACTGTCAAGGGTGTAGATGTTGAAATGACTGTCGACGGCAATCGCCGCTGGGGTATTGAACAGCCCTTGGATTTGATTGCTGATGTCTAGGCCGCCAAATGCAAACAACAAGTTTCCTTCGATGTCGTACTCATAAATGACACCAGTACGGGTCAACACATAAATGTTCCCAATCGGACCGACGAACACATCGACAAGATCAGGGGCGTTATACATCGCGGGTAGGACGTTCTGACCGCTGATGTTCAACCGTTTCACACCATATTGATCCACGGCACGACTGACCGTATGGATGAGACCACGGTCATCGATGGCCATGTTGGCAATTTCAGGTGGGGACAGATTGAACAGCCGCGACCGTTGTTCTTCGGTGAAGAAAGTTTGTTGCAAGACGGTGCGTAACGTCGGGGCAATGGTGTTGGTCCCGAAATAGCCGAGGAACTGCCCCCCTGGACTAAACTGGGCAAGACCCCGCGTCCCGAGGTTTAAAATATAGACGTTGCCGCGGTTGTCGCTGATGATTTTGTTCGGTTGGAACTCTTCAGCGCCAAAGAGTGGCGAGTCAGGACGGGTGAAGGTTTGCAAGATGTCACCTGCTTGACTGAGACGATACGCCTGGCGTGCAGTTCGGTCGGCCACGAAAATGTCGCCGGCCTGATTGACGAAAACACCGGTGGGATTTTGAAGGAAATCCGCCCCAAGGATGCGCACATCATCGGCGTCCATATCGAAGACGATGATTTGTCCGACGCCACCGACACGGGTGGCGATGTAGATGATGTTGTTATGATCGATATGGATGTCCCGTGCCTCACCAATTGGCTGTCCGTGTATGTCACGGACACTCATCAAAGGCAAATAGGCCGTTTGCGTCCGGACCATCCGGTTGTTGCTGAGGGTGAAGGTATGATAGCGCACACCTGTCTCTGCCGCAATGCGGGTGCCGGAAAAGAGAAACAGGATCAGCAATACACAACCAATACTAATCTTTTTCATCATTTCAACCCCGAATGTGCCATCGTGTTCATCACTTTATTTTGCAAGAAAATAAAGATGACGATGTTGGGGACGAACATAATCAAACTCGCGGCCGCCATCATCCCTTGTCCGGCGACGGGATTGCCGACGAGCGAGGCCAACGTGGAGAAATAAAACGACAATGTTTTCATACTTTCATCATCGACATATAACGTCGAACCGACGACATCATTCCAAATGAGCTGAAACGACAAGATCCCCACGGTCGCAACGGCCGGCGCGATAATCGGTAAAATAATGCGCAAGTAGATTTGCATTTCACTGGCCCCATCAATCTTCGCTGATTCGATGACTTCATTGGGGGTCTGATCGATAAACTGCTTGACAAGAAACAGTCCAACAGGCATCGCAATCAATGGCAAAATCAACACCAGATAACGATCGATCAAACCAAGCCGAGCAATGGTCAGGTATCGGGGAATCGTGACGGCAATCGGCACGAACATCAAAGCGAGCGTGTTGATTTCAAAGAGCAACTTCTTACCTTTGAACTTCAGTTTGGACAAGGCATAGGCCGCCATGGTCGTCACGAGAATGCTAAGGAACACACCGATGGACGTGACGAGCAAACTGTTGAAGACGTAACGACTGAACGGAATGCCCGAGTTTGAGGCAACCGACACAAGATTACGGAAGTTGTCAAACGTCGGCCGGCGCACGAGGAAACGCGGTGGAAACGCAAACAGCTCGTTCATCGGCTTGAAGGCGTGGCTGATGATGAAAAGCATCGGCAAGGATACGAAAAAAGCCATCGGAATCAGCACAGCGAAAAACTTGATCTGACTGCGGTGGAAATGTTTCGGGTTGATTTTCATACCACTGAACTTAGCCATGGTCTCGCCTCCTTAATCCCGCTCGCCAAGCAAGCTGAATGTGACTTTGCTGATGCTGTAGATCATGATGAGTAGCACAACGCTTATAGCGGATGCATAGCCCATCAAAAACCGAATGAAGCCAAAGTCTTCGATGTGGTTGACCATCAACTGACCAGCATACTGCGGGGTCGGATTCGCACCCGATAGCTGCACCCCAATCGCCCCGACCTGAAAGGTCCCAACGACCGCCATGACGGCGCCAAAGAGCATCTGAGGCTTCATTGAGGGAATGGTAATGTAAAAGATTTCCTGCCAACGGTTTTTCAAGCCATCCATGTAGGCAGCTTCATACAAAGTCTGATCAATATTCATGATGCCCGCAAGCATCGCCAAGAACCCAACACCCATACTTCCCCAAAGGGAGACGACAATCATGATGTTCATCAAGTATTGTGGTGAGGTCAGAAACTGAATCGGTTCTTGCACGAGACCGACATTGAGCAACCAGGCGTTTAGATAACCGGTTGCATTACCGGAGAAGAGCACTGTCCAAACAACGGCCATCGCAACACCGGCTGTCATCGAGGGACTATAAAGCACAATCGCTAAGAGTGTCCGTGGCCGGTGCGGAATCTGTGAGAGCATCCAAGCAAGCAGAAAACTCATTATGTAGCCAATCGGACCGACAATAAAGGCAAAGCGAATCGTATTGGGTAAAACATGTTGCATGAACACTTCATCTCTTGTCAACAGCTCGATGTAGTTGCGTAAACCGATGAACTCGGGGGTTTCAATCGTATTAAAGTAGGTGAAAGACAACCCGACTGCCAACAGCACAGGAATGACGATGAACGTCGCAAACAAGATAATATACGGCGTCAAGAACCACCAGGGTCCATTCATCTTTCTAATCATCGTTATGCTCCTTCAGCCAGGCGTGAATGGTCTCGATGGTCGGTACGCGGTAAGGTCGGATGACTTGACCCTCTAAGACATAATCAAACTCTTCCATTCGGAAAAGAATTTCCCGGTTAGCGATGCGCACGGCCCGGTCGAGTGTGATGCGTGGATTGGCATCTTCAAAAACAATGCGGTTCCAGGCATTCGAGATTTCCCGTTCCACCATGTACGCCCCAGGAATCCGCGACGCTTCAATGGCATAGTTCCACTGCTCGAGAATGACCTCGATATGTTCGGGTGGTAGCGGCAACTGCGCAAAAGCTTCAAGGTTGGCTGTGTTCCATAAGAACTCGGTACCATAGGTCGTTTGCAAGCGCAAAGCAAAGTCCGTTTGAACCGTCGTCGACATCCACCACTCAAGAAATGCCCAAGCATCATCAGGACGTTGTGTCGTCGACATAATCATGGAGGACTGGGCACCCGATGCTGCATAACGGCGTACAGACCCGTCATCTTGTCGCACACCAGGGTGTAGGGCGATATCCCATTTGCCGGCAATTTCCGGCGCGGCAATCGTCAGCTGCAAATACGTCGCGAGGTCACTGATGCCAATCGGCAACGTACCAAAACGGAAATGGTTGTAGAAGTTCGGCACTTGTTTGGGCAAGTTGTATAAGGTGAACAGCTCGGTCATCAGGCGAATCCCCTCGAGGTTCGCCTCACTGTTTATGACAGTCGACATACCGTCTTCAGCGTAAAGACTGCCACCAAACTGATGCAAGAAGGGCAATGTTGCCACGAACGGCTTGAATCCGCCATGAAATGCGATGGGATGGAAATAGTTCATGCCAAGACGTTGCAGCTCAGGCAAAATTTCTACCACGTCATCCCATGTGTCTGGAACCGGCAAATCCAAGGCCTCGAAAATGTCGGTGCGATAAAACGTCACCCAAAAGTTTTGCGTCAAGGGTAAGCCAAACATGCCGTCTTCAAAAGCATAAGGAATCATAACGCCCGGGGCAAACTGGGCGACGGTATCCTCATAACCGGAAAACTGCCGCAAGTCAAGGCTTGCACCCCGGATGGCAAACTCATAAGGAATCCAGTGGTTCACCCCTAAAGCGATATCCGGTGCCCGGTCGGCCGCATTGGCTAAAATCAGTTTGCTTTCATCGGGCATCAACGCCAGGCGGACCCGGATGCCGGTTTGGTCTGTAAATTCATTGTCGATCATCTGTTGCATGATTTCAACATATTGCCGTGGGTAGTTGGCCCATATTTCGATCACGTCATCATCGGCACGACCCGCCGCATAATCATGGGCGGTGAAGGATAAGAAGAAACGGCGCACCGACTCAAAGGTACGGAAAACAACGTTTGTCCCTGAACGGGGTGGTCGGTCTTCACCTGTCACAAACATCGCTTCAAGATCCAATCCGTTTTCAAGTAAGACTTGCGCGGTGCTCCCCAAGAGTTGCGCGGTCGAGGCATCGCCATCGGCAAGCATCAACATCCGGTTAGGGATGTTGTTGATGTCTGAACGCAATGTTTCTAGTTGCCGCCTAGCTAAGCGGATGTTGGTCAGTTCACCGGGTTCATGGTGGCGGCTATACTGTTCAAGTTCGCTGTTGATGACATCAAGCGCATCAATCCAGCGGGTCAAACGATCTTCGATGTCGGGGATGAACTGAACCAGACGCCATGTCCGGTACCGGTCGACGGTATTGCCGGTCAGACGTTTGATTTCAAGACTGAGTTCGGTGATTTCATCCATCATCGTCAAAATATTCTCATAGGCATTCCGATAGGGTTCAACCACGACCCGCAAGCCGATTTCATGCGTTCCAGCCTCTAGATGAAACAAGAACGGTTCGTCGTCTCCAAGCAGTGTACGCTCGAAACGGTTGGTGAAATGAAACGGGACCATCGCAGCTTCTGCAAACGGAATCTCACCATTGATGGTGATCTCCCGGAAAACAGGCATTTGCATAAGATAGTTTTGTCGGTAATTGAAACCGATGTGATAAAGGCCCGACTCAGCGACATCCACGGTGAAAAACACCGTATCGTTGCCATGACGGAAACTCCAACCATCAATCGCATTGAGTCGCAAGTAACGCGCATCATAGACCGTTGCGGCCGGGTCGCGCTCGCTGCGAAGACGGGTGGAAGGATTGCTTTTCGATGTGAACGATTCTGCCCCGATAATCAAGGTTTCACCACCACGATCGGCCCCTTGGTGGGCGGCGCTATACGCTTCATAGGTCGGGAGAGCTTCCGGTGTTGACGCTGTAAAAGTACCCAGTAACGCCTCACCCCGCAACA
>RECF01000037.1 GCA_007694145.1 Acholeplasmatales bacterium | reverse complement strand
CAACTGTCCAAGCGCTTCACGCTTAGTCGAAGCGGAACTTTGCAACAGTGACTTTCGGTCATCCTTGCGTTTTTCAAGCTTTGCAAACGCCAACAACTGCGCCCGTTCGACATCCTGGTACAGAAACTTCAACAAATCATACAACTCCATGAGATTCAAACTGAATGTATCGGTCTCATGGTGTATCTTGGTAAAGGCTTTTTTGATATTCTTAAGCAATCGTTCTTCCTTGTTCTTTGGTTGTACGTCACGCATCAAAATTTGTCGGGCACGCGTATCTGAAAGTTCTAGACCGCACAATTTGGCAAAATAATAACTGTCCGTCTTGATTGTTTCTTCAAGCAGTACGTCAAAATCGCGCGCAACCACACCAAGCATTTCGTGGTTGCGGCCGATAAAGGGATAAAGGTTCAAATAAATTTTGATGATGTCGTTGGGTATTTTTGCTTGCTCAATCATGGCTAGACAATACAAGGCAATCACCGCTTCTTATTCGATATCGTCGAACAGACTGGGTTGTTTCGCTTCGGGTGTGGGGCGCATTTCATAATCGGACAACGGTTGTAAATGTTCTTCGGGTACCATAGCTTCTATAATCATGTGGCGAGGCTGACCGAGTTTCGGTAAAATGAAGCGTTTGCCGGTTTCGGCAACACCCCGTTTGAGATCGAATGCGCTGACACGCACGTGGGCTTTGGTGGTAATAACATGGACGGTGGCACGATGGCGATACTGGGCATTGTTCAACAAACCAACATCGGCGACGAGGTAAGGGTTGCTTCCTGGTTGACGTAAAATCAGTTCTCCTTTGAGACTGCGCCGTTTTTTGGGAATCTCTTCGACGTGCAGCCGCTTGATGGTACCCCGGGTTGTGAGGATGAGTAAATCGTGATAATCTTTGAGGGCGATCGAGGCGGCTAGGTGATACTTGGGATTCAAGTTCATCGCCTTGACCCCTTTGGCCACTGTGGATGTCACCGGTATTTCGGACAAGTCATAGCGGAGGGCATGTCCGTAATCGCTTAATGTAACCACTTCGCCCTGTAAATGATCGACCGCGCTGACATGCACAAGTCGGTCGCCCTCATTCATGCCCATCGCCCGCAAGGGTTTGTTGTAGCGAAGCGCGTAAAAGTCTTCAAGCGCCGTCAACTTGACAAGATTGTCACGTGTCGTGAAGAGCAGGTGTTTTTCCGCTTGGAAATCCGTCACATGGCTGACATGGATGATTTCTTCATTGAGTTCAATCTGCATCAGCTGATTCAAATGGGTGCCGAGTTCTTTCCACTTTGCTTCTGGGATTTTGTAAATAGGCAAGAAGATGTAATTGCCGTGATTGGTAAAAACGAGCAACGTATCAAGTGTCGACACTTCACCGACAAACATAAACGCGTCCGTTTCTTTGAGCGTCGCATTTTCTGTCGCTTTATAACTGCGAATGGAGGCTTGACGAACGTAACCGTCCTTCGTCAGTCCGACCATCACTTGCTCGGACTGAATCAGTTCTTGTTCCTGGAAGGTGATGCGTTCGATTTCTTCTTCGATGAGACTGCGTCGAGGGCTTTTGACAGCCTTCGCGACTTCACGCAGTTCTTTTTTGATGACTTTCTTCAATGTATCCTCGTTGTGAAGGATGTCATTGAGTGTCGTAATCCAGCCTGCAAGTTGATCTTGTTCTTTCATCAAGGCCTTCAAATCCGTATTTGACAAGCGATAGAGTTGCAAGGTCAAGATTGCTTCAGCCTGTTCATCGCTAAACGCATAGGTCTTGATCAGCTGCTCTTTGGCATCACTTTTGCCTTTTGAGGCGCGAATGAGGGCCACCACGGCATCGACGATATCGCTGAGGCGGATGATGCCTTCGACGATATGCAGCCGTTTTTGGGCTTTCCGCAACTCAAAGTTTGAACGGTTCGTCACCACTTCTTTTTGATGGTAGATATAACTGTCAAAAATGTTCAAGATTCCCATCAGTTCCGGACGCTTGTTGTTGATGGCTACCATATTGTAGTTATATGAACGGGTCAGATCGGTTTTCTTGTGCAAGAAGTTGAGCACCGCTTCAGGGTCGAACTCTTTCTTGACTTCGATGACAATGCGCAGTCCTTCTTTGTCGGATTCATCGCGGACTTCGGCAATGCCGTCGATTTTCTTACCCAGTCGCAGTTCATCGATTTTACGGACAAGCGTCGCCTTGTTCACTTCATAAGGTATTTCTGTGACGACAATCTTATGGTCCTCAAAGTGGGCGACCGATTTAATCATGATACGCCCTTTACCGGTGGTGAAGGCTTCACGAATGCCTTGTTCTCCCTGAACAATGGCACCGGTGGGAAAGTCAGGTCCTTTGATCAACACGAGCATATCTTCAATGGTGCAGTCCGGTTTGTCGATGCGTTTGATAACCCCTTGGATGATTTCACCAAGATTGTGGGGGGGAATCTCCGTTGCGTAACCCGCGGAAATACCGGTCGCACCATTGACAAGCAAATTCGGATAACGTGATGGCAGGACGATCGGTTCATACTCTTCATCATCAAAGTTCGGAATGAAGTTGACTGTCCGTTTGTCGATATCTCTAAGCAAATACGCTGCCATCGGACTCATACGGGCTTCGGTATATCGCATAGCCGCAGCCGTATCGCCATCAATAGAGCCATTGTTACCGTGCATGTCAATCAAGGGAATCCGCATCTTGAAATCTTGGCTCATGCGTACTAACGCTTCATAGACGCTTGAGTCACCGTGTGGGTGATACTTACCGATGACATCCCCAACAATCCGTGCGGATTTTTTGTAAGGCTTGTCATGGTAAAGTCCTAGCATATGCATCGCATAGAGAATACGTCGTTGTACCGGCTTCAACCCGTCGCGAACATCCGGTAAGGCTCGGTCCTGGATGATGTATTTGGAGTACCTGCCGAAACGATCCCCGACGATGTCTTCAAGGTTTTCGTCAAGGATGCGGCCTTCGATGAATGTATCTAATGCGTCTTTTATCTTATCGGCCATGGTCTACTCCTTTATTGTAAAGTTGTCTTCATTGGTGAAAACGACGTTTGATTCAATCCAGTCACGACGCGGTTCAACTTGATCACCCATCAAAATGCGGATGCGTTTTTCCGTATCCGCCAAATCGTCTATGGTGACCCGGATCAACGTGCGTGTCTTAGGATTCATCGTTGTATCAAAAAGCTGGTCGGCGTTCATTTCTCCAAGCCCCTTGAAACGTTGGACCGAACCGTTCTTGTGGTTTTGAAGCAGCTCGGCTAGGGCTTCGTTTGTCCAGGCATAGGTCACGTTATCTTTGCGCTGATTGCGATAGGTGAACTTGTATAGCGGTGGCAAGGCAATATAGACTTTGCCAGCCTCGACAAGTTTACGCATGTAGCGGAAAAAGAAGGTGAGTAGGAGCACCTGGATATGCGCTCCGTCTGTGTCGGCGTCCGTCATGATGATAATTTTCGCATAATTGCACTGTTCAAGATCGAAGTCCGAACTCAGACCGGCACCAATCGTGTGGATGATGGTATTGATTTCTTCGTTTTTCAACACGTCTTCGATGCGGGCTTTTTCGGTGTTGATGACTTTGCCGCGCAAAGGCAAAATCGCCTGGTAGCGACGATCACGGGCTTGTTTGGCCGAGCCCCCCGCCGAATCACCTTCGACAAGGTACAGTTCGGTTCTGTGGCGATCTTTCGATTGAGCCGGTGCGAGTTTGCCCGACAACAAAGGCTCACGTTTTTTTCCTTTTTTTTCCATTCGGGCTTCTTCACGTGCTTTACGCGCCGCTTCTCTTGCGTTTTGCGCCTTCAGAGCCCGGTCGATGAGTGTGCTGGTCACACTGGGGTTTTCTTCAAAAAAGTATGTCATGTTTTCTGAGACGACTTGTTCAACTGCGGTACGAGCTTCTGATGTTCCAAGCTTGTTTTTTGTTTGACCTTCAAACTGAAGGAGATACTCAGGAATACGAATAGAGATAATCGCACTGAGTCCTTCACGAATATCCGCACCTTCAAGTTTTTTGCTTTTGTCCTTCAACAAGCCGGTGCGCAAAGCATACTCATTAAAAATCTTCGTAAAGGCTGTCTTGAAGCCGGTTTCATGGGTTCCACCGTCTCGGGTCCGGACATTGTTGACAAAGGAGTAAAGCTGATCGGTGTATGTTTTGGTAAACTGAAATGCAACCTCGACTTCAATGTGCTCGTGCACCCCTTCAAAAAACAGTGTGGGGTGAACGGTTTGGCGATTCTGGTTCAAATAATCGATATAGGAGAGAATCCCGTCATGATACAAATATACTTCCTTTTGCTTGGACCGTTCATCAATCAGGGTTACTTTTAATCCTTTGATGAGATACGCGCTTTCGCGAAGACGTTCTGAAAGTGTTTGGAAGTTGAACACTGTGGTGGAAAAGACGTTGGAATCGGGCTTAAACCACACTGTCGTACCGTTTTTACGACTCTCACCCACTTCGCTGAGATCGGATACTTTTCGGCCGCCGTCTTCAAATATCATGACATAGCTACGGCTATTTCGGTTGACGGTAACATGAAGAAACTCACTGAGTGCGTTGACAACACTTGCACCTACACCATGCAAGCCGCCTGAAACTTTGTAGCCACCGGCTTGTCCGAACTTACCACCGGCATGCAGGCGCGTGTAGATGATTTCAATCGCGCTTTTACCACTCACATGATTCTCAACAGGCACACCGCGTCCAAAGTCTTGAACAACGACACTGTTGTCTTCTTTTACCGTCACAATGATATCATTGCCATAACCGGCCAATGCTTCATCAATAGCATTGTCAACGATTTCCCAAACGAGATGATGGAGCCCGCGTGCATCGGTCGAGCCAACATACATGCCGGGGCGTTTGCGAACCGCCTCCAGCTCTTCAAGAATCTGGATGGAGTCGGCACCGTACTGATCAAGTGTTTTTAGCGTCATGGGTTCCACGTCCTTTAGTTCAACTCATCATACTATTATATCAAAATCACGGTTTCATTAGTAGTGTAATTTGCATTTTATTATGATATAATCAAAAAAGGTTGTTTGCAAAAGCGGAGGGTTAAAATGGATATTGTTATCATTATCATGTTATTGGTCTTGGCTTACCTTGTTGGGTCGATCCCCTTTTCCGTCATCATCGGCAAGGTGTTTAAAAATATCGACATCCGTGAGCACGGTTCTGGAAACCCCGGAACGACAAACGCCTATCGTGTGCTTGGTAAAAATCTCGGGACGCTTGTCTTCATCCTCGATGTCTTCAAGGGCGGTTTCATGATTCTCATGATTCGTCTAGGTTTACTGCCTGACACCGGTGTGCCACTTTTGTTGTTCGGATTTGTTTCGGCCGTGGGTCATATTTTCCCAGTCTTTTTGCGCTTTAAAGGTGGAAAGGCCGTGGCAACGGGTGTGGGCATTTTCTTGTTCTATGCACCGGTTCTGGGTCTTGTTGGCTTGCTTGGCTATATCGTGACGTTGAAAATCACCCGTTATGTCAGCATCGCCTCATGCACTGGTACCCTTGCTTTGGCGCTTACAAGTTATGGAGTCTTCATCTTAGGTGCTGAATCTGGCATCCGGCTATTTCTCTTCGGACCTTCGGGTGATTGGATCATGCCCATCATTACAACCCTTGGCACGCTGATGATTGTTTACCGACATAAAGGCAACTTCATCAAAATCGCCAAAGGCATTGAACCAAAGAGCAGTTTTTTGCAAAGCCGCAAACGTCTTCTCAAAGAAGATGGTCCGCGTACAGACTAGAACAAGCCCTGGTGCTTGTTCTTTTTTAATACAGCGTGTCGAAACACGACTATTTTGCTATAATAATCATATATGGACACTGAGGTGATGGTATGCTTGGCACGATTGAAAAAAACCAAGACGCACTCATTCAACAGATTCTTGCCGACATGGTCCCTGATTATCTTGACCGCTCTACGCGCTACATTGAAAAGTCCTTGCGCGATATCCGCTATTCGCTGCTTTTTACTTTGGAAGGCTTGAAACATGAAAAACCCTCGATAATCAAAGCGTACTTTTCATGGTTGGCGGTCGCTTTGCATCACGCGGGCATCGACAAGGCTGTTGCGGGTCAACTGTACGTGTTGATTCAAACACGGCTTGCACCGCATTTGTCTTTAGAACAACGAACGCTGCTTGATGCGATCGATCCAAATACGTTTAGTGTAGATGAGAACGGCGTCTCGTATGTGACAAAGCCCGATACGGCGACTTACTTGCGTTACGTGCTGAACAAAGACCGTCACGCTGCGCGTGCGCACATTTTAAAGTTGCGCGAAACAGGGTCATCGCTCAAAGACATTTATCTTGACATCTTGCAGCCGAGTCTTTATGAAGTCGGTCGTTTATGGCAAACGGGAACCATCCATGTGGCGGATGAGCATCTCGCAACCGTTATCACGCAGTCGATCATGGCAAACTTCTACGAAGAAATTTTTGCATCGCCAAAGCACGGCAAGAAATTGCTGTCTACAGCCATTGGCACTGAACTGCATGAAATCGGCATCCGGATGGTCACTGATTTTTTTGAACTTGACGGTTTCCAGACACATTATCTTGGCGCGAACATGCCTCCGGATGAAATCGTTCGTTTCGCTGAGTCATTTCAACCAGATCTTGTTTGCTTGAGTGTCACCCTGCCCTTGCACCTGAGCGCCTTGCAAGAGACGCTAGATAAACTCCGAGAACGCCTTCCGGGTGGGGCACCGAAAATCCTCATTGGCGGGCAGGCTTTTTCAGGGGATGAGAGCTTGTACAATCGTTTTGGAGCCGATGGCCATGCACGAAATGCAGCCTCGGCACTTGAGGTAGGTCGTCATCTTGTCGGACTCTAAACTGACAACACTAGGCCTTGTCCTCGACCTTGAAGGGCGCATTGTCGAGGCTGTCAAACATGAAGGTTCTTATCCGCAATTTCAAGCTGGAACACACTTTGTCTACTATTTGGATACCGATTCGATTCAACGCTTTCTTGATTATCTCAAAGATACACTTGAACACGGACACAGTTTTGGTGGTGAACTGCTTCTCAACGAAACACACGGCCATTTGATTTTATCGGTCGCGTTGCTCAAAACTGGCACACAAATCGTCATGCTTAGCCTCAAGGAACGCCAAGAAACCTTGACGGTCCTCAGTGAAATCATTCGGATTAATAGCGAACAGCTCAACAGCTTACGACAGGCGCAGGCTTTCAAACACTACAGCCATGACGAAGCCACCGCCGCCTACTTACGTGAATGGACTGCCCTAAACAGTGAATTGGTCAATACGCAGCGCGAGCTGGCCCAAAAAAATCGTGAGTTGGAAAAACTGAACCATATCTTGCATGAGACAAGCATGCGTGATGAACTGACTCAACTTAAAAATCGCCGCGCTTTTTTCCATGATGTAATTGCCTGTTCAAAGCAAACCATCCAACGTTTGGTCATGGTTGACTTGAACGGTTTCAAATCGATCAATGACCGACTCGGGCACCATCAAGGAGACAGGGTTCTCAAAGCTTTTGCCCACTACATCGATGAACACATTCAACCTTATGGTGGGGAAGCTTATCGACTCGGTGGCGATGAGTTTGCTTTGACAATTCCTGAAACGAACATGCCCGATCTCAAAACATGGATGACGGCACTTGATCAACACCTGGTGACGCTCGATGCCACGTTATCCGCTGCCTATGGTGACAGCTTGCTTGAAAGAAACAGCCTGCTGGCCGACTTAGAGAGAGCCATGATGCAGGCAGATGAACGCATGTACCGCCATAAAGCCCTACGCAACAAAAAACGGCATGATTTCCATGCGTGACAGCGCTTATTTATATGGTCCGGTTCTCTCAAGACGCTTAGGGCGATCACTTGGCATCAGTCCGTTCATCACAAAATATTGCAACTTCGACTGCCTCTACTGTCAACTCGGTCCGACGGCTGCCTTGACAAATACACCTGCACAAGGTGTGGCTGTTGAGACCTTGATTGCCGCATTCAACACCTTCTTAAAGAGCGGCATCGCATACGACACCGTCACAGTGTCTGGTTTGGGTGAACCTACGTTGTACCGTGACTTGAAAAAGCTGCTTATCCGCTTAAAGACTTGCACTGACAAACCGGTAACCCTCATCACGAATGGTGCACGTTTTGACCATCGCGATGTCTTTGATGCCGCACTTGAGGCTGACATCGTTTTGCCGACTGTGATGTCTGAGCCTGTCTCGCTTGCGGAAACGATTCACCGACCACATCCTCACGTTAATCTTAAAGCAAGCACCGTATATCTCAAGCAGTTCTCACAAGAATTTCATGGTGAACTATGGCTTGAAGTGATGCTTTTGAAGGATATTAATGACAGTGCACAGTCCTTGCGTGCTTTCAAGCAAACATTGAAAGGCATCCGCTATGATCGCCTATACATCAATGTCCCCCTTCGAGCAGGGACGGACAAGTCCGCACAGGTTCCACCGCTAAAGCGCGTCATGATGTTTGCTGAAGCGCTCGAAGGCATCTCGATTGAAGCGTTGGCCGAAGGCGTTTATCAAAGCGCAGTTACCGATGATTATGAGGCCATCTTGAACATCATTCGTACCCATCCTTTGCACCGACATGAAATCGAAGTATTTATGAAACATCGGCAAAGCGATGCCACACGGATTCTTAAACGATTAAATCAAGACCCGCGCGTCAGGGCTTCATCGATGAAAGGTCTGACGAGTTATCGACTCAAACACTAAAAAAAACCTTGTCCAACCGATGCTTTGATGCATCCGGGACAAGGTTTCATTTTTTTATGTCTTGCCTCGCCATGATTTCAAAAATTGTCGGGTCCGCGGATGCTCCGGATCATCGAGCAACGCGCGCCCAGGACGATCTTCAATGATTTGCCCCTCATCCATAAATAGGATGCGGTCAGCAATTTCTGCCGCAAAGGTCATTTCGTGTGTGACGAGTATCATGGTGATTTTCTTGGCGACGACACGACGCATCGCCTGGAGTACTTCTTGAACCATCTCCGGATCGAGCGCGCTGGTCGGTTCATCGAACAAGAGAACTTGAGGCGTCATGCTCAAAGCGCGTGCGATGGCAACCCGTTGTTTCTGCCCACCAGACAACGTGATGGGCCGGCGGTGGGCATAACCAGCCATGTCGACTTCTTCGAGTGCACCCATGGCGCGTTGCATGGCATCGGTTTTGTTCAGTTTTAAGACGGTAATAGGGGCTAACATGCAGTTGTCAAGCACACTCAGGTGATTGAACAGATGAAAGGCTTGAAAGACCAT
Source organism: Acholeplasmatales bacterium (assembly GCA_007694145.1). GTDB lineage: Bacteria > Bacillota_I > Bacilli_A > Izemoplasmatales > Izemoplasmataceae > SKGI01. The sequence goes on along the minus strand of RECF01000037.1, from coordinate 25,129 downwards.
GCCGGTACGCGCCCGGTGGCGTTGCAAAGCTTTGTCAGTCTCTTTGAGCGGTTCACCATCAACCATGATGTGGCCACGTGTCGGTGCTTCAAGCCGATTGAGCATTCTAAGCAACGTGCTTTTACCAGAACCTGATGGTCCGATGATGCACGTGATTTCACCCGGATTGAACACAACCGATACATCTTGCAATATCGGTCCTTCACCAAAGTCTTTCGTCAAGTTTATCAGGGCAAGCGTCATACGAGCACCCCACTATCACTGACTGGCAGCGATGATTTGCGATGCCGTGTCAACCGCATCAGAAGAAAGACGGCCGCATTGACCAATACAAGATAGAGAATCGATACAAGCACAAAGGCTTCGGTGAACCGATAGCTAGCGCTGCCGACCCGCCGTCCCATAAAGAATAGTTCCGATACACCGATGACACTGAGTACAGCTGTATCTTTGATGTTCACAACAAGTTCATTGCCGATGGCTGGCAACATATTCCGGAGTGCTTGAGGAAACACGACACGTCGATAGGTTTGCCCCGGCGTAAGCCCAAGTGACAGCGCCGCCTCTGACTGACCAGCATCAAGTGAAAGAATGCCGGCTTTGAGTATCTCCGTCAGATACGCAGCAGTATTGAGACTGACAACGACAAGACCAGCCATCAAAACCGGAATACGAACCCCTGCCGTCTGCAAGCCATAGTACAAAATCATCGCCTGGACCATCATCGGTGTACCGCGAAAGAAGCCGATATATAAAGCGGTTGCAATTTTCAACACCCGCTTTTGCAAGTGGCGAAACCACCCACTGCTCACCTGAAATCCCCCTAGGCGAAACACGACAAGCACCAAGGCGAGCAGCAACCCGAAAATCGTTCCGAAAATGGCCAGAATCAACGTGTTTCGTACGCCGTAAAGCAGGAGATCGTGATGGTCGATGAACATGTTTACTAACCGTTCACCAAACGATGTTGCCATGACCGTCATCGTTGTCAATCACCTTGTCTTTCAAGTGCATCCTGCATCCAGCTTTGACGGGTCTCTAAACTGATGGCTGCCAAAATCTCGTTGATGTCAACTTGCAAAGCCACATCCGCCTGCCGCAAAGCGATACTCACGGACACATCGCTTGCTTCAAGTATGAAACCCGCCTCCCCCAAATCGACCCAAGTCAGTGATGGATTGGTTTGAGTAATGCTCAAAGCGACAGGCCATTCTGCAATCAAGGCATCCGAAGCCCCACTCAGCACCTCAGTGACGAGACTCGCATAGGTTTCTAAAGCGCCCCGGTGCACCACGTCGGGGATTTGGGGAATCAAGCGGTCTTGCAAGGTGCCTAGCTGAGCGATCACGCGCGCACCAGCGAAATCATCAAGTGTTTCCGCTTGCGCATACGTGCTGCCAGACTGCACAACAAACACTTGCGCACTAACATAGTATGCATCGGTGAACAAGACCGTTTCAGCCCGCTCCGGTGTCGGACTCATCCCTGCAATAATCACGTCGATTTCACCACTTAACAACGCGGGAATCAAGCCTTCCCACGCCACTTGACGCACCACCAACTCACGTCCAAGGGATGCAGCGAGTTGCCGAGCAATCATCATATCATAACCGTCACAATAATAGTTCGTGCCTGACACCGGTTCGGCGGTGTCATCGCTTGTTGTCCAGTTGAATGGTGCGTAATCGCACTCCATCCCGACCACCAGACTGTTTTCGTCAACACCGCAAGCCTGAATCAGGAAGACCGCCAGCGTGACAAAGCATACCATAAAGATTTTTTTCATCGTGTTACCTCCTTCGTTTTCATAAAAAAAAGTGCCACGAAGGACACTAAAACAACCTAGTTAGGGAGTATGTTAGCGCCTCTACCGAAGTAGGAGTCCAACGGGTGTTCCCCGCTGGCCCATATGCACTCATGTCTGACTACATATTCGGCGATGGTTGCCTTTCTCTGGTTTCACAGCCTACCGGCTCCACCAGGTACTCATCTGCATCGCGACCTCTATTTTTTTATGTTGAGCTAACAGTAACACAACCCTCTATGCTATATCAAGCGTGGTTGTGATGTAAATGTTTTCACAAAATAAAAACCGCCCATATAAGCGGTTTTTAGTGACTTATTTGAATTGATTCATGGAAGCCATCACTTGACGCACTTGCTTTTCTGAGGGTTTTCTACCCATTTGGGTCATCATCGCCCGCACCATTTTTTCATTGATGGGGGGATTCTTCGCCAGATAGCGTTTGAAGTAGCGTTGGGCAAGAAAAAACCCTAGAATGGCGCCGATGAGTAGTGCAAGTACAATGAAAAGATACGCGTACCATACCATAATATCACTCCTGTCTTTCGTCCTCATTCATTGTACACGAACGGTACTGAAAAGACAAGCAAAAGTCCTCAATAATTGTGGCTCAGGCTTTAGGTGTTCGCGGGTTCAACCAAAGGAGCAAACCGATGAACAACGCCCCCAGCAACGTAATCAGTCCGAGTGTCACAAACATAAGTGTCGTACTTTGTGGTGCGATGCCCACCAGCAGTAAAATCGGGAAGCCGAATAAAATGGCTGTCGAAGAGCCGATGACCAAATCGTTAGCCGCAGGCGTTTTGAAGTTTGGATCGACCTCACGCAACAAAACGATCCCAGTACTTGCCGTTCCCGTCAACATGCCGAACATGCCCATCATGGCGGGTATAGGATACTCCGGGTAAATACGGCTTGTAAGATAACGGGTGGCAAACAAGGTTGCAAAGCCCGCCGCAAAGACTAAAATAAAGAAGGGAATCCACAACATTGAAAGATCTTCAACACGAATAGCCGTAATGGCCGCAACAATCATAAAGTCAAAAATCATGCCAGCAATCCGGTTTAGCATATAGTTGTTCGGGTACTGCCTAGTCATAATGCGTTTTTTACGCAACCAAAGAAATATTTGCTTGAATAAAAGTGCCAGTAGCATCCCAAAAATAAAGTTGAACCCAACCACAAGTGGTTTGATGGTTTGAATTCCAAAATCACCGAGTACACCTGTGTCCATCCAAGCAGCAACACCGTAAATGAAACCGAAGGTCGCCAAATACACCATCAGCACCAGCGAAACTTGGATTGAAAACTTGTCAATCGCTTCAGAAACTGGGATTTCATCGGGTGACTCGATTTCTTGGCTACTGACCAAAACGGACTTGTGTTCTGCGGTCGCATCAATGAGCCCTTTGCGTTTCAAAACATTCAAGTAAATGACGCCCGCAATGCTCGCCCACAAGAATCCAGCCGATGCAATCGCAAGCCCAAAGGTCGTCCCGCCGGCAAAGCCATAGGTGACCTCATAGACATTACCGATGTTTTGTGCCTGACCGGGACCTTGACCAAATCCCATCGGTAACAGCATCCCTGCCGCCCTGAACAAATCAGGCATGATGGTATAACCAAGCAAAATGGTCAACGACAAGCCGACAAAACCTTGAATCAAGTAAAGCGAGACAATCAGCATGCCACTAAAGAAACTGCGGCTCTTGGGAACCTTGATGTCCATAACGGCTTTCACCTTGAGACCAAGCGCAATAAAACCTAGAGCAATGGTATGATAGGTGATCACACGGAGCTGATCGAGGGTGATTGTATACCGCGCTTCATCGACCAACCATGCATAGACGGTTTCTTTAAGCAACAGCCCGAGGAAACCGGCGATGACTGCCGTCGGCAGAAGGCTACGTCGCAAGAAAGGAATCTTCCGACGCAACACATTGGCAAACAACAACAATACAGCTAACACGCCAAACAAAACAATACCTTCCCAGACGACAAATTGACTGAAATCCATACTTAAACCTCTCTTCCATTAATCGTTTCAATCATCAGAACATACTTCAATGCGTTACGCTTGCGGTGATTGAGAAAATAATACGTTTTCTGTTGTTCAACATGGTGCAAAATCAACTTGTTTTTTTGCTGGACAGACGCTTTTAGTGATGTAAGCGGCCAAACTACCTCTTCTCCCTTGTCAAACACGATGACAAGTCGGTCTTTAAAAAGTTTCAGCGTCGCTTGACCAAGTGGTTTTTTTTGCGTCGCCCGCGTAACTTCCAAAACCTTTTCACCGGCATCCTCGAAAAATGGTGCGTGGCCGTCATACTGACTCCAATGGTGTTTCAACGCTTTGAGCTGACCCTCATACCAGGCCACCGTCGTGGCATAGTACTTGCCAGCGCGCATACCTTCAATGAATCCATACGGTGTATAACGCATGCGCATACCGCATGCTTGACAAAAAACATGGTCGTCAACGGTTCGAATCGTATTCAAGCGATCGCATTCTGCACAGTGAAAATAAGCACTTTCTAGATCTTCTGCCAACTTGCGCCCCTTATACGCTCGCAAAGCGAGGTTTTGCGTAGCCAGCGCATCGACAAACAGCTGTTCCCGAATAAACGTGATCATCGCATCCACCGACAGCGTCGCATAGTCTTCGGGACGCCACACATGATGCACATGGCCGATGGCACGTCCCCGGCGAGGATGCGCAGCCCAGCGCGGTTTGGTGAGGTGCAACCCTTCAAATCGGTAGAATAAGACGGGCACTTTGAGCTTGCGTACAAGTTTGGCGATGGCCGGTTGAATGGTCATGGTTGCCCCAGTGAAGGTGGCGTTTCCCTCGGGAAACACTCCCACCGATCCCCCCTGTTTGATGATTTTGATAATATCCTTGACTGTTTCCATGTCTGAGCGGTATTTTGTTTTCGGAATGGGACTGACCAAAAAACGAATCAGTCTCGACCAAAACCGGATAGAAAAAATCATATCAGAGGCGACAAAGTAAATCGGTTCGCGAAAGCTTGTCCCCAAAAAGAACGGGTCAAGGGCCATGGCATGGTTTGAAAGGATGAGATACGGACCTTTCAAAGATGCGTCGGGTCGAAACTTGACCGCTGTAAAATTGTAGCGTAACCTTGCAAAAATCCGAAAAGGCGTTCGAAGTAGCCAAAATGTGAACGTGTGTCGAAAGCGCGTTTTCATACGCCACCTCCTATCGATGTCTTCTCTATTTTTAAATATAGCACATTATGTAGAAATTGACTGTAAAGAATTTTTCTTTCTTTGATAATCAAACCTCTATGACTGCGAGCACATTGCCTCACCAAGTAATGATAAAGATTTTAAATAAGCCCTTGATTTAAGGAAATCATATTTACAATTCACACGCAATCATATAAAATGAAAGTAATTCAACGTAAGGAGGATGAACAATGCCAAGAAGAATTACTGATGCGTGTATCGCGTGTGCAGCTTGCGTTGCGGAATGTCCGGTCGACTGTATTTCCGAAGGTGATATTTACGTCATCGATGAAGATGTTTGCATCGATTGCGGCGCCTGTGAACCGGTCTGCCCAGTTGAAGCTATTATTGAAGTATAACAAGTAAAAAAGTGTCCGAGCACCGCGCTCAGGACACTTTTTTTTATCCGATGCTTATACGAAAGTAAACGGATCAAGGTTAATGTTTGAGGCATAAATGGGCACGTTGACACCATAGTCCTCAAGCTCTTTCTTGAGTGCCGGTGCAAAAAGGTGTTCCGCATAATGGCCGATATCAAGGGTCCGCAATCCAAGTTGCCGCATGTCATGGGCCTGATGGTAACTCACATCGCCCGTTAGATACAAGTCCGCGCCACTGGCCTTCACATGATGCATCTGAGATGCCCCGGAGCCACCACTGATGGCAAGTGTTTGGATGCGCGTGTCGTCATCCATCACCCCAATAAAGCGCGCATGTCGTAAACTGAGCGCTTGCTTGATATACGCAATCGCCGCGTTTAGACCAAGCGGTTCACGCAATCGACCGATTCGTCCAAGACCGTGCGTGTCATCGATTGGGTCAAGCACCGCTTGTTCAGTCAATGCAAGTCGGTCGGCGAGAACTTGATTCATCCCAGTATGACCTAAATCATAGTTCGTGTGTGACACATAGACGGTAATCCCCGATTTGAGCAGCTGCTCAATCAGCTGACCCTTGTAGCTGTCGGTCACAATGTTAGCCAGTGGTTTGAAAATCAGTGGGTGATGGCTGATAATCAGATTGGCGCCTTTTTGCAAAGCTTCTTTTGCGACGTCCTGTGTCACATCAAGCGTAATCAGGATGCCGGTCAAGGTTTTATCAAGTGTCCCGATTTGCAAGCCCACATTATCCCACGCATACGCAAAATCCAAGGGATAGCGCGTATCAAAAAATGTTCGTATGATTTGACCGTTCATCAAGCACCTCCTCAATAGCATGTAATCGTCTAGATTGCCGAGCCCGGGCCGTTAGGTCTGGGATGGTTGCGGTTAACGATCGCAAGTATGCCGCTTCATGTCGCAGTTGCTCAAGAAACACCGCCGGTCGTTTCTTGAGCAACATTGGGCCAAAGGCACGTTCTTGCTCATTCAATGTCTGCGCCCCGACTTCAAACACGACTGTCGTGTAGTAGACATCCTGTTCACGGATGACCGTTTCATCGACAATACACCAGCCCGCGTCAATCAAAACGCGGATGGCCTGCACCTGAACAGCTGTTTGGACGATAAGACGACGGACGGTTTTGGTGGGACAATTTTCAAGTATACGGGCAATCAAGGGACCACCTAGCCCAGCAATCGTCACAACATCCACGTCGTTTTCCAAAGCTGCAAGGCCATCCGCTAAAATAGGGATGACGCGGTCTTCTAAGTGATAATGTGCGATATGATTGCGGGCACTTTCAAGGGGGCCTTGTTTATTGTCGACGGCATACGCTTTGCGGACAAGACCGCGTTTTATAGCCGCTATAGGCAAATAGGCATGATCGGTACCGATATCATATAGCACGTTGAATCCTTGGATATATCGAAGGCAAACCTCGAGCCGTTCAGATACCCGCACTTCTCATCGACCGCCCATGAAATCTCGTAGTTTCTTACTGCGGGAGGGATGTCTTAGCTTGCGCAGGGCCTTCGCTTCAATTTGCCGGATTCTCTCTCGTGTGACCCCGAACTCCCGACCGACTTCTTCAAGTGTTCGTGTCCGACCATCCAGCAAGCCAAAACGCATACGCAACACTTTTTCTTCACGGTCAGTCAACGTTTCAAGAACGCTATCGAGTTCCCGTTTGAGCATTTCTTTTGAGGTGAACTCCAGCGGCGTCAAGGTGTCCTGGTCGGCAATGAAATCCCCCAGGCTTGAATCTTCCTCTTCACCGACAGGTGATTCAAGGGAGATTGGCTCTTGGGCCACTTTTTGAATGATTTGCACTTTTTCTACGCTGATACCCATCCGTTCGGCGACCTCTTCGGGCTGCGGTTCCCGTTTGAGTTCTTGAATGAGCTGGCGCTGTGTGCGAACAAGTTTGTTGATGGTCTCGACCATGTGAACCGGAATGCGGATGGTACGTGCCTGATCAGCGATGGCACGGGTAATCGCCTGACGAATCCACCAGGTTGCATAGGTTGAAAACTTAAAACCTTTTGTATGATCAAACTTGCCGACAGCCTTGATCAAACCCATGTTGCCTTCCTGAATCAAATCGAGAAACTGCATGCCGCGACCGACGTACTTTTTCGCAATGGAAACCACGAGTCTCAAGTTTGCCTCAACGAGTTTGTTTTTGGCCAGTTCGCCGCGATAGAGCAACTCTTCGACTTCTTTCTTGTACTTTTGAGTCAGTTCAGAGTCATCGTCTTCTTGCATTTGCTCATATTGTTCTTTAGCCAGTGCCGCATAATAAATATGTTGAGCGAGTTCAAGCTCATGATCAGGATCGAGCAGCTCAACCCGGCCAATTTCCTTAAGATACATCCGGACGGGGTCATCGACTTTGATACTGGCTTGCGACTCAAATGACTTGTCATGGAGCAGTTCTTCTTCAATGTCTTTGGCGAAATCAAGATCTAGCACAAAGTTCTCATCGTCTTCTGGCTCGATGTCATCGTCATCATCAAGACTCAGTGACGGAACCTTATAGCTTGCAAGGTCCTCTTCACTGACCACATCCACATTGGCTTTTTCTAGTTCCGTGATAATCTCGTCAAACTCATCCGCGTTCTCATCGATATAGCGCTTGATTTCTTTGATGGTCACATAGCCTTTCAGCTTACTGCCATCAATTAACTCTTGAATGACTTGTGCGACTTGCTCTTTTTCCATGTTTTTTCCCCCTGCTTATCATATCGTCGATTTCCTTGCGATACTCGATTTTTTCCTGAATGGTCGTGGCCGCATTCAATTTTGCTTTAAGAAGTTTAATCTCAGCACGTCGATTTTGCTCACGCATGACAGCGAGAAAATCCTCATACTCGTCCTCGTTGAACGGATAGTCTTCCATTTCAATGTGTTGTTTGCAATAAGCACGTTGGGCCTCGTTAAGACGCACAAGAAACAACGTGGGAACAATACATAAGTCATGCGGGTTCATCCGATAAAACTCAAAAATCTCAAGCTGGACATCACGGGCATGTTTGTCGTTGAACATCGCATCGCGAAACTCCATGCGAAACTTGCGTTCGTAATGGCGATCTCTTAGAAAGTAATGGATTAGACCCCGCTCGGCTTTGACAAACTTGTCAGTGACGGCCACTTGGGCAATTTGACGGTACCGTGGCATGGTCTTGAATGACTTGGTTGCTTCTCGAAAATCACTCTCTATCAGTTCGATGGACACATTGAGGTCTTCGGACAATCTTTTAAGAAAATGGGTTCGATTGTAACCATCAAGCGGTGCAATCATCTTGAAAACTTTGTTTTTGAAGTGTTCGACATCGGTCAACTTGTTTAAGTTTGCAGCCTCATGGTATAAGCGGTACCGATAACTGTTGCCATCAAGTGCGTCATCGAGTTGCTTCTTGAATGCCTCAGCACCTTCTTGGCGGATGAAGTCGTCTGGATCCAGCCCTTCAGGCAGCATGCTAACAAACGTTTTTAGCTTGGCTGCTTCAAGTGTATCAAGAAACTTGTTGGTGGCTTCTATACCTGCTTTGTCCCCATCAAGACACAAGATGACCGTATCGGTGAGACGCTTAATTTTTTGGATATGTTTGGGTGTTAAGGCCGTTCCCATGATGGCAATACCTTCGGGCACACCCGCTTGATACGCCTGGATGACATCGACATAGCCTTCAAAGAGCACGATCCGTTTCGCTGTCTTCAAGTGCGGTCGAACCCGGTGTAGATTATAAAGCACCGTGCCCTTGTCAAACACAGGGGTTGACGTGGTATTCATGTATTTGGCACTTTGCGTATCGTGCGCATCGTAAGTGCGTCCGGAAAATCCTATGACGTAACCTTCATCGTCATGGATAGGAAACATGATGCGGTTCCTGAACACATCCCGTATTTCGTCTTGGCTATAAATGAGACCAAGATCCGTCATGTCGGTGTCGAGCGCATCAAGACGTTTGAGCGCTTCGTAAAGGGCACGCCATTCACGCGGGGCAAAACCGAGATTGAAATGACGGAGGGTCGCCTCGGTGAAACCGCGGGCTAACAAGTATTGCTTAGCCGGGATACCGGGTTTCGTGTGATGCAGTTGGAGCTCAAAAAACTTCATCGCTTCGGCATTGAGGTCGGTGTATGACTTGTTTGGTCGTTCTGTGATGGTACCAGATAACTCAATACCGGCGCGTTCAGCGAGAAAGCGAATCGCTTCTCCGGTTGAGAGGCCCTGCTTTTCCTTGACAAAAGTCAAGGCATTGCCACTGGCTTTGCATGAAAAACAATAGTACACCTGTTTTTCTTCATTGACACGGAAAGATGGTGTTTTTTCATGATGAAAAGGACACAATCCGACATGCTCATCCCCTTGTTTTTGCAAGGGCGTCACTTCGTTGATCAAATCGACGATGTCGGTTTTGTGCAGCACGGTTTCAAGCATGTTTGCCTTAGGCGCATCCATGGCCGTCCCACCTGTCCTGATTTGAGTTTAGAACACACACTGCTCCTTGATATACTGTAACAACGCCGCTTCGTCAAGACGAATTTGCGTCATGGTGTTGCGGTCGCGCAATGTATACGTACCATCTTCTTGCGATTGATGGTCAACCGTGACGGCAAATGGGGTGCCGATGGCATCTTGGCGACGGTAGCGCTTGCCGATGTTGCCGGTCTCATCATATACGGCAGGTAAATACTTGGCTAACCGTGCATGTAGAGCCACGGCCTGTTCGCCATGTTTTTTCTTCATCAAAGGCAATATGGCCACCTTGTAAGGCGCCAAGGCAGGATGAAGTGCCAAATGGATTCGGGTTTCACCGTTGTCTAAAGTCTCTTCCTGATACGCTTCAAACAACAACGCCAAAAACAAACGTTCAACCCCGAGTGAGGGTTCGATGACATAGGGCAAGTACTTCTCACTGCTTTCAGGATCAAAATACTCAAGAGACTCTTTCGAGTGGGTTTGATGTTGACGTAAATCATAGTCCGTTCGTGAGGCAATACCCCACAGTTCGTCAAATCCCCACGGGTAGCGGTAATCGATGTCGGTCGTCGCATTGGAATAATGCGACAGCTGTTCTTCGGCATGGTCTCGCATATGGAGGTTGTCCGCTGCCAAACCGAGATCGAGCAAAAACTGGTAGCTATCTTTCTTATACGTCTCAAACCAGCCAATTTCTTCTCCGGGTTGACAAAAAAACTCAAGTTCCATCTGTTCAAACTCACGCGTACGGAAGATAAAGTTGCCCGGCGTGATTTCATTCCGGAAACTTTTGCCGATTTGCCCAATACCAAACGGTATCTTCAAACGCATCGCCCGTTGGATGTTCTTAAAGTTCAAGAAAATACCTTGGGCCGTCTCAGGCCGAAGATAAATGGCTTGGGCCGCTTCATCGATGACGCCTTGACTGGTCTTGAACATCAGGTTGAACTGACGGGTTGGGGTAAAGTCGTGCCCACCGCAGTTTGGACATTTGAGGCGATGGGTTCGAACGTAATCGTCAAGGGCTTCTAACGACATGCCATCTGCATCGATTGTGGGGTCGTGCTTGGTCACCAAATGGTCGACCCGGTGACGTGTTCGACACTGTTTGCAATCGCTGAGGGGATCATTGAAACTATCGATATGGCCACTCGCTTTCCAGACAGCTGGATTCATAAGAATACTGGAGTCGAGTCCAACGTTATGAGGGTTCTCTTGAATAAAGCGTTGCCACCACAACTGTTTGATATTGTTTTTCAGTGCGGCACCGAGCGGACCATAGTCCCACGTATTGGCCAAACCACCATACAGTTCGCTGCCTTGGAAGACAAATCCATGGTTTTTTGCGTATGCGACGAGTTGTTCTAAGTTGATTTTCATCTGTTCACCTTCTCAAAGTAATGTTTGCAGGATGGTTCTTGCTTTAGGAACATGTCCGAGAAACATGGAATGTAAGCCATTGACAAGTTGCATCAATGGATGGAGCAGTTCAAAGGATGTCGATTTCGGGGTGTAGGTGGTGACATCGAGATGCAGTGCCCATTTGAGCAAGGCAAACTGTGTCTCATCACATGCTTCGTCCAACCGTTCAACATGGTCTGCACACGCCACCATGGCCGTTTTCGGTTCAAAATAAAGTGGCTTGTCGATGCCACATACATGACACGATGTGAACCGAATCCCATAGCCGAGTAAGTAAAAAAACTTGAGTTCAAAGACAAGTAAAAGTTCAATCGGTGCAAAGGGATGCGCTGCGTGGTGCTCAAGTTGTTTTAGCCACTTTTTCAGAAAGCCGAACAGTTTGAGATGATCATCGGTATCGGTCGTGTTGTAATAGATGAGTTCTTGCGCTACCTGACTCACCGTTTGGGCAAGCAGTGATTGCTTGAGGGGCTGGTACAGCTCGATGCGTTGCATCGTTTTAACGGTTGGCAAGCGAGAGGTTGAGAGCGCCACCTCGACAAGATGACCGGTCTGAGCCAGGTGTCTGTGTGGTGCGTCAAGTTTCTTGACACCCCGTGCTAAAGCACTCTGCACACCTTGCTTGCCATACAAGAACAGTAATCGACTTGATTCGCGATAATCCAGTGTTCGAAGAATATAGACTTCTGTGAGGGGTTCCATCACAGACTCTCATTGAATCCGAAGTTACGCAGGTGGATGTCTTTGTTTCGCCAGTTTTTGATGACCTTGACGTGGAGATCGAGGTAGATTTTCATGCCGAGAAGCACCAAAATATCATGTCGGGCAGCTGTGCCGATTTGCTTGAGCATCTGCCCCCCTTTGCCGATAACGATGCCTTTTTGGCTATCGCGTTCTACAACGACCGTCGCATGGATGTTCATCAGGTGGGGGCGTTCATCGTCTGGGGCCATGCTGTCGATAAGTACGGTGACACTATGGGGGACTTCTTCATGGGTCAGCCGAAGAACTTTTTCACGGACCAGTTCAGCGATCATAAACTTTTCAGGATGATCGGTTACTTGATCTTCAGGGTAATACTTCGGACCTTCTGGCAACGCTTCGGCGATATCTTTCAACAACGCATCGAGATGCTGGTTTTTGAGTGCGCTGATTCCAAAAACGCCTTTAAAGTCCAATAGATTACGGTACTTCTCCACCAAGGTCGCAAGGCGATCGAAGTTTTCCGCCAAATCCGTTTTGTTCAAAATCAAGAAAGTCGGTGTATGGATGCTTTTCAACCGCTTGGCTATCGTCGCATCGATTTCATCCATCGGCTCTACGGCATTTATCATCCAAAGCACCAGATCAACTGCACCGAGTGTACTGACGGCTGCGTCGCTAATCAAGGCACCAAGGCGATGCTTAGGTGCGTGAATACCCGGTGTGTCAATGAAAATAATCTGGCATTCATCAGTATTGTAGATGCCGCGTATCGTATTGCGCGTTGTTTGTGGCTTTTCCGAAACAATGGCAATCTTTTCACCGACAATTTGGTTGATGAACGTTGATTTGCCGACGTTAGGCTTGCCGACTATGGTCACAAATCCAGAACGATGCATCACAAATCATCCTCAGTAAAGCCATAGGGTAGCAGATCGATGTTTTTAAGATGGGTCACGCGGTCCTGCGCATCGACAAGGTAGACATCGGCTTGTTCTGGTATCAGCTCGCGCATCACCTGTCGGCAGGCGCCACAAGGTGACACGAGAAACGACTTGGGCGTGGTGACTAAGATGGCGACGATGTCTTCTTTTTTAACACCTTCGCTATAGGCCTTGTAAAGTGCCGTGCGCTCAGCACAGTTGGTCAAGCCAAACGAAGCATTTTCAATGTTGACACCGGTCACGATGCGGCCGTCACTGAGCGCCAAAGCCGCCGCAACCGGAAAATGCGAGTACTTGACATACGCATGCTGCATGACATCACGTGCTGCTTGAAGGAGTTTATCTTTCATACCATCACCTCGGGCGGGGAATTTTAGCGTGTTCGAGAATGCGTTCCTGCGTAGCGAACATAATTTCGGCTTCTTGGGGATCATCGTGATCGTAGCCGATACAGTGCAAAAAGCCATGCACAGCGAGAAATGCCAGTTCACGTGTCAGTGAATGCCCATTCTCTTCAGCCTGCTGTTTCGCCACGGTAACAGCAATGAAGACGTCCCCAATCTCATCGTCAATATCACTTGGGAAAGACAACACATCTGTCGGGCGGTCAATCTCACGGAACGTTCGGTTCAACGATTTGATCGTCTCTAACTGCGTGAAAACGAGATTGATACACCGTTTTTTCGGTGTCCCTGTGAGCTTATAAGCCGCCTTGATGACGCGGGTAATCTCTTTAAGCGGTAACGATGCATCGGTTTGGTTAATGATATTCATCATCATATCGCTCCAATATTTTTTGAATGAGCGGATGGCGAATGACATCAATTCGCTCAAATCGAATGACCTCAATGCCAGAGACCCCTTCTAGCAACTGCGTTGCGTGAATCAGGCCGCTCATCGCATTGGGTGGCAAGTCAATCTGGGTCAAATCACCCGTGACGACCATCTTCGAATGAAAACCGAGTCGGGTCAAAAAGAGTTTCATCTGCCCTTTGGTGGTGTTTTGTGCTTCATCGAGAATTACAAAGGCATTTTCAAGAGTACGGCCTCGCATATAGGCAAGCGGGGCAATTTCGATGACGCCTTTATCGATCAAATCATCGGTTTGACGATGACCGAGCACTTCATAAAGCGCATCATAGAGCGGACGTAGGTAAGGATCGATTTTTTCTTTCAGATCACCTGGCAAGAACCCAAGATTCTCACCCGCCTCCACCGCCGGACGCGTTAAAATAATCTTTTTGATGTCCCCGTTTTTCAGTTTACTGACAGCATGAATGACGGCGACATACGTCTTGCCTGTTCCGGCTGGGCCGATAGAAAACACAAGATCGGCGCGCTCGATGGCTTCAAGATAGCGTTGCTGATTGATGGTTTTCGCGTAAATAGGCTTACCAGTAAATGTTTTAGTTATCGCGGCACGTTTCAAGTAGTGATCGAGTATGGTATGCTTGTCGAGGGTATCAATCAACTTAGCGACATAGATGACATCGCGTTCGCTGATGTGAATCCCGGCATCAACAAGACGAATGAGCGTCGCAAAAGTCTCCTCAATGCGTGATAAAAGCTCTGCATCATCGGTTTTGACATAGATGGCATCGCCCTTTGTGAAGATGGTCACATTGAAGATATGGTTGAGTACGCTCAAATGGCGATCGTTTACACCGATCACCTCGCTGAAAGTATGGATGTTCTTGAATGCGGTTTTCAACGGTTTGAAGTCCAATCAATCATTCTCCTTTTTCAAGTTATATCCATTATACCACACGCATGTGTGAATAGACGTATCGAAAAAAACAACGGTGAATGAGTTCACCGTCATTTTTTCTTTATTTCTTGTTGGCTTTGTTTTGGCGCTGCTTGATTTTCTTAGAAACGCTGGGTTTCACATAATATTCTCGCTTACGAGCTTCCGCAAGGGTACCTGAACGAGAAACATCGCGCTTAAAACGACGCAGCGCGTCTTCTAAAGATTCATTGTCTCTAACGACTGTTTTTGCCATGAGGGTTCCCCTCCTTCCACTCGTGAATTTACCGTAAATATCATAACAAATCTATGGGCGCTTGTAAAGTTATTTCGCTCAACGTTGCTAAAAAGACGCCTCGATAGTGTCTTTTAAAGTGTTTTTTCGAGTCTTGCCCGCGCAAGTGGATAATTGTCATCGATAAGCGTCGCAAGAATGCGACGATTTTCAAGTGCCTCGTTGGTCGTGACCACCACGCGAATGTACTCAGAACTATGGCCGATACAGCGTCCATCCCCACACGTTTCGATCAAAACGTCCAGATGCTTTCCGATAAAGCGCTGCCTATATGTGCGCGCAAGCGTCTCATTCAGTGACAACAACGTATTGACGCGCAAGCTTTTGATGGTGCCATGAATCTGGCCGATCACCTTAGCGGCCGGGGTGCCATGCCGTCGTGAGTAAGGAAAAACATGAAGTTCGGAAAAACCAAGGGACTTCAAGGTCGCCACCGTTTCTTGAAACTCAGCGTCTGTCTCTTCAGGATAGCCGGTGATGATGTCGGTCGTTATCGCAAGATCGGGGAACTGTGTGCGTATTTTCGCAATGACCTTTCCATACTCCGCCACGGTATAGCGGCGACGCATTCTTTTTAAGACACTGTCTGAACCACTTTGTAAGGGGATGTGTAAATGCTTAGCGAAGACAGCTTTCGGGAGTAGCTTTTCAATAAAGTGATCGGTTATTTGGTTTATTTCAAGCGAAGAAATCCTGAGTCGTTCTAAATCAGGATATTGTGCCAGTCTTTGCAGTAAGGTGTCCAATGTGGCGTCTTGCAAATCCTCACCGTAGCCACCCGTATGAATCCCGGTAAGAACCAGTTCGCGGTAGCCTGATGCAATCAAACGCTGTGCTTCTTGCAAAATGGAAGCGATCGGCCGGCTCCGCATCCGCCCCCGAGCAAACGGAATGATGCAAAAACTGCAAAAAGCGTTGCAACCATCCTGAATCTTGATATACGCCCGTGTCATGGCTTCATAGCCGGTTACATCAAGTTCGTCCATTTTGTCCGTGTGCAAGACATCGTCTAGCAACGTTTGACGACGTCTTTCCCGCAGGTAACGAAAGACGAGGTCGATCAGCCGTCCCCGTTGACTCGTTCCCATGATGATGTCGACCCCCTCGATGGCCTCAATCGCCGCGGGATCCATTTGACTATAACAGCCGATTACCGCTACGACAGCTTCAGGATTGCGCTGAACGGCCTGACGAATCGCCTTGCGGCTTTTGACATCGCTTTGATTGGTGACCGTGCACGTATTGATGACATATACATCGGCAACCGCCCGGATGTCGACGACTTCAAATCCTGCGTCTTTGAAAAGTGTCATGAGCGCTTCTGATTCATAATGATTGACTTTGCAACCCAATGTTTGGAAGGCGACGTTCATCCTAACACCTCGCTTTGACGATAGGCATGAATGGCGCCCATGCTGAGAAGCGCGGCGGTGTCGGCACGAAAAACTCGATCACCCAAACTTACAAAGCACACCGATTTCGCTTCTTCAAACCGTTTCATTTCTGTAGAAGACCAGCCACTTTCAGGACCGACTAGCACCAAAAGATCGTCACCAGCCCGAGTCAGCTTCAATGCGTCATGGATAGGGGTACTTTGTGGATGTCGGCCGAGCACGAGAATGTGCGTCTTCCTTAATGAACTCAACGGCAATCGTGTCAAAGATAGTGCCGATTCCACCTCGTTTTCAAGTGATGCCTCGTTATCAAAAACGCGGGTTTGATCACTCGTGAGCGGGATGATTAAGTCCGCACCCATCGCCATCAGTTGAACGTGTAAGGCTTGATACGCTTTCGACTCGATTTTGGCCAGGCCAAAAAGCGTTCGTGACCACCCCGATCGCCTTGGACTGAAGCCTTGGTGTTTGCCTTCAATATGCCGCTGATGACATGCTGTTATCTCGATGATCATCGATGTTTTTTCATCACAAGCAACCACTTTATCGCCTGGTTGTTTCTTCGCGACATGGTTGAGATGATGGACATCGAGTGCCTCTTCGATATAACAGGTGTTGCCTTGTGTTCTTGAAAGCCGGTACCGTTCCATGTTATCACCTAAGATTCATTGTATCATAACCGACGCCACCTAGACAAAGAAAGACGGAAACGTGGTTTCCGTCACGATGTGAAATGGCCTTTGATTTTATCCCACATGCTTTCTTCTATTGTGAGATCGGTCTTAGCGAGCTGTTCAAACAGCTGGCGCTGTTTTTTCGTCAGTTTCGTCGGCGTAACCACTTTGATGACCACGTGCTCGTCACCCTTGCGTTTACTTCGCAAGTTTGGCATACCTTTGCCCCGCAAGCGGAATGTTTTGTGCGATTGGGTACCGGGTGGGATTTTCAGCTTGACATCACCATAAGGTGTCGGCACCAAAATTTCATCCCCAAGGGCAGCCTGCGCTACGGTAATGGGTAGTTCTAGCACCAAATCATCCCCATGGCGCTCATAGAGTGGATCCTCTTCAACCTCAAAAACAATGTACAAGTCTCCAGGTGGCCCGCCGTTAATACCTTTGTGTCCATAACCGGTCATGCGCAGCTGGTTATTGTTGTCAACACCTTCTGGAATGTTGACATTGACAGTCTTCTCGTTGCCAACGACACCATCACCTTGGCATGTTTGACACGGCTTGCTCACGATTTTACCGCGACCACTGCATTGCGGGCACGTGGTTTGTGTTCGCGCACGACCGAAAAGCGTTTGCTGTTCGACCGTCACCGAGCCGGAACCTTGACACTTCGGACATGTGTTGATGTCCTGTTTAGAGTGGGCACCCGTTCCGTGGCACGTTGAACATTCCTCATATACTTGGGTCCGGATGGTCTTTTTAGCGCCCATGACGGCGTCTTTGAAAGACACCTTCATGCGTTTGTGAATGTCTTGACCTTTCCGCGGTGCGTTACGGCCGCCGGCACGTTTTTGACCACCGCCAAAAAAGGATGAGAAAATATCATTGATGTCAAAATCAAAACCACCAAAGCCTTCGCCAAATCCGCCAGCCTGGGAAGCTTGATGACCAAAGCGGTCATACTGTGCGCGCTTGTTGCTATCTGAAAGCACCTCATACGCTTCGCGGACCTCTTTGAAGCGTGTTTCGGCATCCGCCTCTTTGTTGACATCGGGGTGATACTTTCGAGCGAGTCTGCGATAGGCGCTCTTGATGTCAGCGTCGCTGGCATTTTTTTCTACGCCCAAAACCTCATAATAATCTCGTTTGCTCATAGTTCACCTCTTCCGTAAAGGAGTTTGAAGCAGCCGAAGCTGCTTCAAACCACACACATCAGTTTACTTCTTCAAAATCTGCATCGATAACATCGTCATCATCGTCTGATGAAGCGGTGTTCGCTTGATCCTTGTCATCCGCGGATGCTTGTTGCTTTTGTGCTTGCTCGTATGCTTTCGTAGCCAAGTTTTGCGCCACACTCTCAAGGGCTTCTTTTTCTGTGCGGATGGCCTCTAAGTCATCATTGTCAAGCGCCTTTTGCAAGGCGGCTATTTTAGCTTCAGCTTCAGTTTTCTCGTCATCGGTCACCGAATCCGCAAGATCCTTCAAAGCTTTCTGCGTGCTGAAAATCATTTGGTCAGCATCGTTTTTCAACTCGGCGGCTTCTTTAAGCTGCTTGTCTTTTTCAGCATTTTCTTCTGCATCTTTGACCATGCGCTCAATATCTTCTTCGGTCAAACCTTCGTTGTTCTTGATGGTGATTTTTTGCGACTTGCCCGTGCCTAAATCTTTGGCACTGACATTGACAATCCCATTTGCGTCAATATCGAAGGAGACTTCGATTTGCGGGACGCCACGAGGTGCGGGCGGAATGTCAGCGAGCTGGAAGCGTCCAAGCGTCTTGTTTTGGTTGGCCATCGGGCGCTCACCTTGCATGACATGAATGTCCACGGCCGGCTGGTTGTCCGCGGCGGTTGAGAACACTTGCGACTTGTTGGTCGGGATAGTCGTGTTACGTTCGATGAGTTTTGTGAAGACACCACCCAGTGTCTCAATACCCAGTGAGAGCGGGGTCACATCCAGTAAGAGGACATCTTTGACATCACCGGCAAGTACGCCGGCTTGAATGGCGGCACCCATGGCGACGACCTCATCAGGGTTGACACCTTTGTTTGGTTCTTTGCCCAGTTCATTGCGAATGGCATCGACAACGGAAGGCATCCGAGTCGAACCACCGACAAGCAGGACCTGGTGTAAATCATTTTTTGTCATGTTGGCGTCTTTGAGTGCTCGGCGAACAGGACCCATCGTTTTTTCCACCAGATCGCCTGTCAACTCGTTGAACTTGGCACGACTCAATGTCATATCAAGATGGACTGGACCACTTGAGCCAACGGTGATATAAGGGAGTGAAATACTTGTTTTCGAGACGCCGGACAAGTCTTTTTTTGCCTTTTCTGCGGCATCCTTGACACGTTGTAATGCCATTTTGTCTTTTTTGAGATCAACGGCGTTTTCTCTTTTGAACTCAGCGACAATATAGTCGATGATACGGTCGTCAAAGTCGTCCCCGCCAAGGCGATTATCACCAGCTGTAGAGATAACTTCAAACGTACCCTCTGCAAGTTCGAGGATGGACACATCAAATGTCCCACCACCGAGGTCATAGACGAGGATGGTTTGGTTTTTGTCAGTCTTGTCAATACCGTAAGCAAGCGCGGCGGCTGTCGGTTCATTGATAATTCTTTTTACTTCAAGTCCGGCAATTTTTCCAGCGTCCTTAGTCGCTTGACGCTCTGCATCATTGAAGTAGGCTGGAACGGTGATGACCGCATCGGTCACTTTTTCACCGAGATAGCTTTCAGCTGTGGCTTTGAGATTTTGCAAAATCATGGCAGAAATCTCTTGTGGGGTGTATGTTTTGTTGTTGACATCCACTTTTTCAGCGGTACCCATTTTTCGTTTGATGGATGAAACGGTTTCCGGATTGGTTACGAGCTGACGCTTGGCGACTTCGCCGACTTGGATTTCACCATCTTTGAATGCGACCACTGAAGGTGTGGTCCGGCCCCCTTCAGGATTGGGGATGACTTTAGGTTCGCCGCCTTCCATGATGGCGACACATGAGTTCGTGGTGCCTAAATCGATACCGATTATTTTGCCCATATTTGATTCTCTCCTTTTAGATTATTCACTGACTTTGACCATGGCCGGACGGATGAGGCGATCTTTGAAGAGATAACCTTTTTGATACACTTCTGTCACTTTGCCTGGTTCAATGTCTGGTTGTTTTTCCGTGGCGACCGCCTGGTGAACTTTGGGGTCGAAGGGGCGGTCACGTGCTTCGACTTCTTCAAGTCCTTGTGATTTCAGTACTTCGATAATGCTGTTACGAATCATCGCAAAGCCTTTGAGATGCGGTTTTACCTGTTCATTGTCGGCTTCACTTAGGAGGCCCCGCTCAAAATCGTCTAGTGGTGTCAACAGGGCACGAACCAGTTCGACATTGGCAAGCACACGATCTCTGATCCGTTCTTCAGTCATCCGACGCTTGAAGTTTTGCAGCTCGGCCTGGTTTCTGAGAAGCTGGTCTTGCAAAGCGGCGACTTCTGCTTCAAGCGCGGCTTGGATTGATTCGGGGCTTTCGGCGATTGTGTCGCTTTCAGCACTGTCTACTACGTTTTCCGCTGATGTCTCAGTCGCTTCTTGTGGTGCTGTGTTTTCTGTACTTTCTTGTTCTGGATTTAGGTGCGGTTCTTTTTTCTTACTCATCTGGGTCCTCCTCGTCACGAGCATATAGTTTCGACATGTGTGCGGCAAGATATTTAAGTAGGGGAATGACTTTTTGGTAAGCCATGCGGGTCGGACCGACGACAGCGATCGTCCCTTTTTGGCCGCCAGCGACCTCGTAGGGAACCATCACGACACTGCAGTTTTTCATGGCTGCCATTTGGTTCTCCCGACCAATACGGACGGTTAGTCCATTGTTTTCACTGTGTTCGACCAGCTTGAGAATATCATTTTTCTCAAAGAAGTTCATCAGTTCACGGACCCGTTCAACGTCACTGAACTCCGGCTGATAAAGCATGTTGCTTTGGCCGGACAAGTAATATTTGCTTTGGGTGAAACGCGTGAACGCATCCAAAAAGGCATCGATGATTTTTTGGTTATAGTTCAGAAGATCTTTGATTTGCTGATGATTGATTTCATAATGAAGCTTTTCGCTGACTTGAGCGATTGGAACATCGTACAGGATCTCGTTGAAGATTTCGATGATTCGCTTCAGTTCGTCCGCATTTGTGCCTTTTGGCAAGGTGATGTTCTTACTTTCGACATGTCCATGATTGGTGATGACAAGCAACACGCAAAGTTCCTGATAGAGCGGTACGAGTTCTATTTTTTTCACCCGGGCATGACGAGCACTTGGACCGAGAGAAATGGTCGTATAGTTGGTCAGCTGACTCAACAGGTTGGTCGCTTGACGGATGGCCTCATCACGGGCAAGATCTTCATTGCTGAACAAATCGTCAATCAGGGTGAGGTCCAAGTCGTGCTCTTTATCCTGAATCAGATGTTCAACATAATAGTGATACCCTTTTTCACTCGGAACCCGACCGCTTGATGAGTGGGTTTTTTCTAAGTATCCAAGTTCTTCTAAATCGGCCATTTCGTTGCGGATGGTGGCGGGACTGAAATCAAGCATTTTTGATAAAGTGCGCGAGCCGACAGGTTCGGCTGATTTGACAAACTCACTGACAATCAGTTTCAAAACTAGGTTTTGACGCGCGGTCAACATGATGCCACCTCACTTTTAGCACTCGGATGGGTGATTTGCTAATGGTATTATAAACCATCCAAATAGCACTGTCAAGTGATGAGTGCTAAAAAGGGTGCAAAAAAAACTGACAACGTCAGCTTTTAGATAAGATAAGGATTATCACGTTGCTCGTTGCGCAGCATCGTTGATGGACCATGACCCGGCAAGACCTTCGTATCAGGTGGTAATGCACGCATTAATTTTCGCAATGACCGTTGTAAGGCGCGCACGGAACCACCGGGTAAATCGGTTCTGCCCACTGAACGTTTGAACAAGGTATCTCCGGAAAAAACGACCCCTTCTAGCGCATAACATACACCGCCAGGCGTATGCCCGGGGGTCGTGAAAACGGTCACCCGCAGCAACCCTATGTCAAGGACTGTGTCCTCATTGAAGGTGCGAATATCCGCTGTTTCAGACACCTTGAAGTGGTTACCGAGTTGCTTTGAGAGGTTCAGAGCAGGATCATGCAACATAGGCGCATCGGCCTCATGAATCCAAACAGGTACGTCATGAACCTGTAATAGTCGATTCAGACCACTGATGTGATCGATATGCCCATGGGTCAGCAACACGGCGGTCGGTGCTTTTCCAATCGTCTCAAGGGTGCGCATCAGGGCCTGCGTATTTGAGCCGGGATCGAGGATGAGGACATCCGGACCCACATCGAGGACATAGGTGTTTTCCTCAAGGGCGTTGACAATGCTTTCAATCCGCATCCCGCACCGCCTTGTAAGCGCCGTAGATACCCGCATCATTGCCAAGATGCGCCGTCACGAACCGTATATCGCGCAAAGTGGGAAAGGCGATACGCTGATATTTTTCGCGAATTTTATCGATAAGGAAATCACCGGCACGAGAAACACCACCGCCAAATACGAAGGCTTCTGGATCGATGACGACCGACAATATTTGCGCCGCTCGCGCCAATGTATCCGTCACATCTTCAATGATCGCCACAGCAAGCAAATCGTCCGCCATGGCCAAATCAAAAATATACTTCGCACTGTAGTAGCTCTCCTGACGAAGACGGCTCGGCATAGCTGTATGGTTGACGTAGTGTTCTGCTAGACGCTTAATACCGGACGCGCTGGCAATGGTTTCAAGGCAATCGCGGTTACCGCAGGCACAAGCAAAACCTTTGTCGCCCACAAGCATATGACCAATTTCACCGCCGGCGCCGTGTGCACCTTCGATGATTTTGCCATCGCTCACAATGCCGCCTCCCACGCCGGTTCCCAACGTGAAAAAAACAAGATTCTTCACATCTTGTGCTGCCCCAGCCACCTGTTCTCCAAGTGCAGCGAGATTGGCATCATTGTGAATGGCAATCTTGACTGGGAGACCCCAACCTGCCGACATCACCGCGCCGACATCATAGTTTTTCCACCCCAGATTGACGGCTTGGCCGACAATCCCGTCTTTGACTGGGCCGGGCACACCGATGCCTATCCCTTCAACCAAAGACGCTTCGACATCAAAGGTCCTCAAAGCTTTGACAAGATCGCCGATAATGTTCATGCCACCATCACGTACATCGGTCTCGATGCTACGTTTTTCAAGTAGCGTTCCCAACCTGTCAAACAAGCCGATTTTTATCGATGTTCCACCAATATCCACACCGAATATGTATGATTGCATAGCCGCTCCTTACCAAAAAAAACTTCCTGGGAAGTTTTTTTTATTTTTTCTCGCGATGTAATGTTTTGGTGTTGCATTTCTTACAAAACTTTTGCACTTCCATGCGGCTTGGATGTGTTTTTTTGTTTTTGGTCAAGTTATAATTTTCATCACCGCAGACGGTACACTTTAAGACAAATTGTACGCGCATCGTCAACCCTCCTCACAAACTCCATATCATCATACACTTAAATTTCGAAAAAATCAAGTCCAATCATAGCATTTCCATGCATTAATCGCTATAATGAAATCGGTGATGCCCATGCGCAAACGTACCGACACGCGAAAAGTGATGGTTGGTGATGTCCAAATCGGCGGACAGAACCGTGTCGTCCTTCAAACGATGACACTTGGCCGGACCAAAGCCATCGATGAAACGGTCCAGGAGATTAACCGTTATGCCACATCCGGTGCGGATTTGGTCCGTCTTGCCGTGCTCGATATGGAAGACGCCTCTGCCATCAAGTACATCAAGGCGCAAACCTCTGTCCCACTGGTTGCAGATATTCATTTCGATCATCGTCTGGCCTTGAAGGCCATTGCCAGCGGGATTGACAAGATCCGCATCAACCCCGGCAACATCAAACGGGAGGCCGATGTCAAAGCGGTCGCTTATGCTTGTAAGGATGCGGGTATCCCGATTCGCATTGGGGTCAACGCCGGCAGTTTGCCCGCGCGGATCGAAGCGTTTCACGGACGCACGGCAACCGCCATGGTTGAAAGTGCCAAACAGCACGTGTCACAACTTGAAGCCCATGGGTTTGAAGACATTGTCATCAGCCTCAAAGCCTCTGACGTCCGTCTAGCTGTCGAAAGTTACATGCTCGCTGCGGATACATTTTCTTATCCGTTACACATCGGCATTACCGAAGCTGGTTCAAAAGAACGCGGCTCGATCATCAGCGCTGCAGGTCTAGGAACCTTGCTCTATCATGGCATCGGCGATACCATCCGCATCAGTTTGCATGCACCACGGCATGAAGAACTTGATGTCGCTAAAACACTGTTATCGGCCTATGGCCTCTACACGATGCCAACGGTGATTGCGTGTCCAACATGCGGGCGACTATCCTACGACATGGGTCCATTGCTTGCTAAAGTTGAAGCGTACTTGCAAAACCACCCTAAACCACTTAAAGTTGCCGTGATGGGGTGTGCGGTCAATGGGCCCGGTGAAGCCCGTGATGCGGACATTGGTGTGGCTGGGGGACATGGTGAGGGTCTGATTTTCATCAGAGGCAAAATCATCAAAAAAGTGCCTCAGGAAAAGCTTTTTGAGGCACTCGTTGAGGCGATAGACAATTTCAAGTGAGTCCGCAACTTTGCGGACTTTTTTTTACGTTCAAGGATGGTTGGAAAAGATTAGAAGACCATATATAACAAGACTTGTGAGCGCAACGCCCACTATGGTAATTTGCCGCTTTGTACCGGCGGATTTTAACGGCAGATGATGAATCAAAATGAGTACAATGCCCATCCCAACCACCACGGCCATCCCCCATGTCAAGCCCAAAAGAAGCAAGCTCAAAGCCGTCGCCTGAACGAACGCCACCCAGCCTTCTCCCTTGTCAAGTAATCTCGATTGAAACCGATGATAGAGTCCGACCATAATCGTAACCAAGACAAGCGCCACCGTGCTGTCCCATCGCCCCAAGGAC
>RECF01000041.1 GCA_007694145.1 Acholeplasmatales bacterium | reverse complement strand
CAAAGAAATAAGCACCCTGCAAAAAAAGAACAGCGCCGCTGAAAAATCCGTCGCTGTTCTATTGATATTGAGCAGGAGTATTGGCGCGATACACGTCATCATGAACTGAGTTCAAGACGTTTATGAAACAGATAATAGATGATCGCGTACAAGCCGATGACAATCATGACGACCTGAATAGGCATCGGCAAGTTCAAAGGTTCAAACAACCCTTCTATCATGCTGAACATAAGGATAAAGCATAGTCCCATAATCAGAAGACCAACCAAGCGTTTGCGCCGGCCTTGGTAAAGTGTATACGTCAAGGTCTGAACCAGCATCGCAAACATGATAATGACTAAGAAAAGCAGGGCTAAGGTCGCGAAAGTCTGCCACGGCACGGTCCAATCAGTCGCCTGAAGGCTTGCCAAAAGGTCGACACTGAAAAACGGCTCGAGGATGTCTACATCGACAAACCAGACGGCTAGGTATAGCGAAGCAAATATGGGCATGAGCCAAAAACTGGTTGTCAATACTTTGTGTAAAATAATCGCATGCGTACTCACTGGCAGTGAAAAGAGAAGATACGCTGAGGGACCAAAAAAAGTACGTGCCATGTCCTTGAAGAGTCTCCTTACGATAATTACGGCAAAAACAACCAAACTGAGCAGATAGACAATCACCAAGAAAACCGGATGGGTGTCCTGAGATGATGCTAAAAAGAGCGGGAAGATACTTCTTGACATGAGCAGTCCATATCCGAGCATCATTAACAAAAGGAAGCCGACCGACTTACCTAAATCTAGCATGTCGTGCTTGAGCAGTTTAATGAACATCACGAAATGCCTCCTTGAAACAGTCAACGAGCGAGCGATTTGATCGACTGAGCAGTGTCTTCGTATCCTCGTGGGTATGGATGCTGCCTTCTTTAAGGAAAATCACCTCATCAAAAAGTGGTTCGACATCATGAATCTGATGGGTTGCGAGTATGACGGTCGCATCGGTTTGCTTAAACTCCATAATGGTGTCGAGAATGATTTCCCGAACAACCGGATCCACGCCGCCAATCGGCTCGTCAAATATATAAAGATCCGCCTCGCGTGCTAGTACGAAAGCAAGTTGCAGTTTTTCCTTGTTGCCTTTTGACAGCTGCTTGAACTGACCGCGCCGGTCGATTTTGAACCGTTCAAGCAGCGACAAGAACGTCAGTTCGTTGAAATCGGGATACATGTCGCGGTAATAACGCATGAGTCCTTTGACACTGTGTTGTCCGTCAAAGATGAAGACGTCAGGCAAGTAAGAAATCAATGCCTTAGAACGGTATGACCAAGGCAGACCTTCAAGGAAGACGGTGCCCTTGTAATGTCTGAGCATGCCAGTGATGAGCTTGATCATCGTGGTCTTCCCGCTACCGTTTGGACCAAGCAGCCCAACCACCGAGCCTTTCTTTATGCTGAGTGAAACGTCGTTTAGTGCATTGAGATTACCATATCTTTTGCTTACGTTCCTCAGTTCTAAGAATGCCATAGATTGTGCGTCTCCTTTGTCAAACGATGTCACATCAAGACTCATTATAGACATAAATACATAAATTGACAAGCACTCTTTATCTGAGCTTGCTCAACCTTACAAAGCGCTACTTAGAAGGTGAACTTGAGACATCGTCATGTAAGAGTAATCTCTACTACCGGCATTTTGGTGAAAAAAGAAGCATCCTTTTTGCAACAAAATACCCTATGGGGTATAATGCACATGACGCGTATCAAGTCAAAGAAGGAGTGGGTGTCATGCATTGCGACAGTACACTGAAAAATCGGGTTAAACGGGCGCAAGGACAAATGGCAGGTGTGCTCAACATGATGGAAAGTGGGGCGACCTGCGAAAACATCGTTGTACAGCTCAAAGCGGTCCGCTCAAGCATCGACAAGGCATTAGGGCTCTTGACGGCGCATCATCTATTACAAACCATCGAGAGTCGGCAAAACCTTGAAGATGATGCTGTGAAAGCGGCTGTTGAACTTATTGTCAAAGCTATGTAAAACAAGGAAGTGTCTCTATGTTTGAACTCAATTTGAATACGGTCGATCGCCCAACAGCCTTTGATACCGACACGTTATGGGATTTGCTTGTAGTCGGTGGCGGTCCTGCAGGGCTGAATGCGGCGCTCTATGCGCGGCGCAAAGGCTTGCAAGTCGCCGTGATAGCCAAAGATTTTGGCGGTCAGTTGCACAACACAACCGACGTCGACAATGTAATCGGTCATACCCTTGTAAGCGGTAAAGCACTCGCTGACAAGTTTCTTGAGCATGTGCGCACGCTTGAGGTCCCGATGCTGCATGATGCGATGGTACACGCCTTGACAAGACAGCGTGATGGTTTCATGATCGAGCTTGCGGATGGCCGAACGCTGCACTCAAAAACCGTCTTGATCGCAACAGGCAGTCGGCCGCGTAAACTCAACATCGAAGGTGAAGTAACGTATGCGAACAAAGGTGTTTCCTATTGCACCACCTGTGATGCCCCTTTTTTCAAAGGGAAGCATGTCTTAGTGGCGGGTGGTGGCAACAGTGCCGCTGAAGCGGTCATCGATTTGAGCCATTACGCACGGCACATAACCGTTGTGCATCGCAGTCAGTGGCGGGCAGATCAGGTGCTGCTTGATAAGTTGGCCACCTTGAGAAATCTTACTGTCCATCTTGAAACAGCGCTCCTTGCCGTTCACGGTAAAGATGTTATGACTGGTGCCACCGTGCTTGATAAAGCCACACACACAACTCGCCAACTTACGGCGGACGGCTTGTTTATCGAAATCGGCACCTTACCGATCAGTGAATGGGTCAAAGATTTGGTTCACCGCAATGAACGCGGTGAAGTTGTTGTCGACGAGAACCAGGCAACTTCCATTCCCGGTCTGTATGCGGCCGGTGATGTGACCAATCAGCCTTTCAAGCAAATCATTATTGCCACCGCCGAAGGTGCCAAGGCGGCGCTGGCCATCACCCAATATCTCAATCACAAAACAAAGGAGAATCCTCATGCCCAAACTATTTAATGACGATATCGCAAAGCAGATCGAAACCATTCTTGAGCAACTTGACAAACCGGTTACTCTGATGCTCTTCACAAAGTCAGGCAGTTGTCCAACATGTGCCGAGACACGGCAAATGCTTGAAGAAATTTCCGCCCTCAGCCAAAAGATTAACATCGTGCTCAAAGATCTCGAACAAGACAGTGACTTAGCCAAGCAGTATGCCATCACACTGTCACCGAGTTTTGTTATGCTCGATGCGGAAGGCACGTACCGCGGGGTCAAATTCAACGGTATCCCCGCTGGACACGAAATCAACTCGTTCATCAGCGCCTTGCTAGAAATGTCCGGTCTGATGCCTAAGTTCCATCCTTCTGTACTGAAACGCATTCAAAAAATCGATAAACCCGTCAACATCAAGGTGTTCGTCACACTCAGTTGTCCGCACTGTCCTGGTGCCGTGCAAAGTGCTCACCGCCTTGCGATGCTCAACGAACACATCGATGGTGAAATGATTGAGGCACAAACCTTCAACGCGCTTTCAAACCAATATAAGGTTTCCGGCGTCCCAAAAATTGTTATAAATGATGCACATGAACTTGTCGGTAATCAGCCTATCGAAGCCTTTCTTGATGCGATTGAATCTCTCTGAATCAAACGCCATGTTCGCTAGGTCAACTATTTTTTCATTGACCCCTAAATGTTTATTGCCTCAAGTATGTCTTTCCTTGTTATAATAAGTTTGGAGGTGATAGAATGAAGGAGTTTATTGTCGCCATTGACCGATTGCCCTGGATTGCTAAATTGCTTCTGGCATTACCATTTTTAAATATCGTCTATGGTATTTACCGACTCATCAAAGGCTTAGACCGCAACGATCTTGTGCTCATCATCGCAGGGCTAGTTTGGATTTTTGCCGGGTGGGCTATTTTATGGATCATCGACTTGATTACCGTCATTTTGTACAAAAAAATCACCATTTTTGCCTAGTAAAAACATCCAAAATTAAACCGCGCCTAGTTCTGGCGCGGTTTTTCGTGATAGGTTTTTTGGTGATACAAGCGATCTGGTTTGCAACACATCATTGTGGCGAACTTATAGATTTAGATATGAAAAAAAACGTTAAAAGCAACGCTTCTAGCTTTGACAAGGTGATGCTTTAGGTGAACAAAAGTAAGAGCAGTGTCGCAGTTCTTGCAAACAGACCACCAAGAAACAACGCGGCTACGGTCGTGAAAACAAACACACCGACTGCAACACGACCATTGAACTCCTTAGCGAGTGTCGCAATCATGGCGATACATGGCACGTAAAAGAGCGCAACAAGTGCCGCCGTAATGAACTGCACCATGTTCAAATCCATGTCAAAAAGAGGTAAAACAGCCAGTTCCCGCCGTACAATACCAAGCAGCAACGGTGTTGCCGCTTCTTGAGGCAACCGCAGCCACCCTGAAACGAGTGGTGAAAGCGCACGGCCAAGAACATTCAACACCCCGAACTCATATAAGAAGGCGGTGAAAAAGATGGCGATAATCATCGGCACAGCACCGTCTTTGACATAATATTTGATGCGCATGGCAACCTTTTTACCAAACACTTTAGGCTTCGGCATCAGCATCGGTGGCAGCTCCATCAATGTAAAAGGGACCGGTTGTTTGTTGAGTTTATCGAGCACAAAACCGGTTATAACAAGGGCCAGTACAGACACACCGAAGACGAAAAAGAGCGCAAAAAGCGACTTTTCACCAAGCAAAGCGATGAAGGCGCCCGTTTGCGATACACATGGCACCGCGAAAGACACCATCACCGCCACCCGTATACGGGCTGTGCGCGATGGCAGTGACCGGGTCGCCATGATTGCGGGGATGCCACACCCATAACCGAGTAAGAGCGGAATAATGCTTGTGCCAGTCAAGCCGATTTTTTTGAAGTAGCCATCAAGCAACACGGCAAGACGCGGCAAGTAGCCGCTATCTTCAAGAAGGCTTAACATCACATAAAAACTGATGACATAAGGCAGCACCAACGCAAACGGCCATTCAATCCCCTTGATGAGAAAACCGTAATCACCGATGAGCGCTTGACGCAACACATCATGCGCAACGAATCGTTCAACTACGGCAATCAGCCACGGAAACAGCGCACCGCGAAAAATAGGAAGCAATATGAACTGCCGCAACGCCATCCCAAAACCGATGACGAAACCAAACGTCAACCCAAGTATGATGAGTGCCATGAACAAACCGCTCACAGGCCGAATCAAAAAAGCGGTCCGGTCATGCGGATCAAACGGATCGATGGGTTGTTTGACAGCCCGTCGAATCATCCGTTCAATGTCTGTCCAACGTTCTTTGTCCCCAACGTGTAAGATATAGTCGGTATCCGGAGCTTCTAGCTGTTTGACAAGGGCTCTCTTCAACGCATCAAGCGTGTCGTTTTCATGGGCGACAGTTGGGACAACGGGTACATGCAACCGCGTCGCAAAGACACGGTGGTCAATATGCTGACCCCGTCGACCGCTCAAGTCGCTACGGTTGAGCGCTACGACGGTTGGAATCTTGTAATCAAGCACTTGCATCAACAAAAACAAGCTGCTTTCGAGGTTGACAGCATCCAGCACGAATAAAATCGCGTCGGGTTCGGTGCTGAGCATATCGATGGCGACTTGCTGCGCGGCATCGGTCCCCTCATCAAGTCGGTAAATACCTGGAACATCCTGAATGCGTACACGCGATGCACCCAGTGTCATGAAGCCTTCGGTAATCTCGACGGTCGTACCCGGATAATTAGATACAGAAACGTGCATGTTCGTATAACGTGAAAAGATGGCGCTTTTCCCAACATTGGGTAAGCCCATCATCAAAATGGTTTGTTGTTTATGTGTGTGAGTGGTTGCCATAAGACCACACTACTTTCTTATGAAAATACGTTCTGCAACGGCACGGTCGATGACGATAGCCCGGTCGCCGACATGCAGGATGCATGGCCCATTTGCCAAACACTTCGCGATCATCTTAACCCGTTTCCCCATCCGAATACCCAGTGAAGAAAGCAAAGATAGATCGGGTAAAAGTTCTACAGTTCCTTCTTCGCCACACAAAAGGGTGGAAAGGGTGACGGTCGGCATAGAAATCGGGGGATGAGTGGCTTGCATGGTGGGCACCTCGCAGTGTTTGTCGGCTTATTTGTAATAATTTTAATTATTGACACACTCAAGTATAACGCAGCTTGGGTGTAGGGTCAACACAGATTAAAACAATTATAATTAATCATTTAAACTGGTCGAGGGGTGCTTCAGCAAAGCAGAAGCTGCCAATGCTCTAAACGGATGTTCAACACGATCATCAACGGCATAGGTATTTGGCAAAACGTCATAGGCATCCCGATAGGTATGACTTGGGCGGCGGACAATCACACGATGGGTGCCCGTCGACCATAATGTTTCAATCACCGTCTGTAATGGCTTGACCTGCAACGCAACAATCGCAGCGTCATAAGAGCTCAAGGCGGTTGTGACAGAACCGTGGTGCAAGGTGATATAGGGTGATAACTTCAGTTTTTTTACAACGCGACTTGCCCGTTTGATGGCTTCCTCGTCCAGGTCAAACGCATCGACATGACAGTGGTAAAGTCGCACAAGCCAGATAGCGGTAAACGGAATCGCCCCCGCCCCGACAAACACGATGCGCGCTTGAGGGGGCAAATCAAGCATGCCCCATTCACGTTCAATCACGGCCCGATAAGGGCGCGCATAGATAAAAATGCCGAATCGAGAACGGCTCAGCAGTTTTTCCATCTGGCGAATCAGTTTTTGCAACATGGTAGCCTCCGGCACTTTGTATGTCTATTTATAAACATTATAAAAAGATTGGTATTATCGGTTTAAACACGGTAGAATGAGTGTGCTTTTTGGAAAGTTTACGAATAATGACCGTATTGTATCATGGGAACGGTGTTCTGTAAAGTGGACAATGGTCCTTGTATGTTTCATGTGTGGACGCTAATTTTAGTGCGAAAGGTTTTGGACGATGATGACTTCTTGGCTTAGGCGCCACGCAGCCAATAGCGTGACACTGTTTGGCATATCGCTTGCTCTTTTTGCCGGTATCAACCTGCTTGTCTTTGAAGCAGTGGGCGTGGCGACGCTCATCGTGTTCTTGTGTGCTGGCATCGATGGTCTTGATGGCTGGTTGGCGCGTCGACTAGGCAGTGCATCCACTGTTGGCCGGATTTTGGATGCTGTCCATGATCTGCTTGCATTCGGGGTGGTCCCTGGACTGCTTGGGTTGGTGGTGCTTGGCGACTATGGCCATCACATGTTCATGCTTATGACCGCGTTTGTCTTGGCCATGCTATTTCGACTGGCTCGATCCGTGTTGCGTAATCGCCCGGATACTTTGCTTGGTTTACCTGCCCCCTTTGCCGGCATGAGCCTTGTTCTTGCTTGCACCGTCTTGTTTGAGGCAGATGAGCCCCTTCATTACACCGTTTTTATCCTGGTCATCATCTTATTGATGCTTATCCCCTTCCCCATTAAGCGACCGTGCTTTCCCCCATCAGCTTAAACGTTGCACCGCCTATATGGCCGGTGTTTTTTTTGACCCAAACAGAACCACTTGAACGACCCTTTTATTAATCCATGACATCCTTTGCAAATCCATGTACAATAGAGGTGAGCATTTACTGTATTTATATAGAAGCCTTACGACAATGATACGCACAATGGAAGGAGCATGTCATGCGTTTCCTACTCTCCGGTGACTGGCACCTTGGCAAAATTATCAACCAGACGAGCATGCTTGATGAGCAGATGCATGCCTTGAAGCAAATCAAAGCAATTATTGCCGCTGAGCACGTCGACTGTCTGATGGTGACGGGCGACATTTATGATCGCGCTATCCCACCAAAAGAAGCGATTGAAGTTTTCGACAGTTTCGTTTCCGAACTGGTCGGTGATGGTGTTCAGATTGTTCTGATTGCCGGCAATCATGACAGCCAAGAACGTCTAGCCTTTGGGCGGACGCTTCTTCAGCGTGGCGGCCTTCACATCGCCGACAAGTTTCGTGGTCATCTCAAACCGCTCACACTTGAAGATGCGCATGGTCCACTTCACATCTATTTGATTCCCTTTGCACCTTTTCAGACGATTCGCACTACCTTAGACGATTCTGACATCACAACCTATCATCGAGCCTATGAAAAAATTCTCGCCACCATACCACTTGATCCTAAAGCGCGCAATCTACTGATGACGCATGCGTTTGTTCGGGCGCAGAATGCGGCTGTCGAATCGTCCGATTCTGAGAAAACTTTGGCGGTTGGCGGCATAGAAATCGTCGATGCCGCTTTATTCGCCCCGTTTGACTATGTGGCGCTTGGCCATTTGCACAAACCGCAAACCGTGGGCCGTGACACATGTCGTTACACAGGATCACTATGTAAATACTCATTTTCTGAAGCCTCTCATCAAAAAAGCGTGATTCGCCTCGATCTCGGTGCGAAAGGCCATATCGAGCAAACGCTACATCCTTTGAAACCGCATCGGGATTTCGTCGTACTAAAAGATACCTTTGCGCGGTTGCTTAGTGATACAAAACGGATTGAAAAGCACAAGAACGATTATGTCAAAGTTGTCGTCACCGATCACGATGAAATCAGTGAACCAGTCCCACGCCTGAGGCAAGTTTTTCCGCATATCATGGAGTTTACGTATGCCGAAGCCGTGGATACGCAGATGGCTGAAACGATGATGAGCGCAGTCTTAGCTGAGCGGCTGCAAGGCGGATCTTCCCAAGACTTTGAAGGTGTGTTCCTTGACCTTTTTGAAGATTTTGCGGACAAGACGGCGGATATCACTTTGACGGACGCAATGCGCCGTATTTTGACAGACGCGCTCGATGCCGTCATGAAAGCGGGGCGAAACGTATGAGAATCCATCGACTCGAACTGGCCGCTTTCGGTCCTTTCAAGGGTACGGAGGTTCTTGATTTCGCAACACTCAACGCCAAACAGATTTTTTTGGTGACCGGCCCGACGGGGTCGGGCAAGACCACACTGTTTGATGCCATCAGCTTTGCCCTATATGGTAAAGCGAGTGGTTCAACACGCAGTGATGCAGAAAATGTTCGCAGTGACTTCGCTGATTCAGCCACTGAAACGTATGTCGAGGTAGTTTTCTCTGTCAAGGACAAGACATACCGTATCAGACGGTATCCCAAGCAAGAAACGCTCAAGAAACACCACGAGACTGAGACCACTGTACGCATGCACCGAGCCGAACTTTACGACCATGGTACCGGGGACGATCTCGCCACAAAAGTCGGTGAAGTGAACCAAACTATTATGCAAATCCTCGGGCTGACGCATGAGCAGTTCCGGCAAATTGTCATGTTGCCGCAAGGTGAGTTTCAGAAACTGCTCAGTGCGAACAGTGAAGAGCGCGCGGAAATTTTCCGGAAAATTTTCAATACCCACTTGTTCGTGCTTGTCCAAGAGAAACTCAAAGAACAGTCTGATCAACTGCGTGAGCAGAGCGAAGGTTTCCGCAACAAAATCCTACAAAGCATCCAGCATGTCGATCCTGCGGATGATATACACTTGAGCGAATTGCTTGAGCATCCCGATCCACATGTACCAACTGTTTTGAAGCATCTTAAGACGCATTTACAAGCGCACCGCCAAACGATTGAAACGTGGGAAAACACGGTTAGAACACATGAACACACCGTGAATGAAGCACGTAAAAAGCTTGAACATGTCCAAACGATGAATGACCATATCAAAACGCGTAACAGCCACCAAAAACAGCTGGTCGACCTTGAAAGTGAACAGCAGATCATCGACGCAAAACGAAAAACACTTACGGCAATTGATGCGGCAGAGCGACTTGAGCCCCTTCGTCAAAACAGTGTTAAGACCAAGCAGCTTCACCAAGAGAAGCAAACCGAAGTAGCCGAACTGAAAGCACGGATCGCCCGGCTTGAAGCTGAACGCCGCAACCATGATGAAAAATTGGCGACGCTTCCGAAGTTGCAACAGGAAGCTGAAACGCATCGCAAAATGCTCGATCAACTTGAAGCGAAACAGACAGTGCGCCGCGATCTCGATAAAATCGAGACGCAAATCCGTGAAACAGAACAAGCCATCACCACATGGCGCAGTGAGGAAAACCATCAGGCGAAAGCGCTCAAGGCGCACCAACAAACGCGCCAAAACCATCTTGACGCACTCGCGTCTTCCGAGGCATTTCTTGAAGAGCACGTCGACATGGAAAACACGTCAGCGCGTCTTGAACAAGCCCATAAAACCCTCGTCGCCCTCGAGCGTCAAGTCAAACAGCTTAACACGCACACGCACGGCGTTGCGAAAGCTACCGAAGCCTTTGCCAAGACCGATGCGCAGTTTCAAACGACCGAACAAGCCTACCGTGTGGCGACGCGACGTTTCCTTGACAGTCAAGCGGGTTGGTTGGCCACAACGTTAGATGCCGGTGAACCATGCCCTGTTTGCGGGTCTCGTGACCATCCTGCCCCTGCCGATGCACACACATCGATAACACCGACGACGTATGAAGAAGCGAAACAAACCTATCACAACACGCTTGCCAAGTACGAGCAAGCAAAGTCGCATCTTATGTCGCTAAAAGATACCATGGAAACACACACTCAAGCCCTGCTTGAGGGACTCGAAGAGGCCGGACTGCCCAAGCAAGGCGACCCGACAGACATCATCATCCAAGCACTAGAAACAAACAATCATGAACGTGCCGCGCTTTCAAAGATACGTCAGTCCGTGCAAACACATCAAACACAGTGTAAAGAACTGCGCACATTGCTTGAGACACTTGAAAGCACGCTCGATAAAACCCGTGCCACCCTGAACTCAGCGACCCAAACCATCGCATCGCTTGAGGGTAGACTTGATCCCCTTCGCACGCAGCGCACCGACTTGCTTGATGTGCTCGGTCCTGACACCCCAACTTCTGAAGCGCTCACAGTACAATATGAAAAAGCGCAAACCACCTACGAAACGTTGATTAAGGAGATCGATGTTTTACATAGCGAGACACAACGCCTTGATCGAGAGTGGACCGCTGACACACGGTTGCTCAAACAAAGTGAAACAGATGCACAGAAGTACAAGGATGCATTACAAACAGCACACGAAAAATGGGAGACGGCCCGCCAAGCCAGTTTCCCAAGTGAAGAGGCGTATCAAGACGCTATCAACGATGCTTCCAAACGTATCAAACTGACCGAAGAGATTGAGACACACAACCGAAATATGCTTCAAGTTCAAACAGCCATTAAGACACTTGAACGCATCATCGGAACAACACAACACGAAGACGAGTCACCTTACCAAAAACAGCTTGAGGATGCAGAAGAATCGTTAAAAAAACAGCGTGATGCGCTGAGTGATCAGAAAGGTCGCTATCGTGAAAACCACAAGGCATTCACTCTGATTCGAGACACCCATGCCAGCCATGAAACCTTGTATGCTGCGTATGAGGAAACAGCGCGTATCGCCCGCCTTGCCCGTGGTATCAGCGGTCAAAAGATCTCATTTGAACGGTATGTCCTCGCCCATTACTTCAATCGTATTTTGCAAAGTGCCAACATTAAACTGAAGGAAATGACCGCCAATCGTTACCGTTTGTATCGCAAAACCGAGCGCGGTAAAGGGGCCGCCCAACAAGGCTTAGACCTTGTCGTTCATGACGCATACACATCCAAAACACGCGATGTGCAAACACTCTCCGGAGGTGAAACTTTCAAGGCGGCGCTTGCACTCGCTTTAGGGCTTGCGGACAGTGTTCAGCAGCATGCTGGGGGTGTGCATCTCGATACGTTGTTCATTGATGAAGGCTTCGGAACACTGGACCCCGAGTCGCTTGATACAGCGGTTGAAGTGCTGATGCAAATCAATGTTTCCGGGCGCGTTGTCGGAGTCATCAGCCATGTCAGCGAACTGAAAGACCGCATTGAAACGAAAGTGGTCTTGACAGTCACCCCAGAAGGCAGCCATCTTCATCTTGAAGAGCAACTATCATGAAGGTGCACCTTGAGGGAAGGAGACAACCATGAAGACAAAAATAAAGTTGCGCCAGGTTCAGTTTTTGGATGAAGCGCTTAAAAATGCAGTTGAGCACGACCAAATCAGTCCTGATCAAGCTGAGCAAGTCCTGGGCAACTACGCGGTGAGTGAGGGCTTTAATGCCATGAAAGCTTGGCTTGGGATCGGCGCGGTTTTGGTCGGTGTTGGTTTGTTGTTTTTAGTATGGGCGAACTGGGCGGCCATTCCAAACTTTGGCCGCGTTGTACTGATTGTGGTGGTCTTATCTTTATCACTTGGTGTCGCTTATGTTTGGCGGATGACACAACCGGTCACTGCCACCGCATTTTGGTACTTGAGTGCCATCATTTACGGCGCGGGTTTGTTCTTGATCGTTGAGTCCTATCAACTACAGGTTACGCAAAGCTACATTTTTTTCCTGTGGGCACTCGGCGCGATCGTCCTTGGTACGCTCAAACCAACGGGTTGGATGTTCTTCATGGCGACAGCCCTTTTAGCCTTGTCGATTATGGTCGGATTTTATGATGCGCTCATGATCCGAACCGCTGTCGTGTTAGCCGGTTTGCTCGTCATCAACAAATATCTCGCACCCCGACTGCTCTTTACAGCGGCTTTAATCGGTTTGGGTTTGCTATGGTATTACCATATCATGCAATACTTTGATGTGAAAACGTTGTATGTTAGCTGGGGGTATCTCACAATAGGCGTCTTACTTTATCACCTGCCTATTCCCTTTAACCGAAAAGCTTGCCAACAGCTAGGGTTGGTGAGTCTTGGGATTGGGGGATTCATCCTTACATTCCCCGCCATTTGGGCAGAGATCGGCGCGTTCAGCAGCGGCAACATCGTGTCAACCTTGTTTGTGCTGAGTTTTATTGGCTATTTGTTATGGTTGCTCGGTCGAGTTGAACCCTTGACCTTAGGCATCATTGCGGCGTTACTCCTGCGTTATTCACTGGATGAGAGGTATAGCATTGCCTTGCGGGCGACGATTTTTATCATCGGGGGACTTGTCTTGCTAGCCGGTGGATTCTACTTTGAACGAAAACACCATCGCGGTGCACGACATGTTCACTAATCCGCTGTCTTTGTTTGTCAAGTTTTTGCTCGTTTGGCTCACGTTGGTTTTGCTGATGAGTTCTCTTGCTGTCCGGCCAGTTTTGATTCAGGTTGCCGGGACCAAAGTGTATCTTCAGGTCACACCTACATCTGTCAGACCAAACCTCTCTTTAGAAGAGATTGTGTTCAGGTATGATGTCGAGGATATCCCTTATGCAGCACTCGATCGTGATCTTCGGGATATTGTCGACAGCGTTGCTGAGTATCGACCTTTGTCGCGACGCTTTAGGCAAATGACTGTCTATGTCAGTCTTGAACAAGTTGGCGCCGTACACACCATCACGCAAGCTTCGTCTACTCGGCCGGATGATGGTTTGTATCTTATCGGAAGCGTCACTTCTGTGCGCAGTAGCGACGAGCATGAGCGGCTGCTTGTCGTCCGCTACGGTTTGCCGCGACAAACTGATCAAGCCGACCCTGAAGGTCGTCTCTTACACGCTTTTCGTGATGACACACTTGTTTTGGCGACTGTACGTATCCATCGTGGCCATGCCCGCCTTGACATGTTGCATCCCGTATCAAACTGAAAAGCTTGATGTGCAATACGAAAAAAAACACCACACCCTTTTTTAGAACAAGCAAAAGGTTCTGGTGTTTTGATACATACTCAGGAAGCGCGCTCAATGATACATGCCATAAACCGATCCAGAGCTTCACCTTTATTAGAGTCGGCAAAATCAAGCATGAGAATGGGCAGTGCGTCAAGTGTGTCGCATAAAGCGTCTTGTTCAGCTAGCCGCGCATTCAATAGCCGTGCTCGGTTTATAAGCGACCAGCTTGATAGACTGTTCAAGATACCGGATTCGCTCAGTTGCAAGGTCTTGACGGCTTGCATGACACGAAAACGGTCCATAGCGACTGGATCGCCCTCGATGATTGTGGCTTCTATCAAAATT
Organism: Acholeplasmatales bacterium; assembly: GCA_007694145.1. Lineage (GTDB taxonomy): Bacteria > Bacillota_I > Bacilli_A > Izemoplasmatales > Izemoplasmataceae > SKGI01. Next base: position 20,739 of record RECF01000041.1, on the reverse strand, counting down.
TGATTCCATAATTCATCGTAGTTATCCGTATTATACCAGGTCGACCGAATATGCATCGACCGGTTGAAGAAAACCCCATGGTCCCCGGTTTTCGCAAGAAGCACAACAGCCGAACCCCCGGTCTTCGCAACAATTTCACCATAGGTTACTGTACTTAAGTCAGTCGTAGCAGCCGGAACGACGAAAGGCATCAGCCCTGTTTCATCAAGCAGCACCAACAACGCTTCGAAGGTAGCCGCATCCGCAAAAGAATCATCCGCGGCAAGGTCAAACACCCACTGAAAGTCAAGAATGAGCACTTCACCAGGGTGCTCATGCAAGAAATCCGCCAGCGCTTCAAAAATGGTCGTCACAGATTCAGGTGCTAAATAGTTGTGGGTAATAGACCACGCTTCATCACGACTCAGACGTATGTCGAAATAGCGGATACCACGCTGAAGGAGCGTGGTGGCATCGGCCACCTGCGTGTTCGACTGTCGAATCATAAAGCCCTTTGCAAGCCATCCTAGTGGTGGTGCGAGCAGTGCGTGGGTATAGCCTGAAGCCATGGCTGCCGGGTCAAGCGGGCTGAACAGACCCATGTTCGCAGCAAACGCATCATGTGCGCCAAGCATCCCCACATCCACAAGACGTGTCGCGGGATCAAGATGCTCAGACATCCAGGTCGCATACACTTGATCGCTTTGAACATGCGGTGTAAGGTGCCAGGGCACCACCAAAACAACTAAAAGAGCACTCGTAAGCAGGCAAAGGCCAACAATGACAAAACGTATGAGTCTTTTCACGGTGCGTCGGGTTCGTTTGAACATCATAAGTCTCCTAGTGCGCGTGCATGATCTACAGGCGCTTGTATTTTAAGAAAAAGCCTGCGTTTGCGTACGCAGGCAACCGGTTACTTTTTGTGCAAACCGGCGTCGATGAGGGCTTGCTCGGCTTGGGCATGCGTCGAATAACGGATGATTTTGGCTTTGCAAAGTTCTTTGATTTTAGCAATGACGACGTCTTTGGGCTCCTTGAACTTCTTCGCGAGGTATTCGATTTCATGTTTTTCCGAACAATTGAAAAACTTTTGGTCGCGCTTCATGATGGCCTCCTTAATCATTGCAAGATACCCATAGTATACGTCATACACGCGCCTTTGTATAGAGGGCAATATCATCTTGTAAAACAGTTCTTAAACGGAAGACAAAAGCGATCATGCAGATACCATGCAAGCGGCTCAGTCTCTTCACGAAAGTCCTAGACTTTAAAGGAATATGACTGTCTCAAAAAGTATCGCTTAACTTCATGGCTGCCCACTTTCGACCCGTGTTTCGCTGCACGTCTTTAGATGAGATTCACTGGGCATATCCACACCCATTGCGCTGAAAAAATGCTATAGTATGGATAAATCAATATCAGGAGCTGATTGCATGCATACCTTGCTGCGTAAACATGTAGGACTTCTTGTCATCCTTGCCTTATTCGGTCTTAACGCCTTGCTGTGGCTGACTGCGGCACCGCTTTTTGACCAACCCCTTGAAAGTCGAATCGCCCAATGGCATGGTGCCAATATTTTGCTTGGATTTAGCATCGTCTTCTTTCTAGCAACAAAAAACAGCCTGGTGGTATGGCTGTTCAATGGTCTTGAGAAATCGTATGCATACCACCGTGGCTTGGCAATGGGCTCGCTCTTGCTTATTATCCTGCATGGCCAAACTGCGCACCTGATTTGGGCTATTTATCGCGATAGTCTCTTTCTCGATGCGTGGTCGCTAGGTCCACTTGCCCGCAACCTGTTTGTCGGCCTTATTGTCTTAGCGCTCATGGCAAAATACATGAAATATGAACACTGGCGGTATTTTCACCGTTTGATGATCCTTCCTTACTTGCTTGCAAGTTACCACGCCTTTTTGCTTGCCTCCTATGACCTTCTCAGCATCACACCACTGGGTCTTTGGATGATGGGCATGGTGGCCACAGGCTCGATATCCTCGCTCTACATGGTACTCATCTATCGTAAGACAGCCTTCACCTATAAAGGTGTCGTCTCCTCCGTCAAAGCACTCAATGCATCCGTCACGGAACTTGATGTGGCATTGGATAAACCCTATGCATTCAAGTCGGGGCAGTTCGCCTTTGTGAAAATCAAGGAAAAACCATTCAATGGCGTCCCCCACCCCTTTTCGATTTCAGGTGTCCATGAGAACGGGGTAACCTTTACCATCAAAGCCATTGGTGACTACACACGCGACATCCAACACCATCTAGCTGTTGGCATGCGATTTACCATGAGCCGCCCCTATGGCCATATGACATTTGACACCCATGCGGCTACGCAAGTCTGGATTGCCGGCGGGATTGGCATCACTCCGTTTTTGAGCCATTTGCGTTCTGAACGTAAACCCGCACAACGCATAACCCTTTACTATGCGGTGAACCGCAAAGAAGAAGCCGTTCATCTATCACTCCTTGAAACGCTGGCCAAAGAAAACAACCAGTTCACCTTTCACCTGATCGAAAGTGACACACACGGTTTTCTCAAGGTCGATGACCTCGACTTATCGCACCATCCTGATGTCTTGATGTGCGGACCGCGCCCGATGGCTCTAGCTTTGAGCAAAACTTTACGGAAACAACACCCCGACATTCGGTTGACGTTTGAAGCATTCAGTTTCACAGGGACGTTCATTGAAGATGTCATCCGCTTGTTCAAGAAACCGTTCAAACGACGGTTACCTGCTTCTTGACGTATCCAAAACACACAGCCAGTCAAAGATATAGCGTCCCACGACAATTTGGGACGCTATTTTTTTTCATAATGGATGCGATGGTTCATGGACAATGTGTCCAGTTGGCTGTCAACCGGTCAAAAACGGTATCATCTATGCTATGTTACTCTAGTAAAACATACATCTCATGGAGGTCAATGACATGCACATCGCGCTCACAGCACTTGTACATTTGATTATGGAATCAACTTCAGGTATCAACTTCTTGAAAGTTTGGCTCACGATTGCACTGCTTGGTGGCGGCGCTTATGGCCTTTACAAAGTTGTCAAGGTCATCAAGCGACCCGCATCTAGACAGTCCGCCTCTAGCAAGGCAAGACGTTGGCATGGGGAGCAATTTGAACAGCACGTCGTCAAAGCTTTGCAAGAACACGACCCCAGTGCTACCACAATCGTCAACGGTTTGTTCAAACGCGCTGGCGCCATCAACACCTACTTCGAAATCGACATTATTCTCATTTCAAGCAAAGGAATTTTCGTCCTTGAACTCAAAAACTGGCAAGGTTACTTGTATGGTGATCTCAAGCAAGAACATTGGGTGATTGGCTCATTGCAAAACAATCGCTTGCTGTATGCTAAGCAAGTATATAGCCCCGTCAAGCAAAACACAAAGCACATTGAAGATTTGCAGGCGCTTTATCCTTTTAACTATGTTGGCCATGTCATCTTCTCTACGCGCACGCAAATCGGTGATGGTACAATCGGTGTGAGCGATTTTGACGGTTTCCTAGCACAGATTGCCGGGTTGGAAGATGTACTAGATCAAGAAGATATCCGACACCACGCACAACGCTTATCGGCACTTGTGCAACATGGTCGTGAGGGGGAACATATCGCTCGCATCGAGACCAATCGGCGCCGCTATGGGGGATAACCATCATAATCATGCTTGAAAACTCGCACCATTTACAGGGAAATCTTGCCTTCAAGCAGCCGTTGCTTCAAGTCTTCAAGTTTCGTTTCAATCAGCGCAATCGTCTCTAAGAAAGTCTCATCACCTTGTCCGGTTGGGTCATCAAGACCCCAGTCTTCGCGGTGCTTGCACGGAAGGTAAGGACACGCGACATTGCACCCCATCGTGACGAGCACATCGAGTTGTTCAGGTAACGCATCAAGCAATTTTGATGACTGTGTCACATTCATGTCGACACCGTAACGCGCCTTGATAAGACGGACGGCATCTTGATTGATCATCGGCTTGGTTTCTGTGCCGGCACTATAGGCATCAAAGGTATCTGAAGCTGTCTGTTTAGTAATGGCTTCTGCCATTTGGCTCCGACAACTGTTATGAACGCAGACAAAGGCTATGGATATTTTCCGTGATATGGACTTAGACATGGGCAAACCATCCTTTCGTTTTGTTGGCGATTTTCACCAACCACAACATGACCGGCACTTCGACAAGAACCCCGACAATCGTAGCCAACGCTACACCGGGACTGAGTGGGAACAAGGCAATGGCCACGGCGACGGCCAGTTCAAAGAAGTTGCTCGCACCGATAAAACCTGCCGGTGCCGCCACGTCATGTTTAAGACGCAACTGTCGCGCTAAGACATAGGTAATTCCGAAAATCAGCATGGTTTGAATAATCAACGGGATGCTGATGAGTAAAATGTGACTTGGGTTATCAAGAATCAGCTGACTTTGCAAACTGAATATTAAGACGAGCGTCAACAGCAATCCGACCATGGTGAGTCGTGAGAAGACCGGCAGAAGCTGTGTGTTCAAGTACGCCTCACCCTTTTTGCGCACAACCCAAGAACGGGTCAAGGCAGCACTCGCAAGCGGTACAACGACAAAGAGAACCACCGATAAGAATAACGTCGACCAAGGAATCGTAATGCCGCTGATACCGAGTAGAATACCGACAATCGGTACAAACAAAACAAGTAGTATCAGATTGTTGGTGGCGACTTGCACAAGGGTATAGGCGGGATGCCCTTTTGTCAACTGACTCCATACGAACACCATGGCTGTGCACGGTGCCGCACCCAATATGATTGCACCAGCAAGATACTGTTCAGCCAAATCAGGTTCAATGAACGGTCTGAACAATACGGTGAAAAACAAGCTGGCAATCAAAAACATCGAAAAGGGTTTGACGAGCCAGTTGATGGTCCAAGTCAAGTACAGCCCTTTGGGGTTTTGGCGAACTTGCCGGATTGACGTAAAATCGACCTTCAACATCATCGGAAAAATCATCAGCCAGATCAACACGGCAATCGGCAAACTGATTTGTGCGACCGTGAGCTGGTTGAGTAAATCAGGGATGGCTGGAATAAAGCGCCCAATCATCACGCCGATGATCATACATATCAGCACAACAAGTGTCAAATAGCGTTCAAATGTCTTCATGCATACGCACCTCGCATGTGGGTTCAGGGTGAATCAACTGGTCGAGCTGGGTGTTCAGTTGGTTAAAAGACGCAAGCGCTACGCGGTACTCAATGCGGTTGCCTTGGCGCACACTGTTGACAAGACCCGCTTCGCTCAAGACCTTCAGATGATGCGACAAGGTCGGTTGCGAAATGTCGAGTCGGTCGAGTAAATCACACCCGCAGCGCTCACCTTGCCTGAGCAGTTTCAAGATATTCAAGCGGTTCTTGTCGGCGAGTGCTTTGAAGACTCTTTCAAGCGTTTGATCGGACATAGGTCACCTCCATAGAAATGCATCTATATTGATGCTCGTGAATATACTAACATTCAAGAAGATAAATGTAAAGTTTCGCTCGGTTAAGAAATGTAAAAATCTTTCGAAAAAAAACCTGCCGGCTCATGGAAGCCAAGGGCAGGTTTCTAAAGGCGTTAAATGGTTACTATGGGCTGCTTGAACATCATCACACCACGAACGAGCAAGTACATGGCAATCCCCACTGTCCCGACGCGGTCGATCCAAAGCGTCACGTGTGAAGCGCCGAAAACCAGTACGGATGTCAGGGCGACTATGACATGCACATCAACGACGGTTTTAGCCTGATATAGTTTCGACTGTGTCCCCATGACCACGTCGCCACTCGTTTGGTGGAAGCGCCGATAGCGGAAGAAGAACGTCCCGTTGAACAACGCACCAAGCACCGCGATGCTGACACCTGGGATGACTGAACCTTCCGGCGTAGAAGGTTGTTGAATACCGCGGATGAATAGCATCAATAAAAAGAAGGCTCCGGCAAAAAGGACGCACGCAGCCAGCTTGGCTATGCGACGCTCAAGGCGTTGACGTCGTTGTGGCGACATGGCTTGATGGCGCACACGCACATAAACATAGAGGGCAAATATGAGCACACCAAACTCTAGTGAGCGTCTGGTGAAATCCGCAAGTTGCGTCGATGCCGTGTTCAGGGTGACCGCCCAACCCGATACAAGCGGACCAAACGCACTAAAAAAAACAGATAATATCAACGTCTTCAGTTGCGGATCTTTTTTTTCGGCCATGTCATCCCTGCTTTCTTGCGATACGGCTGAGCTTCATGCCTGCAACACAGTATGTCGCGGGGGCTTAGCCTACATGGGCATTATACCATGAAACGCGTATTGTGAAGTGGTGCGTGTAGACTAGAATCCGGTGATGGCATGTTCAATCAAAACTTTCAAGTGCGCAGGGGCGGTGACGCTTGCACTATTTTTTTTGTGACTTGCGATGTGGGTCTTGATTTATTTTCTGGATGGACTACAATAGGTATAGTCTGAAACTAGGCCACATCATTGACTTTTAGCAAAGCAGGTGTACTCCATGACCCGTTATATCATTTTCCGCATCCTGTGGATGCTGGTCTCTTTGTTCATCATTTTATCGCTCGTTTACGTCATCACCCGTTTTGCCATGCTTGACATGCACAATCCACCCCCGAAACGGACCATGGAAGACAACTGGATGATTGTGCGACAACAATATTTGAGCTACATGCGAAACTTATTGTTTTCCGGCGATTGGGGTTTGAGCAACCGCGGCCGGGATGTGTGGACTCTTGTCATCGATAAAGTCCCGTTGACACTAAGGATCATGGTCGTGGTCTTTATTTCATTTTTGTCAATCGGATTTGGTTTGGGCTTGCTCGCCGCGGTGAATGAGGGCAACATCATCGATACGATTATCGGCATCTTCACGATGGTGTTCAGTTCACTGCCAAGCTTTATCATCATTGTCCCGCTGGTTATCGGACTGGGTTACATGCTACAGTGGTTGCCGGCACAGTATCCGCTTTCAGTCAGATTTGATACCCAGACCCGATTGCTTGGTCTGATTATTCCCATCCTCGCCCTCTCCGGACAACCGATTGCCACCTTCGCGCGGCTGGTCCGTGGTGAGATCATTGAAACCTTGGCCGCCGACCACATGCTCATCGCCCGAGCCAAAGGTCTGAAGCGCAACCAAAGTATTTTTCGGCACGCCTTACGCAACAGCATGGTACCGGTCTTGCCGGAAATTCCAACCATGTTTCTCTTTGTCATGCTCAACTCGTTCTTTGTTGAATCTTTTTATGGTATTCCGGGAGTGGCGAAGCTGTTTCTAAACTCGGTCTACCAGCCGATCATGGATACGGGTTACTTTCTCATCGACACAAATATCGTCGTGTTGATTAGCGCCTTTTATGCCGTGCTTGGGCTCAGTGCGAACCTTTTCGTCGATATATTTTATTCTGTCCTCGATCCGCGTATCCGCGTCGGTGCTAAACGCTAGGGTGCTTGTGGATGCGATGTAACTTGTAGGAGGATACCATGCCTAATACCACCTCAGCTAAAACAGTCTTTGTCAATAGCCATTTTGGTCCTATGAAAGCTACGTATGTCGGTGATGTGCTTATCAACCTCGCCTTCATAAATACCGATGACCCCGTCCTTTTTAGTAGAGCGGCGTCGCCCTTGACTCAGTGGTTGGCTGATTATGCAAGTCAAAAGCCGACCCTTTATAATGGAGCGATGAAGCTAGAGGGTACGCCTTTCCAACAAGCCGTTTGGGCCGCCTTGAGCGCCATCCCTTATGGGCAGACATGCAGTTATGCCGACATCGCGCGGGCGATTAAGCGTCCTAAAGCTTACAGAGCTGTCGCTCAGGCATGTAAACATAATCCCATCGCACTCATCATTCCTTGTCATCGTGTGATTGCGCATGACGGCCAGCCTGGCGGTTATGCTGGGCAGTCTCATCATCCGCTCAAAGTCGCTTTGCTTGAGCATGAGCAGCTGAGACAATAGTGTGCTCACAGAAGTACATAAGAAACTGAATCGAAGCCGCGCCGCTTCGATTTTTTTGTTGTGGATAAGAAAAAACACCTTTTCAGGTGTCATTTCATCAAGTCTACTAAAGGCGTATCTTCGGCATCAAACCAGAGGGTTTCACCTTTGACGTCGCGACCTACAATCATCGAGGCCGCGTGTGAGGGGCTCTTGAAAGGGCGGTCCTCTGTCAACATCAAGTAATGGCCAGCATCGGTGACATAGTGTGCCTCAATCTCACGGCGACCCGCTAAATCATGCAACTGGTCAAACTTAGCTTTTTTAAGCAAAAATGATCCTTTGAGAAGATAAAAATGCGTGTCTTTAGTCTTCGGGTCGGCAAGTTTTGGGTATCGTCCGCGCGCGATCACATCACGACTGCGGTCGGTCAAGTAAAAATACAGGCTGTCTTTCCCGTCAATCATGCAGGGCTCCTTTCTTGGTCATCGTTACCAATATTGTATCATAATGTGCTGCAGTTGCCCAGTCACTAAGCAAGAAGGCATAAAAAAATCCGCGTGTTTTTCATTGCTTCTTGGTGCATGCACCATGCATTTAATGCTATACTTGACATGAAAGAGAGGTGCAGCACATGAAAAAAATCGGTATGATTGGTTTAGGCAAAATGGGCTATAACTTGGCGCTTAACTTGATAGACCATGGCGTTGAGGTCCATGGTTATGATACGGCATTTTCCGAGGCGGTCGCACAAACTGCTTCCTTAAGACGACATGACACAATCGAAACCTTGATCGCATCGTTGTCCGCACCGCGCATAATTTGGCTGATGATTCCAGCTGGAAATCCGGTTGATGCCATGCTTGAAACGCTGTCTTCATCCCTTGAACGAGGCGACATCGTCATCGATGGTGGCAACTCACGCTATCTTGATACCATGGCGCGTGCCGAGCGCTTGAAACAACACGGTATTGCGCTGGTTGACTGTGGCACGAGTGGTGGTACTGAGGGCGCACGACACGGCGCATCGTTGATGGTAGGGGGTGAGGCGGCGGCCCTTTCACACTGTGCCTGGGTCTTTGAATCGCTGGCCGCAAAAGACGGCTATGCGCATCTTGGTCCTTCTGGAAGCGGCCATTTTGTCAAAATGGTTCACAATGGGATCGAGTACGGGATGATGCAAGCACTTGGGGAAGGCTATGAACTGCTCGAAGCGAGCCCTTTTGCACTCGATTATCAGGCTGTCTCACGCGTTTGGTCTAACGGCTCTATCATCGAAGGGCTGCTCATGCGCATGGTGGTGGCGGCCTTTGATAAAGATCCCCGGCTTGAAAGCCTTGCCGGGCGAGTCGATGAATCCGGTGAAGGCCGTTGGACAGTCGAAGCCGCCGTCAACTTGAAAGTCGCCGCCCCGGTGATTACGCAGGCGCTTTACAGCCGATTCAAATCCAAGGATACAGATAAGTTCGCTGAAAAACTCGTTGCGGCGATGCGCAATGAGTTTGGGGGCCATGCGGTGTACAAAAAATGAAGACAGCCCTCTTGATTGTTTTTGGTGCCACCGGGAATCTGATGTACAAAAAACTGCTTCCGGCTCTGTCGAACTTGCTTGCTGAGGGGCATTTGCCAAGCCGCACACAGATCATCTGTGTCGGGCGGCGCGAACTCGATACCCCGACCTACATCGAGAACGCTAAAAAGGAAACATCCAGTCACCTTGACTGGGAACCGCTTAAAGGTAAACTGACCTATTTCCGTATGGATTTTGAGACGACTAGCGACTACCAACGGCTCAAAGAAGCGATTGCCGACCACGATCACGATAAAGAAACTATGGTTTATCTCGCTGTGCCGCCACGGTTATTCCCCGTCATTGCCGAAGGCTTGCATACAGTGAATCTCCTCAGCAAGGGCCAGCAAGAAACACGCATCGTCTTTGAAAAGCCCTTTGGTGAGGACCTCGAAAGTGCCCGACAAATCAATCAGGCCCTTTGGACTTATTTCGATGAGTCTCAGCTTTATCGCATCGATCACTATCTTGGCAAGGACATGATTCAAAACATCATGATTGTCCGGTTTGCGAACCAACTCTTTGAGTCTAGCTGGCATCATGAAGCAATCGCCTCCATTACCATTATGGCCAAAGAGCGTGAATCGGTCTTGAACCGTGCTGGGTATTATGACGGCATCGGTGCGATGAAAGACATGTTGCAAAGTCATTTGTTCCAGATGGCCTCGTTGATTTTGATGGAACCACCGCAAGCCAACCATGCCGATGCAATCCGCGATGAAAAGGTCCGCGTGATGCAACGCATGACCCTCGATCCCGCGTCGTTGTGTGTGGGTCAGTACCGTGATTATCGGCAGGCGCCCCACGTGCCAGCACAATCCGAAACAGAGACGTTCGTCTATGTCAAAGGCTATGTCGACACCCCGCGCTGGCGTAATGTTCCCATCCATTTTGTGACCGGCAAGCACTTAGACGAGAAGCGTTCGGAAATCATCATTGATTTCAAGACGGATACGAAACGGCTGTTTCAGACCGACCACAACAAGTTGCACATCAAAGTCGCCCCTGAAGAAGGGGTCAGCATCCAGTTCAACGTGAAACGACCAGGACTACAAGAAACCATCACCCCCGCCGTGCTTGATTACTGTCACTCCTGTCAAGCTGTCGGTAATACTCCAGAAGCCTATGAAAAACTTATCCTTGACCTTTATAAGCGCCAGAGTGGTCTATTTGCACGTTGGGATGAGATTGAAACGGCTTGGCAGCTGATTGAACCTCTGCGCCAAGCAAACAAACCGCTTATTTTCTACGATACGTACGAGGAACTCAAAGACATCATCATCAACCATGCAAAGGAGCGATTGGATGATTTATGACATCAGCATGACAGTCCATCCGGATATGGCTGTCTATAAAAACAAACCGGAAAAGAAACCTGTTTTCACAGTCGTCAGAACGTTTGCAAAAGAGGGGGGCTACGAAACCGACGTATCCATGAACCTGCATACTGGGACCCATGTCGATTACCCGTTGCACGTACTTGAAGATGGGGACAACTCGGATACGGAAAATCTTGAAACGTTGATTGGTGAAGCCATGGTTCTCGATTTGAGTCATGTCAAAACAGCCATCACCGCCGATGATCTCAAGTCGTATGCCGTCAAGCCAGATAGTTTCGTGTTGTTGAAGACGGTAAACAGCGAAACAGATGCCTTCGACTTCGACTTTGTCTATCTTGCCGAAGATGCAGCGCGTCATCTTGCTGCATGCAAGGTGCGGGGTGTGGGGATTGATGCGCTGGGTATTGAACGCAATCAAGCCGGACAACCTACCCATAAAGCACTGCTTAAGCAAGGGATTGTCATCCTTGAAGGGTTACGTCTTGCCACCGTCCGCGAAGGCTATTACACCATGATATGCCTGCCTCTTAAAATACAAGGTGTTGAAGCTTCACCCGCCCGTGTCATCTTGACCGAGTAACTATTTGACCTTCCTGCTTCTAGTGGAAGGTCTTTTATTTGAGCCAAGCATTGTCACACACGATTTGTTTCGCTATAATGAAGTCAGTGCATGCACTGTATTGCGTATTGACACTGAACACATGACAAGTAAGAGGTGGTTTCATGAACCGTCCCATTCACACGGGCATCAAGATGGGGCTGGCGATGCTGTTTGGCTATGGATTGGCTGGTTTACTGGGTCTTAATCAGACACTTGCAGCCGGGATTCTCGCCGTATTGTCCGTCCAGTCGACCCGAGTCGATGCGTTTGTCCTCGCCGGCAAGCGCTTGCTTGACGCGCTGATGGCGTTGACACTTGGTACGCTCTTTTTCCTGCTATTTGGTTATGAAAACTGGGTGTTCGTCATGTTTGCGATGGTCTTTATCGCCGCGTCCTTTACTTTCAAGATAGAGGCCGGGATAGTCCCTAGTCTAGTGCTCGCCAGTCATTTACTCGTCCCGCTGGCTTTTGACCTCAATGTGCTCTTAAACAGTGCTTTGCTGATGGTTATTGCCGTCACGGTCGCGCTTGGTCTTAGCCTGATCTATCCGATGCGTAGCCAAACGGTCTTGCTTCAGTATGCGAAACAGCTTGACGCAATCATCCAAGAAGCCATGCAAAGCGTTGTGGACGGCTTAAGACAAACGGTCAGCGACCCTGAGCGACATCGCACACTTGATGACGCGCGTAAAACCTTGCGAAAGTTAATCCATTCAGGTACGGAGGCAGACAAAGATCTGGTGTTTGATAAGGCCCATCGCCTCATCCACTATTTGCGCATGCGTGACATGCAAATGCGCCGGGTCAGTCGACTCCATGAACTGCTTGACAATCTTGAAATCCAGCATCCTCACGCCCAAACGCTAGCCGATTACATCGAGCGACTCATACCAGACATCGGTGAAGCGGACAAAGCAACCGACCAGTTGCAGCGCTTGCAGACACTGCTTGAAGACTATCGTCAAAAACCACTACCTGCGGATCGACCGGCTTTTGAGTCGCGGGCTGTCTTGTTTCAGATGATTTACGAGCTGCAGGCTTTTCTTCATGCCAAACGTGATTATCATAATCAGTTTGAGACGCTCATGAAACACTTTGAAAGAGCGAAACCCTTATGATGTACACGACTGAGTCATGCCGGATTCGTCCAGCAACACCAGAAGATGCCACGGTGCTCGCCACCTGGTGGGCAGATGGGAAAATTATGGAACATGCCGGTTTTCCAAAGGGACTTAATACCAATCACGTCGCCTTAAAAGAACGCCTGCTCGTCCAATCAAAGATGGATACTTTGTGGCTAATTGAACAACACGACGGTCACCCAATCGGTGAAATGCACCACCGCATCAAAAATGCGCAAGCGCAAATTGGTATCAAGCTGTGCGTGGCCTCAACTCAAGGACAGGGTATCGGTCCCGATGCACTCAAATGGTTGATTTGCTATTTGTTCACGCAGTTTGATATCACTGAAATCGTCTTAGACACCATGATCGAAAATACCCGGGCGCAAAAGGTCTATGAACGGCTACACTTTCAAAAGGTTAACCTTCTTAAAGAATGTTGGCAAGATCAACTGGGTCGTATGCGCACCGCGATTGTCTACCGGCTTAGTCGGCATGATTTTTTGCAACACGCCTCTACCTACTGTCAATCATAAAAAAATCCCCAATGACTGACGGGGATTTTTTCTTCAGAGTTTCATCAATTCATTAAAAGCTTGCCCAAGACGTTTCAACCCTTCATCGAGTTGTTCTGATGAACACGCGAGATTAAGGCGCATCCAGTTCGTATAATGTTGACTAAATGGTTTGCCTGCAGACACCACCACCCCAGCGTCGTGACAGGCCTGCTCAAACTGCGTACCATCCTGATCTAAGGCACTGACATTCAACCAAGCGAGGTATGTGCCCTCTAGCGGTGTCATTTTCACGGTCGGGTAATACTTATCCAGCCATGTTTCAAGTTTTTTTGCCTGAGCATCCACATGACGGTTCTGCGCATCGACCCAGACATCACCCGCGGTGTATGCAGCGATGACAGCTTCAATGCCAAAGAGGTTCGAACCTTGAAGAAAGTAACGCGCAAGTCGTTGCTTTATGCGTGTGCGCGCTGTCTTGTCAAAGACGATGAGGTTGGCAGTTTGCAAGCCGGCAAGGTTGAATGTCTTGCCGGCCGATTGCACAACAATCAGCCGATCATACAGTGCTTGATACTGTCCAACGGACAAAAAACGGTGCGGTGGCAGTATCAAATCCGCGTGAATTTCGTCACTGACGAGCCAGACACCATAATGCTTGCAAAGATGGATGAGTTGGAGAAGTTCATCTTCACGCCAGACCCGACCAACAGGATTGTGCGGGCTACAAAAAACCAGCATCTTTACGCCCGCTGCAAAACACGCTTCTAATTGCTTGAAATCGATACGATATCGGCCATCATTTTCTAGTAGGGGGTTTTCAACCAACTTGCGACGCTGTTGCTTGACCAAGGGATAGAACACATGGTATACCGGTGTCTGGATTACGACGGCATCCTTATCATCGGTCAAACTTTCAATGACAATCGACAGCGCTGTCAACACCTTTGAAGTCACCAAAACGTTTTCTTTGACTGTCGTCCAGCCATACCGACGCTCAAACCAAGTTAGTACGGCGGTTTTGTAGGTGTCATCAGCCAAGGTGTAACCGTAAGCGCCATGGTCAAGTCGTTTTTTAAGGGCTGCTTTGACACACGGGGCAGTCTCATAATCAGAATCCGCTACCGAAAAAGCTAGGACCTGGTCATGGCCGACGGTTTCGATGGCCATTTGCCACTTCGCTGAACGGGTGTTGCGACGATCCAATGTTTCAAACATGTCGTTCATCCCTTCTGTTTCAACATGACCTAGACGGGGTGTGAGAAGCTTCGTTATCGTTTTTTCGCGAAACGATGAAACAGTTCAACAGCGAGTGAGATTTTCGTGACAGAAACATCCGCGTCGTTGAAACCAAGAAAATAGGTCATACCATCAACCGTGTAACCGATAAAGTCTTGACCGTGATGATGCTTGAATGCGACATGTATCGCCATTTGCTTTGCATGTTCACGCTTAACAGTCCGTTCTTCACCATCATGGTTGTATGTGAAAACAAGCCCCTTCGCATCATGCTTAAACCGGGCTTTACCCAGAGAGATGAACCCTTTGATGTTGGGGAGCATGTAAAGGTCAACATCGGCTTCAACACCGTATGCATCATTTTTGATTTCCGTTTCAATGGCTGCTTTTTGTGCATCATACCATGCTGGTACGGTTCGTGTCTGCGGTGTCGTTTGCGCAATCAAGTCGCCTGTTTCATGTAATGTATGCGTCGATCCACAGGCAGTGCAAATCAGTTGATCCATCGTTGTTGTCATATGGTGTTCTATGCCGCAGTCAAGACAGCGGTAGAGAATGTTTTCAAGTCCGACGGCGCGTTGTTTGTCTCGAATCAGCGTGCCGGTCTCTTTTTGCCAAGCGTAGTCATCATATACGAACGCATCGTGAATGGCGGCATTGATGGCTTCGACAGGCATCGTTTCCACCGCTTCGCGCGTTAAGATTTGTGTTAAGACCGAATGGGTGCGAAGTTTGCGTCGATAGGGGTGCCAGTACGGCTTCACAAGATGATGACCTGGATTGAGCAACACCACTACCGGAACACCCATCAGTTTTGCCAGTTTTCCGAGACTGTCGGGAATGACTTGATTTCGGCCATCCAAAGTATAACGGGCTTCAACAAACAGCGATACGGACCGTTTCTGTTTACGAAGAACGTACAACATGTTTCTGACAATCGTCGGATCATTGCTGAACTTCCTTGTTAGAAACGAACCGGTCCAAGCAACGGGTTTTTGTCGTTTAACGGCCGCATCAAGCGCGACGACATTGCCGGGCGTCCTCGGAAAAAAGGTTTTTACAAGCACCTTGAAATCAAGAACACATCCGTGTGAAGACAAGAGTAAGTAAGGTTTCTCAATGTCTTTCATGTTTACTTTTTGCAAGTGATGACGACGCCAAAAAAGATGGGGAAATGAGCGGAGCCAAAGATAAAGGGTCATCAGCCAGAAGCCTTTACTCGGACGGTTCTTGTTTGTGTATGCGGGTTCGGATCGCGTGCCGGTATGATTTAGTTTAAGCATGATCATTCCTCATCTTCATCTTGCCACTGCACGTGGCGTAATGGGTATAGGTTAGCCTAAAAACATTGATTTTTCAAGCTATTTTAACATGTTCTCCTCAAAGAACGCACACCTTCTCATCCCTTGCTCAAAAGCTTGCATGTCCAGTGAAGCTGCGTTATAATGGACTAGGTACTGCATCCTGGAGGTGTTTCCCATGAACAGACGTTATCTCTTTCCAATCATTTTCCTTGTCATTATCTTGCTCGACATCTTCGACGACGTATTCGTTTTAGGGTCAGGCGGATTACCCCTGTGGATTGGCGTCGTGTTGCTGTTTCCAGTTATCTCATATTTTTCGCGCCAGGAAAGTAACCAGCGCAAAGCGCGCAAGCTAGAAAACATCGAACGGACAACACGCACCGATACGACCACCAAAGCCATGGAAAAGGATACCTTGGCTGATGAGTTTGCCATCGATCCTGAAGACTACAAATATTAGTCACCACTTTTGATAGGGCGTGACTGGCGACATCAAAACATCCCCGCTTCCGGAAGACTGACCGGTACGGGGATGTCTTTTTGTGTGGGTCAGTCATAGGTCTGGTTGCTAATCATGTCGATGAACGTATCAATGAGGGCTGGATCAAACTGCGTTCCCTGACAACGTCGCAGTTCGGCGATGGCTTCAAGCTTTGTGACGGCTTTTTTGTAGACGCGGTCATGCGTCATTACATCGTAGGCGTCGATGATGGCGAGGACCCTCGAAAGTAAAGGAATCGCTTCACCCTTCAAACCTTTAGGATAGCCTCGACCATCATACCACTCGTGATGCGTCAAAATGAAATAAGCAATGTGCTCGATTTCTTGGATGGTGGTGGCCATTTTGTAGCCGATGGTCGTATGCTGTTTCATCATTTCATACTCAGCATCAGTTAAACGACCGGGTTTCTTGAGCACGGCATCATCGATACCAATTTTACCGATATCGTGCAACATGGTCAGCATTTCAAGGTCATTCAAAGCCGTATAGGGCAAATCGAGCCTTTGCCCGAAAGCGCGCGCGAGCCGTTGCATGCGTTGCGCATGTTGTTCTGTTTCATCGCTACGCTCATAAAGAGCCGTCTTGATTGAGTTGATGACAGCATTTGATGATGAGGTGCTGTCGGCAAGTTTGCTTTGGCTCAGTGCTTTTTCCGCTTCGGCCACGACATCGCGAGAGGGTTTTTGCGTAGCATTGAAGGCATAACCAAGCGCCATGGTGCTTTGCAACTTACCCAGTTGTATCTGATTAAACGATGCCTGCAGCGTTTCGGCAAGCTGTTTCACTTCGTCAGCATCGACATCTTCTAGCAGTACGGCGAAAGCATCGCCGCCTGAACGGGCTAAAAAGGCAGATGCTGGGATCGCGTTTGCGATGCGACCGGCTACATCGCGCAGCAAGGCGTTGCCTGTGTCGTAATCGTATAGTTCATTGATTAGCCGCAAACCGTTGATATCAAACAAGATAAGACCATAAGGCACTTGTCGCTTATCAAGCGCCTTCAAAGACTGTTCATACTGGCTGCGGTTAAAAAGACCGGTGAGTGGGTCGTGGGTTTCAAGCAAGGTGATGTTTTCACGTGCTGCATGCAACTTGAGCAGCTCATGCCGAATTAAAAAATAAATCAAGCTCGCCGATACCGCGATAAAGATAAGTCCTTTGCCGCTGCTGTAAAGATGGAAGTCCCCTATGTCGTCAATCCATACCATTAAAAGATAATCGGTCACAATGATCCATATCATGCTGAACAAAAAGTAAATCCCGGCAACTTTCACTGCACTGGTATTTGCAACCATGGCATCTCACCCCTTTGCTTCTGTGGTTCACATACATAGTATAGCATTTTTTTAACTTCGCATAAACATCATGGCGTATTTATGTTCCTTCGTGATTTAGTCATAAGTTAACTTACTTGTAAAACAGCCCTCAATGCAGTATAATTTGAAAAACCATAACGATAGTCAAAGGAGGGATGTTCATGCTTAGGTTGCGTTGGTATTTGCCTTATGGCTTGATCGGCCTTTTTCTTGTGCTTTTTCTTGTGCCGACCTTTGTTTTCATGAGCGATTCCGTTCCGCTTGACCTTGAGCGGGCCAATACCCTTAATGACGGCTGGACCGTAGTCAGTGAGACGGGTACGACGATGCTCTCCTTACCCAATCGTATCGATGCTCAGGTCATGACACCGGTCACATTACAAAAGACATTACCCGATACATTCGCAACAAGTCAAAAGGTGTTGCTGCGATCCTCATTATCCAACATAGAAGTGCGTCTTGATGGTATAACCCTTTACATCGTCGATTTTGAAGACCAGCCGGCTTATGCTAGTCTTTGGCATATCGTCGAGATCCCCGAAGGGTCGGATGGTGCGGTGCTTGAGCTGGTCTTTTCGTCACCTTATCCCGCGATGAGCGTCAATATCAACAGCGTTCAGTATGGGACATCGGCTGCTTTGTACAGGCATCTTTTCACCCAATACGGTTTGCGGTTGAGTGTTGGCTTGATTACATTGCTGTTTGGTGTTGCCATCATGATTGTGAGTCTATTCATCTTGCCGAAAACCAAGAGTACCCATGCCTATTTGGGGCTATTCGCCATCTTTTTCAGTTTTTGGTTGTTAGGTGAGTCCCGGCTTCTACAGTTTTTTACCGGTAACACGTTTCTCCTTGGTGCGATTTCTTACATAAGCATTGCCGTGGTAGCCATTCCGCCGCTTATTTTCTTTGCCTATGATGTGTTGCCGAAGTGGCGTGGGCTTTTGCTGGGTCTTGCTGTATTGCATGGCATCAACACCTCAATCGTCTATGCTTTGCATCTTGCTGGATCGTATGACTTTTTTGAGACTGTGCCTGTTTCCATTGCGCTTTTGGTTGTGACATTCATCATTGCGATTGTCTTGTTAGGACTAGAGGTCAAAAACAACCCCGCTAAGCGCATGGTCAAAATACTCGTTGTCATGGCCGTTTTAGGCATCTTTATCTTGCTAGAGGTCGTCGGCTTCGCTTCAAGAGATTTTTGGACTACGTCAACGTTTGCGGCGCTCGGTCTTGGGTTTTTGATGCTTTTCATCTTTGTCAATTACATTCTTTTTGTGATTCAACGTTACAAGATCAGTTTCCGCAACGAGTTTTACGAGGTTTTGGCCTATCAAGACCCCTTGACAGGCGCGAAGAACCGCCACGCTTTTGAACGTGACTTTGAGGCTTTGTTCGGTCAACATGCACCAAAACACGCGCTTAGTTTGCTTTACTTCGATCTTGACGACTTGAAATACATCAACGACCATTACGGCCACTTAGAGGGTGATGCCGCCATCAAGCAAGCTTACACCATTCTTGACGACGTCTTGTCCCCTTATGGTGAATGCTATCGTATCGGTGGTGACGAATTTGCTTGTTTAAGCCATCATTTTGACACAGCGCAACTTGAAACCATCAAACAACAAATCATCGAGCGTTTTTTAGAACAAGATACCGCCACACCGTATCCGTTTCGTGCTTCCATCGGTATGGCTAGGCATGAAGTAGGCGCGGATGAAAAGCCGAGTGATATTTTAAAACGTTCCGATTTAGCCATGTATCTTGACAAACAACGGGGTAAGAAGACGTCTTAAGTTATCCAATCCTATCAACGTTCCCCGGATGCTCACACCGTTTGAAAGACCCAAGTATATCCAAATACTCGGGTCTTTTTGCTTTAAATGAAGCCATTCATGCGCATCACACTGGTTTTTATGCAACTTAGTTGTTTCCCGCTTTTTACCCCCCTGCCATGTTATAATTGATTTTAAATACCAAAAAGACGAATGTTATTAACCCGTGTGGACTTAAAACTGATGCGAGGAAGAAGGTGGAAACGTGGTCAAATACATTCTGTTAAGAACGGTCTGGCTGTTTGTCATTTTATACCTGATTATCACTTTGCTATACTTTAGTACCAGCATCGCTCAATGGCGTGCCTGGTCGATCAAAGTCCCCTTTTGGGACTACATGCGCATGCTTCATGCAGAATACCTTTTCTATTGGCGCGGCATCATAACTGCTTGGGACTGGGGTAATGCGCGCGGGTCGCAGACAGGCGTCTGGGACTTGTTGGTTCAAAAAGCACCCCACACTTTGCGCATTAACCTCATCGCTTTCGTGGTCTATATGGTGTTGGGCATTCTTTTGGGAACACTCGCTGCGGTCAAACGTAATACTTTGATCGACAAGGTGATTACCATCCCATCTCTGGTGTTTGGTTCCATTCCCAACTACATATGGGTGTTTCTCTTCATGATTTTCCTCGGCTACCGCTGGAACCTCTTGCCCCCGATTCCACCCTCAAGTGAAGCGGGTGTCATCATGCGCTGGAAGTCCTACGTCATCCCCGTCGCCGCGCTCATGTTGATGCCGATGGCTAAGTTCATCGCCTTGATGCGTGGCGAGGTCATTGAAGCGCTTGAATCCGACTACATTTTACTCTTGAAAACCAAGGGGCTCACCAACAGCCAAATTATCTATCGGCATCTCATCAAGGATTGCCTTGTCCCGATTATGCCAGAAATCGCCCCAACGTTTGGTTTCGTATTAACCGGTTCGTTTCTTGTTGAGCGCATCAACAATATTCCTGGTGTATCCAAGTTGCTCGCCGATGCCTTGTTTTCGCCCATGATGGACTTTCACTTCATCAACATCGACGTGCGTCTTGCCGTCATGGTCTGTGTTTTCTACATCATCTTCGGGTTGGTGATGGTGCTGATGGTGGATTTGGTCTATGCCGTCATGGATCCACGCATCAAAATGGGTTCGAAAAGATAAAAACGAAAAATACGGCAGCGGTTACGTACCCGCTGCCGTATTTTTATGATATGTCCTTTTGATGGCGTACATGTTTTGCTCGGCCCTGATCCATGTCGATTGCAACGTTTCATCAAGGCTTGTCCGAGTTGCCACCCCCGCTGAAAGTGATGCCACCGTATCCTTAATCACATGTTTTTCACCACGTGCCATCAACGTGTTAGCGGTTTTCAAAGCTTGATCGTAGGGTGTGTTTGGCATTAAAACTGTAAACTCATCACCCCCATAACGAATGGGCGTCACGGCGGCCTCGCTCAGTTCTT
>RECF01000043.1 GCA_007694145.1 Acholeplasmatales bacterium | reverse complement strand
CCCCGGGATTAGGGTGTATGGCCCGTTAGCAGGCTGGTTCATCGTGGGCTTGCTTTGGACGGGGCTGTTGCTGGTGGGCTATCGGAAGAAGAGCCGGACCATCGCTTCGCAATACCGGAAAGAGTTTGCGGCCGCCTTTTTGATGAGCGGGTTGGGCATTTTAGGCACGGTGATGTTTTTGACCGACGTGCTCGAGGTGTCAACAAGTTGGATTCCGCATCTTGTGCTGGTGCTCTTCGTCAGCAACTACAGTTTGATGACGATTTTGGGGCATCGGGTGTATCATGTCAGGTTATTTGATGTGCGATAAAACAGCGTGGTCAGAGCGCTTGCAACCGCTCATCGGCTCAAATGGACTCCAACGTTTACACGACGCGACTGTCGTCGTTTTCGGTTGTGGTGGTGTCGGGTCTTATGCAGTGGAGGCGCTTGCGCGCAGTGGTATAGGCCACCTCATCATTGTTGATGGTGATGTGGTAGCACCTTCTAACCTTAACCGCCAGATTATGGCCTTGCAGTCAACGTTGACACAAAGCAAGTCGGACGTCATGGCGGCCCGTTGTCGGGAAATCCGACCCGGCATCAAGGTTGACAGTGTGCCGACTTATTATGACGCAACGACGCGTGCGCGGTTCTTCACCGGTCAACCGGTGGATTATGTGTTTGACGCAATTGATTCACTCACATGGAAAGTCGACATTCTGAAAAACTGTCTTGACCGCAAGATTCCGGTTTTGACCGCGACGGGTATGGGGAATCGGTTTTCACCCGAAGCGCTAACGATTACGACACTGGATAAAACACATGACGATCCCTTAGCAAGAAATCTTAGACAAGCTTTGTCAAAGGATGGCATCCGTCTTGCAGACATCCTTTGTGTGTTCTCAAAGGAACGACCGCACAAGCAACCCGGCGTGCGGATTCCGGCTTCAACGGTGTTCGTACCTGCGACGGCAGGGCTGCTTGCGGCAAGCCACATTGTTAAAACAATATTGGAGGATTGATTGTATGAAAACCATCGTGTTTGCCGGTGGATGTTTTTGGGGTGTTGAAGCCTATTTTAAACTGGTTGAAGGGGTGGTGGATACCGAGGTGGGCTACATCGACGGTCGTAAACCACACCCGACGTATGAGGAAGTGTGTGCTGGCATCGGGCATGCGGAAGCTGTCTGGGTAAAGTATGACGAGAACGTAGTCACGCTGGTCACGTTGTTGAACCACTTGTTCAACATTGTCGACCCGACGCTTCGAAACCGTCAAGGACCGGATATCGGTGTTCAGTACCGGACGGGTCTTTATAACTTTACCGCAGAAGAAGTACCGATGATTGAAAACTATCTCGTCGAACTTGCCAAACAGTACACCCGCAAGGTGCATATCGATGTTAAACAGACCGCAACATTTTACCCAGCAGAAGCCTATCATCAAGATTATCTTGACAAAAACAAAAACGGCTATTGTCACGTCAACTTGTCGAGCGTGAGCCGCATTAAATAAGGGGGTTGCCATGAAACGCAAAGACTATATCGAATGGGATGCATATTTCATGGGTGTCGCCGAACTGAGCGCGATGCGAAGCAAAGACCCAAACACGCAAGTCGGCGCCTGTATTGTCAATCAGAAGAAACGGATTGTCGGGATAGGTTATAACGGCTTTCCAATCGGCTTAAGTGACGATGACTATCCTTGGGAAAGCGAGGGGACGTTTTTGAACACCAAGTACCCCTATGTTGTTCACGCTGAACCCAATGCCATCTTGAACAGCACGGTCAGCCTCGACGAAGCCACTTTGTATGTCACTTTGTTTCCGTGTCATGAATGCGCCAAGTTGATAATACAAAGCGGAATTCGGGAAATTGTCTATGCCGCCAACAAATATCAAGAGGCAGAAAGCGTGCAGGCAAGCATGCGTATGTTGCGCGATGCCGGGGTTTCACTACGGCAGATGCCTGCTGTGAAAGTGGTACTGCATCATGATTGAACTGCTTAAGCGAATCAAGTGGGTGTTGCTGCTGCTCGCGGTGCCTTATGGCGTCGCGGTCTTCTTGTTCACATATCGGATCGACTTTTCTTTAGTGACACCCGGTGGACTCGAACAAGTCAGCGATCAGGTTGTTTTTGAAACGATGTATGACGCGGAAGGTAGCTTTCACACCATTTATGTGATGGCGATTGACCGACCGACTTTTTTTCAATTGATGGTCAGCTATTTTGATCGTTCAATCGATTATAGTATCTTGCCTGAATCAAGGCGTGGCGTCAGTGATGCGGTGAACTGGCGGTCGGGTCAGCTCGCGCGCGACAACGCCTGGAACGCGGCAATCATTACCGCTTATCAGGCGCTTGGCCTCGATGTGGAATATGAAGTCCAGCAACGCATCACGTTGATTTATGATTATATAAGCAACGATGAGATCGATTTAGGTGACCATGTTGTGATGGTCAACGGACACCCTTTGGTCGATGAAGAAGGTAGGTCGTTGGTGCACCAGGTCATCGGTCAGACGACCTGCGGCGAAACGCATACTTTTACGGTTCGCACGGAAGCGGGCGTATATCGTGACCATGAGATTCTTAAGCAAGACATCAATGGCCAATGTCGTTTCGGATTAAGTTTGAGTACGTACTATCATCTTGTAGCTGTTGAAATGCCCTATGAGGTCAAGCCGACGTTCGTCGGGGGGCCAAGCGGTGGCATCATGCAGTTTCTTCATATGTACAATGTCTTGACGGAGCAGGACGCTACCCAAGGACTCAAAGTGGCCGGGACGGGGACCATTCAACTTGACGGCTCTGTCGGCCCGATCGGTGGGGTCAAGCAAAAAGTAATCACCGCGCATCGTGCCGGCGTAGACATCTTGTTTGTTCCACGGTTGAATGACAGCTCTGTCAACGACAATTATCAAGTCGCTTTGCGGACTATGGAAACATTGGATACTTCAATGCGCCTGGTTGGGGTCTCAAGCTGGCTTGAGGCAGTCACATATTTGCTCGCCCTTGAAACGGAGGATGAAGATGTTTAAACGTGTGCTCACGCAGCTTCGTCGGGATTTCGCACTTTCACATCATTTACGGGCCTTGCCATTTGGTCTTGCACTTGGTTTTTTGGCGGTCGCGCCGTTTGTGATGTTGTGTATCAACTTGTTGTTGCTTTATATCCGCGTTGTTTATCTTTATTTGTTTATCATCAATGGGCTCGTCATGGTTGCTGTGTTGTTAGGTGTCTATGTTTATGGCG
This sequence comes from Acholeplasmatales bacterium, assembly GCA_007694145.1. Taxonomy (GTDB): domain Bacteria; phylum Bacillota_I; class Bacilli_A; order Izemoplasmatales; family Izemoplasmataceae; genus SKGI01. The sequence goes on along the minus strand of RECF01000043.1, from coordinate 31,754 downwards.
CTACATTGAAAAACTACCGACCTCAAAGTCGGTTGCGACCTTTTGAGGTCTCTTTAAGTCTCGGCGCTGTTTTTGCCGGCATCTTGTTCATTATCGGTACGGTATTGATCCTCGTGATTACCCCGACCTTCATCTAGGAGTTGAACGTATGAAAAAAGATCACTATTGGGCCTTAGGCCTTATTACAGTGTTGATTGTGCTCGATCAAGTAACCAAATACATCGTTGAGTGGGCCATTCCGTTTCAAGGTGCAGCCACTGCGAAATATCCTATCATACGAGGTTTTCTATATTTGACACACCACCGCAACGATGGTGCGGCGTGGGGGGTCTTTTCAGGCCAAATGGTCTTTTTCATTCTCATCACCGTATTTGCGCTTGGGGTTTTCGCGTATTTGGCCAAAGATATGCATTTCCGGCAACGCTTTTTCTATTCTACGGGGTTGATGTTGCTGTCGGGTGGAGCGCTGGGGAATTTTATCGACCGTGTTCGACAAGGGTTTGTCGTCGATTTTATCGATGTGTACATTTTTAGTTACAACTTCCCGGTATTCAACGTAGCCGATATCGCCCTGACTATCGGGATGTTCGCCTTTGCGTATCATATGTTGTTTTTAGATGGTAAAACGACCACAGAACCCACCATACCCTCAGACGTATTGGAGGATGTTCATGAAGAAAACCCTCGTTGAGTTATTACCTGAACAGCGCGGTCAGCGCCTTGACAAGGCTTTGAGCGACATCAGTCAGGATTGGTCGCGCACGTACCTTAAGCAACGGTTTGATGCCGGTGAGGTGTGGGTCGATGGCATCATCGCGAAGGCTAGCCAAACCGTCAAGGGTGGCGAGCGTGTCGAAGTGTTGTGTCCCGATACTGAACCCATAGCCGTGGAGCCGGTGCATCTTGATTTGGATTTTGTTTATGAAGATGAGACGTTGATCGTCGTCAACAAACCTTCAGGTCTGACCGTCCATCCTTCCGCTACACAAAAAGACGTTACGCTGGTGCATGGGTTGCTGGCTCAGGCTGACCAGTTGGCCGAAGATGAAGCATTGCGTCCAGGCATCGTACACCGTATCGACAAGGAAACCAGTGGCTTGCTTGTCGTAGCTAAAACAACTAAGGCGCTCCGCCACTTGCAACAATCGCTGAAAAGCCATAAGATGACACGGGAGTATCTCGCCTTGGTCGATGGGGTTATTCCACATGACAAAGGGCGGATTGACGCACCGATTGGTCGCGACAAGAAGCAGCGGCAAAATATGGCTGTCGTGGCGGACGGACGACCGAGTATCACCCATTTCGAAGTGCTTGAACGTTTTCCAGCCCACACATTTGTGCGGTGCCGCCTTGAATCCGGACGGACGCATCAAATTCGTGTACACATGCGGTACATCGGTTATCCGATTTACGGCGATCCCAAATACGGACAACGTCGGACTGATATTCGACACGGTCAGTTTTTGCATGCGGGCACACTCGGTTTCGAGCATCCCAAGACAGGTGAAGCACTCAGCTTTTCTGCCCCATTGCCAGATTTTTTCGCGGCCAAACTTGCGGAATTGAGGCAAACCGGCGGTGGCTGATATTTACATGCACTACAAGCTCGCCTGTGATGTGCTAGAAACCGAAGCATATGGTTACGACCATGCGGCGTTTTTGATGGGGGCTCAAGGTCCGGACCCTTACTATTACAACGTACTCGGTCCGCGCAGTCAAATATCGCGGCACATCGGTGACCGGTTGCACGACACACGCATCAATGTCATGTTTGCGGCGGCCATCGACTATGTGCAACGCTATCCGAGTCCTTGGCTTGAAGCGTATTTTGCGGGATTTTTGTGTCACTACGCCCTTGACCGTCATCTTCATCCCTACGTGTATCACCATGTCGGTGTTTACGACGAAAAAAAACCTGAGACCGCTGTGATGCGTGGACTACATTTGAAGTTTGAGCGGGCCATCGATGTGAGATTGATGACCGAGCAAACGGGCAAACCGGCGTATCGCTATCCCTTGCACCGCGCGTTGCCCATCCGCCGCACACCTGTAGAACTGCAAAAGTTTTATGATCATCTGGTCCGGTTCACATTGTCACTTGAAGACGGCGGCACGCTCTTTGTCAAGGGGCACACCATGATGCGCCGCATTATCCGCCATGTTATGCGTGATCGGACGGGGTTGAAACGCCGTGTATATCGTTGGCTTGATCGCAAGGAAAGTGGGCGCGACTTGTTTTTAGAAGATTTGTCGTTTCGCACCCCCCCGCCTGATTTTGACGTGCTCAACCGTACCCATACCACCTGGTTTCATCCAGTGACCGGCGTCCCCTCAAGCAAAAGTGTCGATGATTTGTATCTCGATGCCTATGCGCTGACACGCACGTTACTCGATTATTTTGGACCAGCGTTGAAATCGGGTCAACCGGTGGCGGTAGAGGCATGGTTTGAAAACCGGTCCTTCAATTCAGGTGTCGACTGCGATGACCCGCGCCCTATGCGTCATATCCGTCTTTTTACACAAGACACGCGTTGATATTTAAATTACATTATAAAGAGCCGTCAAGCAAGACGGCTCTTTCATTTCAAAACTTCCTGAAGATGTCAAGGCTCATTTTTGAAAGTTTTATTTGGTATAATGAGATACGAAACAAGCATAGGGGGTGATGATGTGGAAGACTATAAGATTTACCGGCATGTTTTATGTATCGACTTGAAGAGTTTCTTTGCGTCGGTCGAGTGCGTCTTGCGTGGGCTCGATCCGTTTGAAACACCGCTGATTGTTGCGGATGCCGAACGTGGCGGTGGCAGTGTCGTACTCGCCGTGACGCCTTTTCTAAAACAGCAGGGTTTCAAGAGTCGAGGGCGACTTCATGAGATGCCCACCGTCGACCACATGATTATCGCCACACCTCGCATGCGTGAATATTTGCGGTTTTCGAAAAAGATTGTCGAAATCTACCTTGACTATGTCGCACCCGAAGATTTGCATATTTATAGTATTGACGAAGCCTTTCTCGATGTGACGGCTTACCTGAATTATTATCACATGACAACACAGCAGTTGGCGCACACCATTAAAGATGCGATTTTATCAAGAACAGCCATTCCGGCGACCGTTGGCATCGGCGACAATCTCTTACTCAGCAAACTGGCCCTTGACTTATATAGCAAAACAGCCGAAGATGGCATTGCGGAAATGCGCTATGGCGATGTGCCAGGCATGTTATGGCCCGTCCGTCCGCTCTCGGCGATGTGGGGCATCGGTCCAAGAATGGAAAAACGGCTCAATCAGCTGAATATTTTTTCCGTCCATGATTTGGCGCATAGTTCAAGAAAGACACTGAAGCGTTTGTTTGGGATTATGGGTGAGGAACTTTATTTTCATGCCCACGGGATCGACATGACAATAATCAGCGACAAGAGCGGCACGCGGATGCCCATGAAAAGTGTGGGCTTAGGCCAAACGCTATATCAGGATTACGATGCACACTCGATCGAGCAAATCTTACTCGAGATGGTTGACGAAACAGCTGAAAAGTTAAGGTTTGTCCGCAAGCGCGCCAAAACACTGCATCTTGGCATCGGTTACAGCAAGTCAGTCGGTGGCGGGTTTTCACGGCAATGTTCAGTGGATGAACCGACCGATGATGTTGAAACCTTGCTTGAAATGACGTTGACCTTGTTTGTGAAACATTATGACGGTTCACCCATTCGTCAGGTCTTTTTGCGGGCGACTGGACTCCATGAGCACATCGGGATGTTCCAACTGTCTTTTTTTGAGAATGTTGAGCGGAAAGTGCGACGGGCCAACCTTTGGACGGCCATTGACGGCGTCCGCCAGCGTTTTGGCAAACAAAGTGTCGTTCGATTGTCCTCGTTGTTAGAAGAAGGGACGTATCTTGAACGGACGACGTTGGTCGGTGGTCATCGTGGCTGAACCGTATGTTGATCGAAGAATGTTGAAGTGGCTACCTTTTCAGTCCTTGCCGGAACAAGGCGGGGATCTCGCGGATGTTTTTAAAACCGCCCCACCGGACATGCCGGAACTTTCAGAGGATGATTACAGCCTCATGCAATACCGTTTCGAAGAGGCGTTTGTTGCGAAACGCCAGGTTTGCATCACATTTTTTCGCAGTGGACGCAAAGTACAAGAGCACGGTCAAATTCTTGGGTTTGATCCGTTTCATAAGACCATCATCATGACAAATGAGAGCGTCCATGTCAGTGATATCATCGCCTTGGAAATCTGTTGCGATGTCGGATAGTTTATTATATAGAGGATTCAAGCACCGCGAATAAACGAGGAGGAATTTCATGCAAACATCCAGCAACAATCTGTTTCCCGCGTCGTTATTCATATGGGCGAGCATCATCATGTTCGGCATCACTTTGGTAAGTTCAATCTTGCAGCCGGACTTGGCTATTGCCTTGAACTTGCGGATTTTTATTGTACCGAGTGCGGCGATCGGTGTCATGCTGACCTTGACGACGCCCCGTCGGGAATTGTATCAAAACGAACGGCGCCGCTGGATATTTTGCCTCGTCACCGGTCTACTGATGACGGTTTTACCTCTCCTTGTCAGTTGGTTGTTCTAATCGCAAATTCGCGCCACAAAAAAAGAAGGCATCCCGCGCGGGATGCCTTCTTTTTCAGTCCATTAACGCCACATCGGCAAAACGCTTGTCCCGTTCGAACATTTTCACGACATATGAGCAGGTCGGACGGATTTTCAATCCGTGCTCACGGGCATGTTCAACGAGACGGTCGAGCAGTTTTTTTGCGACTTGTTGACCACGCAAACTCGGGTCAACATAGGTGCTATTGGCAACGATGGTTGTGTCATTTTCTTCGGTATACGTGATGATGGCATCGGGTTCTTGTTGGTTCTCACCGACATAAAAAGCGCGAATGCCTGTTTTAATGGTCATGTCGACTCACCTCTTTCATACTCTTATTATAATCACACTAGGGACGTTGTGCAACCAGAACGCGTCGAACCGACAAAGGCTTGACAATGTACAACATGAGCGTATAATTAAAATGTAATCATTACAAAAGTGAGGTGATTGCATGAATGGTATTGACCAAATCTTGAGACAACATGACATCAAACCATCGTATCTACGCATGAAAGTCTTCGATTATCTCAAGCAACATATGGACCATCCCGATGTCGATAAAATTTACAAGGTCCTCGCACCGGAAATTCCAACCTTATCGAAAACAACGATTTACAATACCTTACACTTGTTTGTCGAAAAAGGCTTGGTGACCGAACTCATTCTCAATCATCAGAAGCATTATGATATCCGGACGATTCCGCACGCCCACTTTCAGTGCACGGCATGCGGTCAAATTGATGATTTGGAAATCATACCACCAGCCCTTGACCCGAAGTATGTAGCAGCTTGGCAAATCAACCAAGTACAACTTACGTATTTTGGTGTGTGCGCGTCGTGTCAAAAATAGCCGATTTAGCTCTTAAGTATGATTAGGTAGTGTCTTTTACGGGCAAACGCTCGATGACACGGTGGCTCAGATGCCGTTATCGGTGACGACCCAAGAGACTGTTTGCTTTCCTGAAGCATATCAAGGCAAGTGGATCATCTTGTTTTCTCATCCTGCAGAACTTACGCCTGTCTGTCGGCACGACCGATTCAAGAGGCTCAATACCGATTTGATTCACGCTACGCCCACACCGCCTAGTTGCCACCATCAATAGAAGATTGTCTACAAAGCATGAAAAATGTCGAAGTCACACTTCCGCTGATTGAAGACATTACCATGCACGTCGCGAAGCTCTACGGTATGATGCAACCGAAGCCGTCGAATACTAAGCGGTACGTGCATCTTCATTATTGAACCAGTAGGTAAAATCCGGACTGTTCTGCTAAATCGTGCGGCACGGTGGAAGAACGCATACAAGGCAGTATCGAGGTCGACGGCTGTCTCGATTGCTTTAGGTGTCTTTGCAAAAATCGCCAATAGGAAGAAGCGGCTGTGACTGTGCCGCCGCTTTTTTTCTGGCCGCCTTGTGCTATAATGGACATGGATTAGACGGGAGGGTCAACATGTCCTTGATTGAACAAGCACGCCGTACGCTTGACACACAGTTGAGTCAGCCGCTCAGTGAAGCGGTTCAATCTTTTCTTCATGGTTATTTTCAATGCGAGACGCTGGCGCTGACATTGATTCGCAAGGCACGCCTTGCGCACAACCGTGATCTCATACACCAAAAATTAGTGCGACATGTCGGGCAAGTTTTGACTGAAACGCGATTGATTCAAGCTGTCAATGCCATCCACTTCAGTGCGCTTAAAAACAACGCTTATCCAGGCCGAGTGCATGTGGAAGAGCTAAAGAGTCTCTTTGAAGGACACGATCAACTTGGCCTAAACCAGCTCGATTTGCTTTTCAACACCAACGCCATCCATCGTCGCCGCGGGGCAAAGAGTGCCCGCGTTTTACGCAATGAGATTGTTCATGGTCTTTCAAAGAGTGCCCAAACTGAAGTTGAGGCGCGCTATGATTCGTTGATGAAGATGATGCAAACCTTCGTTGGAAACCCGCTAAAAATCAAGGAGGCAGCACGATGAAACAAACGGTTTATCAAGCTTTCAATGGCTACAGGCAACTGGTTCACTTCAAACGCTTTCGCCGATTCGAAATGGTGTTGAAGGGACTTTTATTACCCTTTGTGCTCATCGTGTTCACAGCTGTGTTCATCGTGACATGGATGGTCTTTTTCATCGAGCAAATCACCGCGCCCTTTTTTAAGATGTTTATCCGCTTTCATCTCAAGATGATGGTGCTTCGCAACCGGGTGTCCAGCTGGCGACGACGGATGGTCAATGTGCTCACCATACTCGTATCTTTACTGTTTGCCCCAGTGGTCATCTTTTACTACTTGAGTGTCTTGCTGAAAGTTCTTGGCAAAGCTTTGCTTCGGTCCATGATTCTCAAGATGGATTTTTCAGCCATGTTCAGCGCGAGTGAAATCATGTTGTTTGATGATCGCATCACGGCGGATTCGGCATCGTTTGAGACGTTATTCAAGGATATGGATCAAAATGAAGCACTCGGTGAAATGTTGGCGCAGTTTTTCAACCCTGAAGATGATGACGAAGAACGGCTTGGTCTCGATGATCCAACCGGGGATACATCAGATAAAGAGCGATGAGTGACTTTGACCGTGAAGTGTAGTTTTTTGAGCGTTCTTGTGATACAATGAATGTGATTTGTTCAGAAAGGTGGACATCGATGATCAAACAATACAAAGAGTTTTTCCTTTCGCAAGACCTCGTGGATATAACACCCTATGCAGAAAGCATTATCGCAGATGATCTTGAAGCTTTCGTACAAGTGTTCGAGCCGTTCGCGGACGAGATGTTGATGATTGATCCGATTGAAATTTGTGCGGCGTACAATGCCGAGGCTATTTTTGAGTACTTGATCAATACGTATGATTACACGGAGTTTATCAATCCTTTTCAACTGACCCTGCCGATGATTCTCGTCATTTTTGAACGAGAAAACTTGTTGTTCGATGCTTTAGAACGCTTGCCCTTTAGCGATGAGCAATATTTGCTGCTTTACGAGTTCATGTTGCAAACGAAAGAAGCGGAGTACTTCATCGAGTATTACAAAGCCTATGGCATCGCGCCAGATTTCAAACTCGAACTGCTTCGACTGTCCTTGGAAAAGAACAAGGCGTTTGAGTTTTTGCTAAAACAAAAAGGCTTCAAAAAGCACTTGAAACACGATGCGATTATCTATGAAATTATCGCCTATCATCAAACGATGATTCATCACATCGCCTTTATTGATGATCTCGCAGAACTTTTTGCGACCGAGTCATTCATACCGGTTCTAAGAATTGAAGATGAGGCCTTGTTCAAAACAACAATTGATTTCATGATTGAACGCCATCTCGATGTCAACCATCATAATGAGTTCGGGCTGACTTTTTTTCATGAGGCCTTGCGCCATGCCGCGAAGCCTAGTTACTTGTATTATCTTCAGGAAAAGGGCGCCAGTCCCTTTTTCAAGACAACGCGTGGCTATCAAAGCAGCCATCAGCTGCTCTTTCGTGATGCAGAGTTCACCCTTGAACTGATGCGTCTCATTGACTTTGAAGCGAAAGATCTTTTCGGTCTCACATTAAAAGATTATGATGCATTGCAACGCAAGCCGGTCTTACAACTTTTAGATATCTTGCTGGTGGTCAAGTTGGTCTTAAACATGGATGAGAGTGCGATATACGAGCTTGAAAACACCGAGTTTTATGATTTGTCAAGTATCCATGGCGTGGATCCGTTCATCAATGCTTACAGTGTGGCTGTTTTTGAAAATGCCGCCATGAAAGAACGTTTCAAAGACGCCTTGGACCGACAAGTCCAACTTGATGAAGTCCATGCGCTCATGCATTCACTCGATGACACGTTCATGTTTGAGGCCGATCAGGCACTTGAACTGCCACATGATATCATCGCGCTTGAAGAAGAGGACTACGTCGCCATCGCTGAATTTGCCAAATCTCATCAGACCAGTGTCAAGCTCTTGACCGATGGTGTTGAACTCAACAAGGTCGGGCACCTTGAAATCGTCTTTGACAGTCAGGGACACATTCACCGGAGTGCCCACATTCACACCCATCTTGTCGATGTCTACTATGTTCACACATACTATGGCATTGCGCTTGAAAACATCACCTATACACCCAAAGTGTCCAAGGATCAGCGGTATTTGAACTGATGGAAAGTCGAGGCTGAAGCCACTATGGAAAAATTGCTTGAAAAATTGCGAGCCTTTCGCGATGCGCGCGATTGGAAACCGTATCATACACCCGAGAACTTGGCTAAATCCATCACGATTGAGGCTGGGGAACTTCTGGAGCTTTTTCAATGGGAACCCGAGGCAAAGGATGTAGATCGTGTCAAAGAAGAACTGGCCGATATCCTGAACTACTGTCTATTGTTGTCAGATCATTACGGATTTGACCTTGAAACCATCATTCTTGAAAAAATTGCCAAGAATGAAGTCAAGTATCCGATTCACAAAGCCAAAGGCAACGCAACAAAATATACAGAGTTTGGAGAGGATTCGGACGATGAAAGTTGAAGGCCGCAATATCGCACTGCTTATTGATGCTGAAAACATTTCACCCCGCTACATCGAAATCATTATCGATGAAGCCAATAAGTACGGAAAAATCAACTACCGACGTGTTTATGGCGATTGGACAACCGACCAACTCGGCGCTTGGAAGAACAAAATCAATGAGTTTGGTTTGACGCCCGTACAACAATATGCCTACACAGCAGGTAAAAATGTTTCAGACTTCACGCTCATTATTGATGCAATGGACATCCTGTATTCGGAAAAAGTTGACAGTTTTTGTATCGTGACCAGCGATTCGGACTTTACGAAACTTGTGACCCGCTTGCGCGAAGATAACATGTTCGTTTTCGGTATGGGCGAAAGCAAAACCCCCATTGCACTGGTCAATTCCTGTGAAGCGTTTTCTTATCTTGACAAGATGCTTTCTGCCATTGAGGATGCCCGGGAGACCAAAGACAAGACACCCAAGCGAAAACCTAATAACCAAAAGCCCGAAGGCAAACCGGACGTGAGTAGCATTACACCGCTCAAAAAAATCAAGAAAGAGCTACATCAAATCATTGAAGACAATCTTGAGGACGATGGCTATGCGTACTGGAGTGTCGTTGCCAATCTTTTGCTAAAGAAGTTTCCCGGCTTTCATCCGCGAAACTATGGACAAAACGTTCGAGCTTTAAACTTTGTCCAAGCCATGCCTGAGTTTTCCATCAAGAAAAGCAAAAATGTTATCCATATTAAAAACGAATGATAATTGTCTGCAACCGAGATTGTTCGGTTTGCAGACGTTATCTTTTCTATAGGTGGACGGTGTTGGTGAAGTTTTGAGTCAAGGCATTTTGCTTGCCAAAGAAACCTTTTCTATAATATAATCATGATAGATTTGCTGACATACAAAATAATTGTATGCGTGCAAAAAAAGAAGAAAATGAGGAGATTAACGATGAAAAAAATGTTACTATTCATCAGTGTATTGTTTACGTTCCTGTTAGTAGCCTGTGGACAGTCAAGCGTTCCTAGCGCGCTTTCGTGTCAAGATGGCTCGCAACCGTTAAAAGTAGGAATGAACCTTGTATATCCGCCCTTTGAAACCCGTGATGAGTCCGACAACCCCATGGGTATCAGTGTTGACATTGCCGAAGCGTTTGGCGCATTCTTAGGTTGTGAAGTGGAAATTGTCGATGTTGACTTTGCGGGTCTGATCGATGCACTCAACTTAGGCGACATCGATGTTATCATCGCATCAATGAGCCGCACCCCACAGCGTGAAGAACTCATTATGTTCAGCGATCCATACATGTGGTTCAAAATCATTGGGCTTGTAAACAGTGACTATGCGCTCGCTAACGGTATTACCGAAGATTCCACTGTACAAGATATCTTAGCGATTGAAACGACAGAGTTTGTAGGTATTTCTGGTCAAGTGTCTTACTCCTTGCCACTGCGACTCAACATCCCTGAAACGCGCGTTACACAAGCAACTGATTTAGATAGTGCAGTATCACGCGTTGTCATCGGTGATGCCGATATCATGATGATGAGTGCATCGCCTGTTGTTAGAAACCATCTCGTCAATCCGGATACGACCATCGTTATGTGGGATCCTTTTGAGTCAAGCCCCATCTCGATTGGTATGCGCCAAGGTGAAGATGAACTGCAGGCTTTAGCCAACACTTTTGTCGCGTCGCTGTTTGAAGAAGACGGCCTTTATGAAGAACTCACAGTGAAATGGGAAGACACAGTACGTGGTATTTTGGATCGCTACGGTTTGGAATTCTTCTTAACGGAAGATTAAGCCATGGCTGATTCAACGATGGATACCTTAGCAAACCAGCGGAACACAGTGCGAAAACTTCATCATGCCTTAAATTACTTCTTTGCCATCGCTGTTTTCATTGCAGGGGCGTTTTTTGTGGCTGTCCGTCAACCACGATCTTTAGACTTTTCCGGGATTATTGCGCGGTCCGGTATTATTCGGGCCGCTTTCTTTACCACCGTGCAGGTGTCTTTTATCGCCTTGGTTGGCAGTGTGACGCTGGGATTAGTCTTTTACTTCTTTTCTATATCTAAAAGTGGTTTTCTGAAGGCCTTTACAAATGTTTTCACGGAGGTTATCTACGGTACACCACTGCTCGTAATGATTTTCATGATGGGTTATCCGGTTCGTGCGAGTTTGAACATCGCAACGAGTCCGACGATGGGTCTAGTTGGCTTGACCATCTACATCACACCGTACATGACCAATATTTTCAAAGCTGCCTTTTCAAGCATACCTGAAGAACAGTATATGGCCATGGAGTTGTTTGGGTTCAATGCTTTTCAACGTTATCGCTATATCATTATCCCCCAAGTTATTCGTGTTTTGACTGCGCCTTTGATGAACAACTTTAGTTTGATTATCAAAGGCAGTGCGCTCCTCAATATTGTGGCAACCCGGGAAATCTATTACGAACTGTTCAGCTGGCGACAGTTCACAGGTCGCTCCTTTGAGGCCTTTGTAGTGATGTGGGGACTGTATCTTGCCATTACCTTGCCGCTGTCACAGCTGACGAAATATATCGAGAGGCGGTGGAGCCGATGAAAATTGAAGTCGATCGCTTGTCTCATGTTTACGACGTCAAAGTCCTCAAAGCGATTTCCTTGAAACTTGAAACCTATCGTTCTGTGGCGATTATCGGTGTCTCCGGTTCGGGGAAGTCGACGCTCTTGCGCATTTTATCGGGTTTGGAAAAGCCGACTGCCGGCACAGTGTCGGTCAACGGGAAAGATGTGCGCACGAAAGCGCATCGCGAATCGGTTGGCTTTGTCTTTCAAAGTCACAACCTCTTTCCGCACCTGACGCTAGAACGCAATATTACCCTTATTCTTGAAAAAACCCGACATATGCCACTAGAAAAAGCAATCGGCATTGCCCGGGGAAACCTTGAAGCATTACAACTTTCAGATCAGATGCACAAGTTGCCAAAGCATGTTTCCGGAGGACAGGCTCAGCGTGCTTCGATTGCGCGAGCGCTTTCTCTCAATCCAGATGTCATCTTTCTCGATGAACCCACAGCATCGCTCGATCCCATTTTGACCCACGAAGTTTTGATGGCTGTTAAAAAACTGCGGACAATGGGCAAAGACTTCGTGTTCGTCACACATGTTATCAGTTTTGTGCGCGATTTCGCAGATTACGTCATCTTCATGCACGAAGGTGAAATCATTGAGCAAGGGGGACCGGCTATTCTTGATCGGCCGCAAACCCCGGAGATGCGCGATTACATGGAAAAAGTACACTAGAATGCTTATAACATAAAAGAAACCGCTTAATTTGGCGGTTTCTTTTGTGTTATCGGTTAATACATCGAAGGGGGCATCGATTCGTTATTCTTGTTTTCTTCGGGAATTTCAACGACAGCCGCTTCAGTGGTGATGAACATGGCTGCGATGCTTGAGGCATTCAACACCGCACTGCGGGTGACTTTGGTCGGATCGATGATGCCGGCTTCGAGCATATCCACCCAAATACCTTTCTTAGCATTGAAACCGTGGTTTTCTTCGGCAGTCATTTGCAACTCGGTAATTTCCTTGCCGTCATAGCCAGCGTTCTCGGCAATCTGATAAATGGGTTTCAACAAAGATTCAAGCACGATGTTGATCCCTTTTTGAACATCGAGGTCATCATCTTTCAGGACGTTTTTAAGACGCTTGTATACTTCGACGAGGCAGGCGCCACCACCGATTACAATGCCTTCTTCAACGGCAGCTTTGGTAGCGTTCAAAGCGTCCTCGATACGGAGTTTCTTGTCTTTAAGTTCAACTTCGCTGACCGCACCGACTTTGACAATGGCGACACCGTCGGTCAGTTTGCCAAGTCGCTCATTGAGTCGTTTCTTGTCATAATCAGAGGTGGCGTTGGCAATGTGTTTACGAATTTCTTCAATCCGCTCTTCGATGAGTGCTTTTGTGCCGCTACCTTCAAGAATGGTGGTGTGATCTTTGGTCACGACGATTTTTTTAGCAAAGCCAAGATCCTCTAAAGTCATGTCTTTCAGCGCCATGTTCAAGTCTTTGGCGTAGAAGTTCGCGCCGGTCAAGGTCGCAATGTCTGTCAACATTTCTTTTTGGTTGTCGCCGAAGCCGGGGGCTTTGGTGGCGACCACGTTGAAAGTACCGCGGAGCTTGTTGACGATGAGTGTGCTGGTGACTTCATTTTCAATATCATCGGCGATGATGAGTAGTGGCTTGTTTGCTTCGACTACTTGTTCTAAAACAGGTAAGATATCTTTGACATTGGCAACTTTTTGATCGGTGACAAGTACATGGGTGTTTTCGAGGACGACTTCCATCTTTTCCCGGTTGGTGACCATGTACGGCGAGATGTATCCTTTATCGTATTGCAAGCCTTCGACGATTTCTAGTTCGGTGTCGAATCCTTTGGACTCATCGACGCTGATGACGCCGCTCTTTCCGACTTTTTCCATGGCCTTAGCAATGATTTCGCCAATTTCCTCACTGCCACTTGACACATTGGCAACACTGGCGATGTCTTGGTTGGTTTCGACTTTACGGGTATGTTTGAGAATTTCTTCAGAGACCGCTTTGCCAGCCCGCTCGATGCCTTCGCGCAACATGACCGGGTTTGAGCCTTTGTCAACGGCACGAAGGCCGCCATGGATCATTGCTTGCGCGAGCAACGTCGCTGTTGTTGTGCCGTCACCGGCTGTATCATTGGTTTTCGAAGCGACTTCCTGAACGAGCCTTGCCCCCATGTTTTCGTAGGGGTCTTTCAGTTCGATTTCCTTGGCGATGGTCACACCATCATTGGCGATGAGTGGCGCACCATAGGATTTTTCCAAAATGACATTGCGGCCTTTGGGACCGAGTGTGATTTTCACCGTATCGGCAAGTTTGTCAACGCCACGAACCATCGCAGTCCGCGCCTCTTTGGCAAATTTGAGTTCTTTGCTCATGTTATTCACCCTCCACAATGGCTAGTATGTCTGATTCCTTGAGAATCAAGTATTCTTTTTCTTCGTGCTTGAACTCGGTGGTGGCATAACGTTTGAACACGACCCGGTCGCCGACCTTGACTGCAACAGGGCGTTGGAGACCGTCTTCGTAACGGCCTTCGCCGACGGCAACCACTTTAGCGATGCTTGGGCGTTCGTCGCCACCGGATGAAAGGATAATGCCGCTTTGGGTTTTCTTTTCTTGGGGCTCAGCTTCCAAAACGACATGGTCATATAGTGGTTTTAACATGTCTTTGAATACCTCCATATATGTATGATTTTTGTTTTAGCACTCAATAAAGTGCTTTGCTAATAATACAATACAAAAAATCCTTCTCAATGTCAAGTAGTAGGAACAAAAAAATGATGCACATCCGCTTGATCTGGCAAGAAAACGTTGAAAAATCCGTCAATCATGATTGCATTTACCACTCATGTTTGCTATAATTAAAACAAGCTAATAAAAGAAGAGTGAAGAGTGGGTGTCGACATAGTTGTTTGACATGCACTTTTTCATAGGAGGCGCTGCCATGTTCAAAGGCCAGCAAGTCATTCCGGCCATCAGTACACATCAAGATCTGAAAAAGTTTTTGGATTTGCCGCTTGAGTATGGGATTCTCATGAACTTCCAGTTAGCACAGCTTGATGAGTTGGTAACGGACATGAAAAGCCATGGTAAGAAAGTCCTGATTCATTCCGAACTAATCAAAGGGCTTGCCGCGGATGAGTTTGGTGCTATTTTTCTTGTTCAAGTTCTGCGCGTTGACGGCATCATCAGCTCTAAGCCGAAAGTCATCGACTTGTGCAAAAAACGCGGCGTTCTGGGTATTATGCGTTTTTTCCTTAAAGATACCATTTCACTCAAGCAAAGTGTTCAAATGGCACAAAAAGTGGGACCTGACTGCCTCGAAGTCTTGCCCGCCCTTGATGCAAGTTTGCTAGGTGCCATTCGTCAGCGACTTGATTGTCCGCTGTTGTTTGGTGGACTTCTGCAGACACCACAACAGATTCAAACCTGTCTCGATGCTGGAGCCATCGCTGTGACAACAAGCAACCCGAAACTTTGGATTACTGAAACCCACTGACAAGTTAATAAGACGAAGAGGACAAGAGCCGAAAAACGTTTGTTTTTTCGGTTTTTTCATGTTTTAGGAAAGGTTGAATATTATGTATGATTTCATCATTATTGGCGGCGGTGTCACCGGGGCGTTGATTGCGAGAACCTTGAGCCGTTACCAGGTCAAAGTCTGTCTTTTGGAAAAAGAAAGTGACATCGGCAACCACGCAACCTTGGCCAACAGTGCCATCATTCACGCGGGGTTCGACCCTGAACCAGGGACGCTGAAGGCGCGACTAGGTGTGCGCGGCAATGCCATGTATGAAACGTTGCACAAGGAACTCCATGTGCCGCTTTTACGAACCGGAGCCTACGTGGTCGCCCGCCACGAGGACGATGTAGCAATACTCAACGCCCTCTATGAGCGGGCGCTGAAAAACGGTGTCGAGGGGGCCAAATTGCTTTCTGGCGAGCAAGCTAGAAAACTGGAACCGGCGTTGCACCGAAACAGTGTCAAAGTACTTGATCTTCCCTCAACTAAAGTAACGTATCCGTGGGAGGTGGCGCTTTCCGCGCTGGAAAACGCTGTTTCAAACGGTGTCGAGTACCGTCTTGAGGCTGAAGTGGTTGGCATAGTGAGAACTGACAAAGTCTATGCTGTCACTTTAGCAAACGGACACGCCTTAAAAAGCAAAGCCATCATCAATGCAGCCGGTGCGTTTGCTGATAAGGTGGCTGGTATGATTGAAACGCATGTTCCTTATAAAATCACCCCGCGACGGGGTGAGTATCTGGTTTTGGATAAAAGTGTACGGGGGTTTGTCGAGCGCGTGCTTTATCCGGTTCCGACTGAAAAGGGTAAAGGTGTGTTGGTTGTTCCGCAAGTGCATGGAAACATCTTGCTTGGTCCAACCAGCGAGTTTCAGGACTCACCGTCCGCTGTCACCAATCATCAAGCCGATTTGAGTATGATTCGTCAAGCGGCCAGCACCTTGGCCGAGGCAATTCCTTTTGATAAGGTGATTCGCACGTTTGCCGGTGTTAGAGCTACGAGTAGCGCAAAGGACTTCTATATTCGACAAAGTCTTGAACACCGTGGTTTCTATCATGTTGCGGGGATTGATTCCCCCGGTCTGACAGCGGCACCGGCGATTGCCGAATATGTGGTTGAAACACTGATCAAACAGGACTATGATCTTGAAAGTAATCCGGATTTCAATCCATATGGCATGCAGTATCCGCATTTTCATGAAGCGTCGCTTGCAAAGAAACGCCAGATGATTGCTGAAAACCCTGCCTTTGGAAACATTGTCTGCAAATGTGAACGGGTCACAGAAGCGGAGGTCTTGATGCACATTCACCGACCCTGTGGCGGCCACAGTGTCAAAGCCATCAAGAAGCGGGCCCGAGCAGGCAGTGGGCTGTGTCAAGGCGGTTACTGTGAGGGCACTGTGGTCAAGTTGCTCGCTAGGGAACTCAAGCAACCACTTGAAACCATAGATTACTATCGAAAAGATACGCCGATACTCATGGCGGAAACGAAGGTGAAGCGATGAAGACGGATTTGCTTGTCATCGGTGGCGGGGCGGCGGGGATTGCCGCGGCACTTGAAGCCAGTGCACAAGGTCTTGAAGTGTTGTTGCTAGAGCGAGATACCCAGTTGGGCGGTATTTTGAATCAGTGTATTCACAATGGCTTTGGTCTACATGTTTTCAAAGAAGAACTGACCGGTCCGGAGTACGCGGAGCGGTTCATTCACATGTTTCACGACAAAGACATTGCTTATAAACTCAACACCACCGTCCTTGATATTCGTAAAGAAGACGCGGGCTTCGTCGTGTCGGCATCAAGTTTGCAAGAAGGGTGGCTTGAACTTGAATGTCGGGCGATCATGCTTGCAAGCGGTTGTTATGAACGAACCCGGGGTCAGATACAACTGCCAGGTGACCGTCCTAAAGGGGTGATGCCGGCGGGCAGCGCGCAACGATACTTAAACATGGACGGTTATCTCGTTGGTAAAGACGTGTTCATTTTAGGCAGTGGCGATATCGGTTTGATTATGGCCCGGCGTATGAAGCTTGAAGGGGCGAATGTGCATGGTGTCGCTGAAATTATGCCGCATTCCAATGGTTTGACACGCAACATCGTCCAGTGCCTGCATGATTATGACATTCCACTCTTCCTGTCGCACACCGTGACCGATATCCGGGGTAAAGATCGACTTGAGGGTGTGACCATCCAACAAGTGGATGAAAACTGGAAACCAATCAGCGGGACGGATAAGCATTTTTCTGTCGATACGCTTTTGCTGTCTGTTGGGTTAGTGCCCGATACGATGGTCTTCGAATCACTTGATATCGCCATGCATCCTGTTACAAAGGGGGCTGTCGTCGATCAACACTACCAAACAAGTATACCGGGGATTTTCGCTTGCGGCAATGCCTTGCACGTGCATGACCTAGTTGATTATGTGACCGAAGAAAGCCGCCGGGCCGGTCGTGCAGCTGCGCGGTATGTAAAAGGTCTATCTGTCAGACAAAAGCGCTTAGCACTCAATTCAGGCGCCAATATTCACTACACACTTCCGCAGTACATTGATACGGCTGACTTCAACGGTGTCATCTCCTGTATGTTTCGCGTAACGAAAAAAGCCGAGCAAGGCGAGTTTGTCATCCGTCAAGGCGACCGCATCATTCAAAGAAAAAAAGCCCGCTTCTTAGCACCGGCTGAAATGGAGCAACTTGATCTTGACCAGACCATGCTCAGCGATCATGAAACCCCCCTCACGCTTGACTTTGAGGTAATTCGGCCATGAAAAAACTCATCTGCATCGTATGTCCAATCGGCTGTCATCTGGAGATTGATGCCCAGCACAATGTGACAGGCAACCGCTGTAAACGCGGTATCGGTTATGCCATTGAAGAAGTCACGCGCCCGACCCGTATGGTTACGACGACGGTAAGACTGCTCAGTCAAGAACATCCAAGACTGAGTGTTAAGACAAGCAAACCGTTGCCTAAGGAAGCTATTTTCCGTCTCATGGCGGCGCTTGAATCACTGACAGTGAACCCGCCTGTCTATATGCATCAAGTCATCATGCGTGATTTCGAGGGGCTTGGCGTCGATATCATCGCAACGCGGACCATTCCGGGATAAGCCTCTTTACAAACGATAAGAATATATATAATATAGAAACGAGACGCAAAAGGAGGTACCACCATGGAAAAATACATCATGGCCATCGACCAAGGCACGACGAGTACTCGGGCCATCTTGTTCAACCGTCAAGGGCACATCGTGTCCAGCGCCAGTAAAGAAATCACCCAGCATTATCCCAAGCCCGGATGGGTAGAGCATAATGCCAACGAGATCTGGCTTAGTGTTCTCGCTGTGATTGCGCAGTGTTTGGTTCATCAAGACATCAAGGCTGAACAAGTGCATGCGATCGGCATCACCAATCAACGTGAAACAACGGTCGTATGGGACCGTAAAACCGGCTTGCCCATTCATCATGCGATCGTTTGGCAATCAAGACAAACACGGGAAATTTGTGATGCCTTAGTTGATGCAGGACATGACGCGCTTTTCCGTGAACGAACCGGTTTGCGCATCGATGCGTATTTTTCCGGAACCAAAGTCAAGTGGCTCCTCGATCATGTGCCCGGTGCAAAGGAAAAGGCTGCGCGTGGCGAACTCATGTTTGGAACCATCGATACATGGTTGGTCTACAAACTGACAGGTGGCAGTGTGCACGTCACCGATTATACAAACGCCAGTCGTACGTTAATGTATAACATTCACACGTTGGATTGGGATGACGATTTGCTTGAACTTCTTGAAGTTCCCAGGGCGATGCTGCCGGAAGTCAAACCTTCCTCGGCGACGTATGGGATGACCGTACCTTACCATTTTTTCGGTCAGGAGATTCCTATCAGCGGGATGGCGGGCGATCAGCAAGCCGCCTTGTTCGGTCAAGCCTGTTTTGAAAAGGGTATGGTCAAGAACACGTATGGAACCGGTGGTTTCATGCTGATGAACACAGGCGATGAGCCCGTCCAATCAAACCACGGTCTGTTGACGACCATTGCTTGGGGTGTTGATGGCAAAGTTCAATATGCCCTTGAAGGCAGTGTCTTTGTCGCCGGTTCAAGTGTTCAATGGCTCAGAGACGGATTGCAACTAATCAAATCGGCCTCAGAGACGGAAGCTTTAGCTACGAGCTTGCATGACAACGAAGGGGTGTATTTCGTTCCGGCCTTTGTCGGACTTGGTACACCGTATTGGGACAGTGATGTCCGGGGTGCGCTGTTTGGTTTGACGCGAGGCACCGACAAGACCCACATTGCCCGGGCCACGCTTGAGGCCATCGATTACCAGTCCCTGGAGGTTTTAAAGGCGATGGAAGAAGATACGAAGACTAAAATCAAGTCATTCAAAGTGGATGGCGGTGCGGCCGTCAATGATTTTCTTATGCAGTTTCAAGCGGATATCTTAAACTTGCCTGTCGAGCGCCCGAAAGTGCTTGAAACCACAGCACTTGGGGCAGCGTATCTAGCAGGATTGGCTTCAGGATATTGGTCATCGCTTGAAGACATTCGCAATGCATGGCAGCTTGACCGGACGTTCACGCCTGCTATGGACCCCGCTCAACGCACGCGTCTGATTAACGGTTGGCGACAGGCTGTTGCCGCCGCCCGCGCCTTTAAACGAACATAAAAACATCTCGATGCAGATTGAACTGAACTGTATCGAGATGTTTTTTTATGTCAACGGCCGGCACCGTTGAGAAAATCCTGCACATAGTTAAGTGTTTCAGCTAAGCCCTCGATAAATGGCATATGGCCAACACCCTCAAGTAGCACAAGCTGGCTGTTTGACAAGTGGGCGTGGAACAGGGTACCATTTTCCGGCGGCGTCCACGTATCTTCGTTGCCGTAGATAATCAATGTCGGTATCTCAATCGCATCAATGAAGCTCAGCACAGTGGTATCATCTTTTGCACGCGAGAACGCTTGTAAGGTTCGGGTTGGAATCGTACTGTTGACGCGAAACATCGGGTTGAAACGGTCGGCATCGTGATAGCTTGGGTTGGCGAACACAGATTTGAAGACGGTGCGTTGGATGAAGTAGTTTTTGAAAAGCAGATGATAGAATGGGCGTGGCAAGACGCGGTTTTGTCCACTTTGTAGACCAGCACTGGCAAACAAAATCAGCTGTAATACGCGTTCAGGGTATAGATGGGCATGCCTCAAGACGACTTCACCGCCCATAGAATGCCCGCCTAAAACATAGTGTTCAACGTCGAGATGCTCGAGAACTTGAGCCACCAACTCAGCTTGGCGGGTTTTCGAGTAGTCGAAATCGGAAGGTTTATCACTCATGCCAAAGCCGACTAAATCCAAGGCGATAATCCGGTGTGATGTTGCAAGTTCTAGGGCAATTTCATGAAAATCGAAGCTGTTTCCCATGAAACCGTGCACAAGCACGATGACATCGATGTTCTCTAAACCATACTGCCGCGTTGCGATACGCAATCCATCGACCTCGATAAATACAATGTCATCCTGGGCAGTGCCTTCTAGCACTCGTTCGACATGTGCTTGCATCACCCGGTTGGACAGATCGAGCAAAACGATGACAAAAATAATGAGTCCAAGTAAACTTGCCAAAATCATTTTCAAGCGCTTTTTCATGATGCCACCTCCATTACCTATACCTATTATACAATATGCACAAAAGCGATACGATACTGAGGCTTTTCCACATTTGTTTCCACATTATCATCCAACTTGCGCTATAATGACATTGCACAATAATGACATTGCACAGAGGAGGATATAGCATGGCAAATATAAAAGAAGTGGCTAAGCGTGCCGGTGTCGGGATCGCGACCGTGTCGCGTGTCATCAATAATTCAGGCTATGTCAAAAAGGAAACACGGGAAAAAATCGAACAGGTGATCGACGATTTGGGTTATGTACCCAACGAAATCGCGCGCAGCATGACGCGGCAACGGACCAATATCGTCGCCTTTGTCCTGCCACATTCTAATCACATTTTCTTTTCCGAACTTCTCTACCATGTCGAAAACAATCTATACGACTACGGCTACAAGCTGATGGTTTGCAACAGCGCTTCAAATCGCAACAAAGAAATCGACTACATCAACATGCTCAAAAACAACCGTGTCGACGGTATCATCTTTCTGACGAGCAACGACATAGAAGCTTACTTGCGACCGCACTGGCCTATCGTATCATTCGATCGACACTTTCAGAACATTCCGTTTGTAGCCAGCGATAACTATGCTGGTGGCCGACTCGCTGCACAAGCTTTGCTGCGTCATAATCCGCAGTCGTTGCTGTTTATTGGCGACGATGCCCAAGGTGAACTATCACGCATCACCACCGAAGTTTCTAAGCGCCGGATGGGTTTTGTCGAAGCGTTGGAAGATGCCGGTTTCAAAAACTACCGCATTATCGAATACCCGCAAGGGGATGCGTTTATTCCTATCTCCTACATCCATGAGCTGATTCACCAACATCGAGACGTTGATGGCATCTTTGCGATTTCTGACATGTTGGCGCAACATGTCATCCAAGCGCTTGAAGATGTGGGTCGGAAAGTACCGGATGATGTAAAAGTCATCGGTTATGATGGTGTAAAAGGGTACTTGAATATGGGACCCAACATCACCTCGATCGGTCAACCGATTACCGAGCTGGCCGCCGCTTTGGTTGAATCCATCATCAAGCAAATCGATGGTAAACCGGTCGATACAATTATGTTGCCGGTTCATTTTGTCGAAGGCGATACGTTGTAGAAAAATACACCATCTTTTTCAAGTTACGAAAGACCGCACATTGGGGCGGTTTTTTCGTGCTCGGACATGGAAACGTTTTACCTTTTAGTGTTATTTTTGTTGACAGCGTTTACATGATTTGCTAAAATAGGCTTATGAAAACCTTTCCACAAACCGGGAGGCTCCCATGATTGACATGACGAACCCTAACAAGCCCCATCGATCACCAAAGCTTTTTATCATGGGTGAATGTTTGGTCGATATCGTAGTCGATCCATTTGGAAAGCAGCATCGTTTGTTTGGCGGTAGTCCAGCAAACATTGCGGTCAATACTCACCAATTGGGCATGAATCCCATCATTTGTTCAGCACTTGGCCGTGATGAACATGGTGAATACTTGTTTCAGACTTTAAAGGCCCGAAGCCTTTCAACTGACTTCATCCAGTGGAGTAAACTACGTACTTCTAAAGTAGAGATGAATCAAACAGGGGGCTCACCCCACCCGACCTTTTTCCGCGGCTGTGACCATGATCTCACCTTGACTGATGCGATGATTGATGCCGTTAAAGCTGCGGATGTTCTACATTTTTCTTATTGGCCTTTGACACGAGAACCGGCCAAGAAAACGTTGTTCGACCTAATTGATGTTGCCCGTGAGAGCGGCACAAAAATAGCGTTTGACCCGAATATTC
Source organism: Acholeplasmatales bacterium (assembly GCA_007694145.1). Lineage (GTDB taxonomy): Bacteria > Bacillota_I > Bacilli_A > Izemoplasmatales > Izemoplasmataceae > SKGI01. Next base: position 9,089 of record RECF01000043.1, on the reverse strand, counting down.
ATCCCGATTTGATGACGGATGAGACGATTTCACAAGAAGCGTTATTTGCCCTGTTAAGTAAAGTTGATGTCATCAAACCGTCTCTTGACGATGCTTACCGACTGTTTGGCGAGCGTGCGGATAAAGAAACGTACATGAGCCGTTTTGAGCAGTTCGGCATCGATTTGATTCTCATGACACTCGGAAAAGATGGCGTCTTCGTGAGCGAAAAAGGTCATCGTTCTCACTATCCAACCCATGCACGGACAGTGATTGATTCAACGGGTGCCGGTGATGCGTTTTGGTCGGGGTTCTATGGTGGTTATCTGCATGGCAGGACCATTGCTTTCTCTGTGGCTCTTGCGCAGACAACGAGCGCTTTGGCACTCAAACAGATTGGTGCCATTACGGATTTGCCCTCACTGGAGTTTTTGACAGCTTATGTAGAGAAGGATGTGAAACTATGAGAATCCTTTTTCTGAATCCTCAGGGAAACTTTGATTCGGCGGACACATATTGGACCGAGCATCCTGATTTCGGTGGTCAACTCGTCTATGTCAAAGAACTTGCGATCAATATGGCTCAACTTGGCCATCAGGTAGATATTGTGACGCGGCAAGTGACCCAAGACCCGGACTTCAAGATGTTTGCCCCCGCGATTTCTGGATATGAGGGTGTCGAACGTGTGCGTATTGTTCGACTGCCGTGCGGGCCCGGGCATTTTTTGCCTAAAGAATCATTGTGGCCGCATCTACCCGAATGGGTGGATAACATCTTGGCGTTCTATCACCGAAGCGAGACGTCTTTTGACTTCATCACGACGCATTATGCGGATGGTGGTCTCGCAGGCGCCTTACTGAGTGAACGAAGTCGTGTACCGTTCTCTTTCACCGGCCACTCGCTTGGTGCACAGAAGATGGACAAGCTGGATGTTGATGAAAAAAACTACGAAGACATGAACGAACAGTTCCGATTTGCCCACCGAATCGCAGCGGAACGACTGGCCATGTCGCAAGCGAGTCGCCTGTTTGTCTCGACAACACAAGAGCGTGACGAACAGTATGCGCACATCGCATATGATGATGCGGTCAAGGCTGGTGCGCCTAGTCGGTTTGTCATCGCACCGCCGGGTGCGAACACAGTGCTTTTCTCAAGTACCGAGACAAATGAGCTTGAAGAAGAGACGCATGCACTTATCGATGGTGCCATTAAACGCGACATCAACACGGATCGTCATAATCTGCCCTTTATGGTTGCGGCGAGTCGCCTCGATGCGAAGAAGAACCATGTGGGACTCCTTGAAGCCTATGCAAGTAATCAAACATTGCAGTCGATGGCGAATGTGGCCATCAGTGTTCGCGGTGTTGATAATGTTTTTGAGGACATATCAGGCCTAAAAGCCGCAGAGCGAATCATCTTGAATCAGTGCCTTGACATGATTGATCGCCATCATCTTGAAGGTAAGGTCACATTCATTAATATCACCAGTCAGAAAGCCCTCGCTAGTTCGTATCGGTATTTTGCCAGAAAACGGAGTATTTTTGCACTCACTGCACTATATGAACCGTTTGGCTTAGCGCCCATTGAAGCAATGAGTTGCGGGTTGCCCGCAGCGGTAACACGTTACGGTGGCCCCGCTGATGTCTTGAAAGACGCGGAAGGGACGTATGGTGTCTTGCTTGATGTCCACGACCCTGACGCTACCGCTGAAGGCTTCATCAAGACGTTCAATCATTATGACTACTACCGTACCCAAGGGCTTCATCGGGTTATGAGCCGTTACACTTGGCAAGCGACCGCACGTGTCTACCTCGATGCCATCACCACATTGTTAGAAGAAGCATCGCCTGCAGTAAACGTACCTGATTATCTCAAAAGCAAGACATGCTTGTCTCAACCTAACCATACGTATCTTAAGGCAATCTATTTGAAACACCATTAAGTGTGCACGCATTGAGCGAAGAAGACTACCCTAAGGAGTCCATGTCTATGGAAAAACAAGTTATGACACCCACCATCAAACCCGAAGTGGTGGGCAAAAAAAAGCCTTTTGTACCGAAGAAGCGCAGGGAGTTTCTCAGTCGTAAGGCATCAGACAAGTTATGGTTTTGGCTGTTTTTGATGCCGGTCCTGATTCCGTTTTTGCTGATGGTTATCACCCCGTTTATTACCGGTATTTATTACTCGTTCACCAACTGGACAGGCGGATTGGCCCCTACCGAATGGGTCGGGCTTGACAACTATCGCGGTCTGACATCCGATCACCGGTTCATTTACTCCTTTTACCGGACCGTCATTTATGCCATCCTCAATGTGCTGGCCATCAATCTTGTCGCCTTTGCCTTGGCATTACTTGTAACCCGGAAACTCAAACTGACGAACTTCTATCGGGCCGGCTTCTTTTTACCCAATCTAATCGGTGGTCTTGTCATCGGTTACTTATGGAGCTTTATCTATAGAATCGTCTTAGGCGCAAGCGGACTGGGGCTTTTCTCAAGTTCACCCCTTGTCTCACGGTATGCTATGTTTGCATTGGTTGCCGTTGTAACGTGGCAGTACGCGGGTTACATCATGATGATTTATATTGCGGCGTTACAAAATATTCCCGAGGACTTGATTGAAGCCAGTCAAATCGATGGTGCTAACGCCTTGCAACGCTTGCGTAACATTACCTTGCCACTTGTTGCCCAAGCCTTCACGGTCGCGCTGTTTTTGACACTTGTGACCGCATTTAAACAGTTTGACACAGTCTTCAGCCTAACGCGAGGGGGACCGGATATTGACATCCCGGTCTGGTTGCAAAATGCCCTTGGCATGGAGTTCCCGCGTGCTGTGGGCAGTACACGACTTGTTGCATTCCAAATTTACAACTGGGGCATTTCTCGAGGCAACTTCGCCGTTGCCCAGGCTCAAGCGGTTGTCTTCTTTGTTCTCCTGTCGGTGATTTCACTTGGCCAAGTTTACTTCAATAAGAAAAGGGAGGTTGAGCTTTGATGGAAGCGATTATCCAGGGGTTTAAAAACCTTCCGACACGCGTGATGAACTTCTTTAAGGCGCTTCCCGGTCGTTTCACAAACTTCATCAAGACGTTCCCACAGCGTTTTGTCAAGTTTGTTAAGGGGATCACACCGCTTGAAGTGGTGGCGTTTATTTTGGTCATTCTGTTCCTGTTTCCTATGTTCATCGTGGTCATCAACACATCGAAACCCAACTTGCTCATTACCGATACACCGATGGCTTGGCCGGAAACTTGGTCGACGTTCTTTACCAACGTTCGGACCTTGCTTGATGATTCCCGTATGCAATATGTGAACAGTTTGTTCAACTCGCTGATTATCACCTCGCTCTCGCTCATTTTGATTGGTGTCTCAAGTGCCATGGCCGCTTGGGTGCTCGTTCGGACGAAAACAAGATTATCATTTAGCATTTTCTTGTTTATTGTCGCTGGGCTGATCATTCCATTTCAGGTTGTCATGTTGCCAATCGTAACGCTCCTCAATGATTTGCGGAACCTCACCGGTTTGCAGTGGCGTGATACGCATCATGCCGTCATCATCGCCTACATGGGCTTCGGTGCACCGCTTAGTGTCTTTTTGTTCCATGGTTTCATCAAATCGATTCCGATGGACATCGAAGAAGCTGCCGTCATAGATGGCTGTAGTCGCCCCCAAGTGTTTTTCCGCATTGTGTTGCCCATTCTAAAACCCATATTCGTCACCTTGCTCGTCCTAAATGGCATGTGGATCTGGAATGACTTTCTCTTGCCACTGCTCATCATCGGTCGGGGTGGCGACACACAGACTTTACCACTTGCCGTGGCCAACCTTGCTGGGGCCTACGTGGTTCAGTGGAACTTGTTGTTGACCGCACTCGTCATGTCGGCGGTTCCGGTTGTCATCTTGTTTCTCTTTGCGCAACGTTACATCATCCGCGGTATGACCTCTGGAGCCATCAAGTAACATGATTCCCGATTTGAAGCTCGTTATCTTTGATCTTGATGGTGTCTTGACGGAAACGAGTCGACAGCACTTCAAAGCTTGGCGGGCGTTGGCTGCCAAACATGACATCGAACTTGATGATGCTTTCGAAGTGCATCTCAAAGGCATTTCCCGTCAAGCGTCACTTGAAAAGATCCTGTCGCTGACTTCACGTTCGTATTCAGTGGCGGAAAAAGTGGCGATGCAAGCTGAAAAAAACGCCCATTACCAAAGCTTGATTGCCGACTTCAGTGCTGAAGATTGCTTTGACGGTGTCCAAGCCTTGCTTGATTTACTGCAAAAAAAGGGCATTTACATCGCGCTAGCCAGCGCCAGTAAGAACGGTCCCAAGCTCATCAAGTCGCTGGGAATCGCCGATTACTTCGATTATATCGCCGATCCGACCCGACATCCTTCTAAACCGGCCCCGGATCTGTTTCTCGCCCCAATGCATCACTATGGTTTAACCGCCCACCAATGTTTGGGTGTCGAAGATGCCGTTGCCGGCATTCGCGCCATCAAGGCAGCCGGGATGAAAGCCATTGGTATCGGTAAGCCAGGCAGTTTACCAGAAGCGGATGTCCAATATGCGACCCTAGCGGACTTTACCGAAGCGATGCGTGCCTTCTTCCAATAAACCACGCTCAGAAAGGACAATTGCCATGATATTCGAACGCCATGATCGAACACGCACCCACGACATTCTCGTTGATGAAACCTTGTTCGTTACGCAAAACCGTTATTTGGGCGTACGTGGCAATTTCGAAGAAGGCGTGCCTTTAAGTGGCAGTATTCGTGGTACATACGTTAATGGTGTCTACGAAACACACCCGATCGTCTATGCGGAAAAAGTCTACGGTGACCCAGAAATCGGTCAAACCATTGTCAATGTTCCGGATGCGCAGACCATTGTAGTGATGGTTGAAGGACGACCGCTTGATCTCGCCCATGCTGAACTTGAGAGTTTGACGCGACGCTATCACCTTGAAGATGGTTTTGCCGAGCGGATTGCAGTCTACTGTACGACATCTGGCCATCGTCTTCGCCTGACCTATAAACGGATGGCTCACCTAAAACGAACCAATCTGTTCGTGATTGACGCGTCCATAGAAAGTCTCACCCACGACCTCGATGTCGAGATTGTCTCTAAACTCCAAGGCGATGTACGCAATTATGAGGCCAAAGATGATTCGCGGGCCGGCTCGATGTATGCCGAAAAACTTGACACCCCAAAGCTTCAAGTCAGAGAGGATGCCGGTCATGTCAGGGTGAAGACGCGCAACACACAGTTTGAGTTGTTTGTCGGAATCACCCACGATACACCCTTCAGTTACCGCATCGAAGGTTCGAGTGTCATCGCCACGAAACCTGTGCGCCTTAAAAAGAACACGCCCTTTCACTTTCAAAAATATGTCGGGACATACGACAGTATCCATCATATCCAACTGGAAATGGCCTTCGATGACTTGTGCAATCAGCTGAAGTTCACATCCCTCAAGCAGCTCTATACCGAACAAAAAGCGGCGCTCGCATCGTTCAATCAGTTGGCACGGGTCTCCCTTGACGATGGAACCGACCGCAAGACGGAAACGATGATTCGTTATAATTTGTATCAGCTTTATACGGCCGCACCGTTGACCTCAGATACGAGTATCCCTGCTAAAGGATTGAGTGGTGAAGGGTATGAAGGCCACATCTTCTGGGATACGGAAATCTATCTTTTGCCCTTCTTCATGCATATCGAACAAGAGACGGCGGAACGGTTGCTTGAGTATCGTTACCAACAACTGCCCCGTGCGCGCATTGAAGCTAAGCGTCTTGGGGTTGATGAAGGGGCGAAATTCGCCTGGCGCACCATCAATGGTGCTGAAACAAGCGGTTATTATCCAGCTGGATCCGCCCAATACCATATTAACTGTGATATCGCATATGCCATGATCAAATACTGGCAACTTTTCCAAGATGGCAAGCATCTTAAAGAAAAGATTATGCCGGTCCTTCTTGAAACGGCCCGTTTCTTCAAACAGGTTGTTCACGAGCAAAATGGCGTCTATCATCTTCATCATGTAACCGGTCCCGATGAATACAGCGCCTTGATTGATAACAACTATTACACCAACAGTTTGCTCAAGTACCAACTGACATTTCTCGTTGAAAAACTCGAAGCGCTCAAGACACCCGGTGTAAGTCTAGAAGAGCATAACCAGTTCAAAGCCATCGCTAAACGCATCCGGTTGCCCTATGACGACACCTTGGATATTGACCTTCAGGATGAACAGTTCTTGAGCCGCAAACCTTGGAATATCGAGACAACACCCGAGACAATGCGGCCCTTGATTCTCCACTATCACCCTTTGGTCATCTACCGGCACCAGGTCCTAAAACAGCCTGACACGATTCTATCTCACATGTTATTGCAAGACCGCCCAACGTCTGTCATGCGCAACAGCTATGCATTTTATGAGAAACAAACGACGCACGATTCCAGCCTGTCTTATTGCGTGCACGCCATCCAAGCAGCACGCCTCGGCGATCTTGATACCGCCCAAAAGTACTTCGATTATACCGCGCGTCTTGATGTGGACAACGTGCAGAAAAACACCCAACACGGGTTACACATGGCCAACATGGGCGGCACCCATCTCGTTTTGACTAAAGGCTTTCTCGGCTACACGATTGATGAACAGGTCAGCCTATGGCCGAAACTGCCGGCATCGTGGCGACATCTCAACATGGTCATCCGGCTTGATGCAAAGACACTGTGCACCGTCGATGTGACCCACGCGCGCACGGTACTGACCGCCGATCACGACGCAACGTGTCACGTCTATGGCCAGGCGATTCAACTCAAACAACACGAACCATGCACCTTGAAACAACCCTTGCGGGAATAATTTGCATCGGCCCATGCGTGGGTCCGGTACAATTGTTCAAATAAAAAATTTTATAGGAGGATTCACATGAAGAAATTTTTGTTGCTTAGTGTAGCAGTACTCTTCACCTTTGTTCTCTTCGCTTGTACGACAAGCGACGACAACGGCGACGACACGCCGGGAACGACGCCCCTAGTCATCTATCAAAACAAGGTAGAAATCGATGACGTTTTATCGGCCTATGCCGAAGCTTGGGGTCTGGCGAATGACGTTGAGGTTCAAGTACGGACTTGCGGCGGCGATGCTTGTGGTTATGCCGACCAAATTATCGCTGAGTTCAACGCAGCCAATCAGCCGGACATCTTCGTCTTTGAAGGTCTTGGTCAGTTCTTGCAATATCAGAACAAGATCATGCCGCTTGATGGCGAAGAGTGGATTGACTACACAGACGTCGCCTTCGTCTATGATGGCACTGTGTATGGCTTCCCTGTCAACTTTGAAGGTTGGGGCATGGCATACAACGCCGACATGCTTGCAGCTGCCGGCGTCGATCCAGCGTCACTTGTGAACCGTGCAGCGTATGCGACGGCATTCCAAGCCATCGCCGATCACTTCGCCGATGACGAAAACTTCAATGCACCTGTTTCCATGGCTGCGGGCCCCGGTTTGACTTGGGTTACTGGCCTGCACAACTTCAATGGTTACCTCTCAAGCGGTCTAGACTATGACGATCGCACGGTCATCGACAACCTCTTGAACGGTGTTGCCGACAATGCCCGCCTTGAAGCGCTTGCTGACTGGGTTGAGTTGCTGTTTGACTATGCGGCCTTACCTTATTTGACTGAAGGCTCATACGACGACATGATTAACAACTTCAAACTCCAACGGACAGCTTTCGTCCATCAAGGTAACTGGATTGACCCAAATCTCCTTCAAGACGGCGGCATCGACTTTGAAGTCGGTTATGCACCCCATGCATCAGGTCTTGGCGATGTCGACTCGATTTTTGTCGGCGCACCATCTTATTACGCAGTCAACCCCGATGGCAACAATCCTGAACTGGCCAAGCAATTCTTAAATGACATGGCGATGACAGAAGCTGGACACCAGTACATGGTCGTTGACGCAGGCTATGTTCCTGCCTTCACCAATGTTGAACTGATTCCGACCGGCCCGCTTTCTGCAGCGGTTTACGAATGGTCATCAGAAGGTAACATCTACGCTTGGTGGCAAAACGACATGCCGCCTGGGTTCGGTATGGACGACCTTGGCCCAGTATACTTCCAATTTGCACAAGGCCAAATTGACAAAGAGCAGTTTATCCAAAGAATCCGTAGCGAAATTATGGATTTAGCGGACTGATTTGAGTGCAACATCGAACAAGGACAGGGTTTTCCTTGTCCTTGTTTTTTTGCCTAAAAGACCTTTTTTATAGACAGGATGTGAAAACCATGAAGAAACTTGCGCCCCATATGATGACCGATGACGGTTGGACGCTCAAGACCGATCACTTTGATGCCATAGCCGCCATACATGAAGGCTCAAACTTCATGATCGGCAATGGTTATCTCGGCTATCGGGGGACGTTTGCCGAAGCGCGCAAAGCAGACTACGCAGCCTGTGTCGTCACCGACACATGGGACATGGCTGACGGTAAATGGGTGGAACTCAGTACGGTTCCCAATGCGTTGTTCACGGTGCTTTTTGAAGACGGAGAGCCTCTTAATCCGCAAGAAGAAGCGGCTTCATTCGCCCGGTATCTCAATCTCAAGCGCGCCTGTTCAGGGCGACATGTCACCTTCAAGACACCGCAAGGCCATCGCATCATCATCAAGGAAGAGAAGTTTGCCAGCGCAGAAAATAGGCATCTTGTCATGATGCGTTACACGTTTGAAGCTGAGGCCACCGTGTCACTTAAGCTGTTCTCCGGCATCGATTTGGATGTGTGGAGCCTCAATGGCAAGCACCTCAGTGAACCCACCGTTTTCAAACACGGCGAAGACTATGGGATAATAGCGGAGACTGGCCAGTCAAAGATACCGGTTGTGGTCATGGAAAAAGTCTTGACCATGCCAAAAGGCGAAGTGCGCCCTTACGAGGATGGTCAAGATATCGGCCGGTTCATAACGGTGAACATGCAAGCCGACCAAACAGTCGTCCTTGAGAAAGCGATGATTGTGGTGACCGGCCATGACAGCCCTAAACCGCAAGAAAAAGCCATAGAAATAGCGGATGCACTCACAAACTATGCGTCGCACTT
>RECF01000038.1 GCA_007694145.1 Acholeplasmatales bacterium | reverse complement strand
TCATTGTCTTGTTTACAGTGTTGACCTTGAACTTCACACTGCTAAAACTCGCACCTGAATACCCGCCGACCGTTCCAGAAGAACGTGAACTTTATTACAACCGTCAAGTGCGTGACGGTTTCATGACACAAGAAACAATTCGCGACAAAGAAATCGTTGATCAAATTCGTGATCCGGAAAGTGGATACGAGCGTTGTGATGGTTGTATTTACCTTTATAACGCTAGAAATCATCTATATCAAGTGTACGTTCCTGTTCCTATCTTCCAACAGTACTTGGCTTGGCTCACTAATATTATTTTTGATTGGAACTGGGGATACTCCACCCGTGTCCGTCCAAATGTAAGTGCTTATGAAATTATGGCGCCACGGATTGCGGTTACTATGAAGCTCAACCTCATGGCGCTGATTTTTTACATTCCCATCGGTTTCACACTAGGAATTGTTGCAGCACTGAAAAAGAATAGTGTTACTGACAACATTATTTCTTTAGGTGTCATGCTTTTCATATCGATTCCGAGTTTTGTCATCATGCTCTTTTTGATTATGGTATTTGGGTTTGAATTGGGGTGGGTGCCCACGCAGTTCCCACCGCGGTTTGCCACTGATGGCACGCCGCTACCGTTTTTCCATACTGGACTCATACTACCAATATTCGGACTTTCCATCGGCTCGATTGCCGGTTTGACACGTTTGACACGTGCCGAACTAACCGAAGTATTAACCTCGGAGTTTTTGCTTTTGGCAAGAACGAAAGGGCTCACTCGGCCGCAAGCTGTGGTGCGTCATGCCATGCGTAACTCGATGGTGCCGCTTGTTCCCTCGATTATTGGTTCGTTTGTCGGCTTGCTCAGTGGGTCGGTAATTATCGAAATCATTTATCGTGTTCCTGGTACATCGAGGGTTTTCCTCGATGCCATGCGTCCGAACTCACTCGATTACAATTTGATTCTCGCGGTTACTGCGTTTTACACCATCATCGGCCTGTTTGCCGTATTGTTGGTGGATTTGAGTTACGGTGTCGTTGACCCGAGAATTAGAATGGGGGCGAAGAAATAATGGCTGATACTAAAAGAAAACTTGATCTTGATAGTTTAGATCGCAGTTTATTTGAACTCGTAGAACAAGATGCCAAGAAGTACGATAAGAAGTTTGAAACGAAACCCATTGGGTATTTTAAGGATGCCATGATTCGTTTTGCGAAAAATCGTACCAACCTAGTCGCAACAATCATTCTCTTTATCCTCATTAGCTTATCCGTCTTTGTCCCGCTTCTTACAACTAAAAATTACACCTCGCAAGATACGCATTTGAGACATTTGCCACCGAGAATGCCTATTTTGGAAAACTTTGGTATTTTTGATGGTTTGCGTCGTGAGCGTCGTGTTAATGTAGACCCCGATGTAATCCACCCGGATTTCGGTTTTCCTTTGCCCCCCGACAATCCACTCCGCTATGGAACGGATTATCGCTTCATCGACTTTGATACGTATGTTTACTATACAGACGCCTGTTCAGAAAGGGTCGAATCTTGTGTAGGTGGACAAAGCATGATGCGGTTGTCCGGTGAGTCAGAGACATATGCGATTCGCTCACAACAGTTTATTACTTTTGACAAAAACCTTAACCCAAATATCGTTTTTGACATCTTCAGTGTCATGGAAGGCGCCGAACTGCGCGTGCATCTTCAATATGTTGTAGAGGGAGAAGTTCCCGTAGACGATGACGACGATGAAGAAAACGGCGATGAGAACGGTGATGAGAACGGCGATGAGAACGGTGATGAGAACGGTGATGAGAACGGTGAAGACCCCAATGATGAGGTCATACCTGAACCGACCTTCATTACTGCCATTACGCAAATCGGCACGATTTCAAGTGCTGGCGTCCATATCATTGATGTTTTTGGTCCTGATATCGTATTTGATGTCGATGATGATGAAATTGTTGCCAAAATACGCATTGAACTTGTTTCTGAAGTTAGAAATGCAACTATTGTCTTAGACAGCATCTCTGTAGAAGATGACAGCAATGATGAAGAACCGATTGCCCACTTTGAAGGCTTGTCTTTGGCAAACTTCGAACGCTTCCAAGCGCGCAACGGTGACTATGTACGAATTAATGCGTTTATGCATCTTGCGGATTTCATGCTCGATATATACGAAAGACAGTTTGGGGCGCGTACCGTTCGGTTCATGGCCAAAAGTGAGTACGATGCTTTTGTAGCCGATCCACGTTGTGGACCACCGCAACCGCATCCTGATGACCCCAATAATCCTGAAATGGGAGTCTTCCCAGAAGCGTGCCCGCTCATATCACTCAACAGCCTCATCGATGACCCGATTATTTTGCCAGGTCGTCCACCAATCGAAAACATCACTTACAATGTGACATACAACTTTGCGATGGTAAATGGTTACGACAGTGTACCATACTTCCTGTTTGGTACCACAGGTCAAGGATTTGACCTCTTTGCAATCACTTGGGTAGCCCTGCGCACATCTTTGCTGATTGGCCTCGTTGTGGCATCCATCAATATCTCCATCGGTATAGTATATGGCGCCATCTCTGGTTATTATGGCGGTAAAGTCGACATCTTGATGGAGCGATTCTCCGAAATTGTCGGTCGTGTACCTTGGCTTGTATGGCTTAGTATTTTCATAGCCTTAATCGGCCCTGGTGTTGTATCCTTGATCTTGATTTTGGTTGTTTCCGGGTGGATTGGCGTGGCCAGTGTAACACGAACTCAGTTCTATCGATTCAAAGGTAGAGAGTATGTTTTGTCATCGAGAACACTTGGTGCGAAAGATTCACGACTAATTTTCCGTCATATTCTGCCTAATGGTATCGGAACCATCATCACTGCAAGTGTCTTGATGATTCCTGGGGTCATTTTTGCCGAAGCGACTATCTCTTACCTTGGATTTGGTATTGGACACGGCCAAAGCTTCCGTTTGTTCGGTTTGATTCCACTTTCTGGTGTGTCCATCGGTGTACTGTTGTCAGATGGACGTAACGAGATGTTGACCAAACCATACCTGACGCTGTTCCCCGCCATTATCATTTCGCTATTGATGATTACCTTCAATATGTTTGGTAATGCATTGCGAGATGCGTTTAATCCATCCTTGAGGGGGTCAGAATAATGCGAGATAACAAAAGACTAATTGTTGAAGATTTAACCATTTCGTTTCGTACAAACCAAGGACTTGTCCGCGCTGTCCGTGGCGTAAGCTTCGACTTGACTGAAGGGGAAACCTTAGCGATCGTTGGTGAGTCCGGTTCAGGTAAATCAGTAACTAGCCGGGCGATTATGGGTATTCTTGCCGGAAATGCAATTATTGATAAAGGTCAAATATTATATGAAGACCAAGATTTGACTAAAATCAGTGAGGAAAACTTCCATAAAATTCGTGGCGACAAAATCGGGATGATCTTCCAAGACCCGATGTCAAGTTTGAACCCCATCATGCGGATCGGTAAGCAAATTACGGAAGGGATGCTCATCAACGGTAAGCGTCTCAAGCGTCGTTACAATGCCTTGATTCACCGTTCAAAGATGGTTGTTGCCAATGCGAAAGCAGAAAAGAAACGTCTTCGCAAGATTTACTGGTATGACTGGCGGTTACTCCGTCGCACCGGTAAGATTAACGTAGAAGATCATCTAGAAGAAGTTGACGACAAGAAGAAAGCCTTGTCTGAACTGCGTAAGCAGTACAAGCAGGCCAAGGCTGCGCAAAACACCATTATTAAAGAGGGAAAACCTGCTTTGATAGCAAAGAAAAAAGAAGCGAAAGCCACCGTCAAGAAAGAATGGAAGGAAGCACGTGGGAAACATCTGCAAATTATTAAGGATGTCAAGGCGAAACTTGCCAGTGCCAGTTCGGAAGAGCAAAAGAAAGTATACAAACAAGAGCTGGCCGAGCAAAAGGAAAACCTTCGCCGTATCAAACGTGTGACCAAGAAAGAAGCGGTCGGACGCGCCTTGAAAGTTATGGATGAAGTCGGGATTCCCGAGCCGAAAAAGCGGTTGAAGCAGTATCCGTTCCAGTTCTCTGGCGGTATGCGTCAACGTATCGTGATCGCGATTGCCTTGACGGCTGACCCGGATATCCTGATTTGTGATGAGCCTACTACGGCGCTTGACGTGACCATTCAGGCCCAAATCCTTGAACTTATCAACAAACTCAAGGAAGAGCGTAGCCTAACGGTTATCTTCATCACCCATGACTTGGGTGTCGTTGCAAACATGGCCGACCGTGTGGCAGTAATGTATGCCGGTAAGATTGTTGAAATCGGTCAAGCCGAAGAGATTTTCTATAATCCCAAACACCCTTATACATGGGCACTGCTTTCATCGGTTCCTGACCTTAAAACCGATGAGCGACTCGTATCCATTCCCGGTACACCACCTAACATGCTGTTCCCACCCCAAGGGGATGCGTTTGCTGACCGGAGTCGCTACGCTATGAAGATTGACTTTGAACTCGAACCACCGATGTTCAAACTGAGTGACACCCATTATGCGGCAACATGGCTTCTTCATAAAAACGCGCCAAAGGTTGAGATGCCAGAAATTATCCAACGCCGTATTGAGATCATGACCAAACAAACCGCAAAAGAGGTGAGTGAACGATGAGCAACCAGCAAGAAGTTGTCTTGAGCGTCCGCAACCTTAAACAGCATTTCAAGAGCGGTTTTGGGGCTAATAAGTTGGTTGTCCGCGCCGTAGATGGCGTTGACTTCGACATTCACAGAGGTGAAGTGTTTAGTTTAGTTGGAGAGTCCGGATGCGGTAAAACAACCACCGGGCGCACCATTATTAAACTGTATACACCCACTGATGGTGAAGTGTACTTCATGGGCAAACGTATTTCAGCGGGCACACTAAACAATAAAATGACCATCAAGCAAACCCGTCGTCAAGCCCGTGCCGAAATCAAGGAACTTAAAAAAGCGATGAGTGAAGAAATCGCCAAGCTTAAATCCAGTGGCGCTACCTCAAGCGATTCGCGCATGCAATCCATCAAACAGTCTTACGAAAGCAAAATCAATAAAATTGTTGAAGACAAGAACAACGCGATTGAAGCAGAAAAGCAAGACATTGCTAACCGCAAACGTGATACAGCTGTGCATGATAACGAACTGATGAAAAACATGCAGATGATTTTCCAAGATCCAATCGCTTCACTCAACCCGCGGATGACCGTCAAGGAAATCATCGCGGAAGGGTTACGGATTGCTGGCGAGAAGAAGGATGAAGTCATTGTTAAAAAAGTACACGAAGTACTTGAAACAGTCGGCTTGCTGCCAGAACATGCCAGCCGCTATCCACACGAGTTCAGTGGTGGACAGCGTCAACGGATTGGGATTGCACGCGCTTTGGTTGTCTCACCTAACTTTATCATTGCAGATGAACCAATCAGCGCCCTCGATGTTTCCATCCAGGCACAAGTTATCAACTTGCTCAATGATTTGCGTGACGAGTTCGGCATCACCATTCTTTTCATCGCCCATGACTTGTCAGTCGTCGAGTACTTTAGTGACCGAATCGGTGTCATGTATTACGGCAAACTTGTCGAACTTGCACCGAAAGAAGAACTGTTCAAAAACCCGTTGCATCCTTATACACGCTCTTTGCTTTCAGCGGTACCGCTTCCGGATCCGCGCTATGAGAAAGGTCGTACTAGAATCAAGTATGATCCACGCACAAAGCACGACTATAGCAAAGAGCTGCCAACATTGCACGAGATTGTTCCAGGACACTTTGTTTTAGCCAATGGACCTGAAATTGCGCAGTACAAGAAAGAACTGAAAGCTTAGTGCTCAAGTTCTTCGGTATTCTTGTCGTCAGCCTCGCAGCGGTATTCGTGTTCAATGTTACGGTTTTTGAGCAACCCAACACATTGCGGCGCATTGCGGATTCACTCTTTGTGATTGGTATATTCATGTTCTTGTTCAGTTTAATTAGTGTTACGCAGGCCGGCAACGTGTTTTCAGGGGTCGGTTATGTGGTGCGCAACATGTTTACCAATTTTCAAACCAAGCATGCGAGTTTTTACGATTATCGCCGCAGCAAAGATAAAGATTCTGAGGAAAAATCAACGACAGGATTCACCGTTTTGGTTGTCAGTGTCATCTTGCTTACAGCCGCGTACATTATTGGCCTTCGCGCCATGTCATAAATACCCTTTTGTCCGCCATGCAAACGCGTGTGGCGGACTTTTGATTGTTGTCGTATCGTTTACATTTGCTTGTAAACACGGTATAATTGATGTATAGCAAAACTACTTGTTTTGACGGTAGACAAGGGTGTGAAATTTATGACAGATGCTTTGTGGGAGTTTCTCATTGTCTATGCCTTACTTTTTGTACTCTTTTTGGTTATGCTTTATTTCGTTGAGTTGATTGCATGGATTATGAGATCGTATCAACAGTACAAGGACAACAAAACATCATTTCCGGAATGAACACGATGAAAGGAATGGATGCACATGTCAGAGAATGATCAACAATCCATTTTCTCTAAACAGTATTATGATACGGCTAGAAATAGAGAAAACGAAGAACCCGAAGACGAAAACATTCGTTTATTTAAGAACATCGCGTTGTTTTTACTTGGTTTTGTAATTCCGATGGCCGGCTTTATCGCCTATGTGATGATGCGTGATGAGCGACCCAAGGATGCCCGGTTTCCGGGTATTGGCTGTTTGTTTGGGTTTATTTTGATGTTCACATGGGCGTTTTTACCTCTATTTGTCAATTGAAATATGGGACGATTATGCTCAACTCCAGCCAAGAGCGGATTGTTCCGTTCTTTTTTATAGTCTTTTTTAAGTATTTCACTATTCTTTAATTTATAAAAATGATAAAATAGTACCAGGTGATAAAATGGACGCTAAAGAAAAAGTATTTAATGAACTGCGTAAGCATAACGTACGAATCACGAAACAACGCCGTGCCATCATCGATGTCCTTGAGGGGCGTCATTTAACCATACAAGAAATTCATAGCGAACTGAAGAAGCTGGGGTATCATAACTTAGGGACTGTTTATAACAATATCGATTTTCTCATTGAACACAAAATCATCACTCAAATTTTCATCAACGGCAAAAAACACTACGATTTGACCATTGATGAACGCTCGCATACGGCGGATTCTCATATTCATGTCACCTGCAAAGTGAACAACAACATCATCGAAATCAACGACAGCCAGATTTTTGATGACATAAAAAACCAACCGATATTCAAAAACTTTGACATTAAAAAACTGCAAATTGTTGTTGAAGGACACTGCGTCCATTACGACACTGAGTTGTGCAAACGCGACGATGCTTGTTTCATCAAAGAACTGCATAAGCAAAACGGCTTCTGAGAAGACCATCTCAAAGCTGTTTTTTTTCATGTCTATGTACAATATTTGGCTTATTGAGGTATAATAGTCCCTAGGTGATAACCATGCAATCAACGTTCTCTTTAGCTTTCAGTACTTTGCTGTTCGCCTTATTCTTAAGGATGATCTTATCAAAAACCATCCGCATACGTTTTTTACGAACAGGTCTCGTCCTTGATTTACTGACACTGACGGGCCTTTTTTTGCTGGTTGCACTTGGCATACCGTCTTTGTGGGGCCAAAAAGTGTTTTACGGTCTATTTGTCATATTTTTCAGTCTTTTGGCCATTATCGACCGTGTTTATCATCGCTATTTCTTTACTTTGACCACCCGTACCAATGCGCAAGGCCTTACGGTGTTTAAGGGCGATGCCAATCTAACAAAAGAGTATAATATTCGTTTAGGCTGGCAAGACGGTGCAGTGATGGTCTTGGGGCTGGTCACCCTTGTCTGGATTATGTTACAGCCACACGTTGACCGCGTCGCCATCGAAGAACGCACCATGGGTTGGTTGTTGGTCATCGGAATCATCCTTATTGAGGTAGTCATCGCGAGATGGATTCGCACTTCAGGACGCCGCAAGCAAACCCGTCTTGACTATTACCAAAGTGCCGCATACTTGCATAAAACCATGTATGATCGCCCGGCATACGCGGCGCGCTTTGGTTATTACTATTACCATCTTGTCGATTTGCTACAAGTAAAGCCCAAGATTAAGCGCCAAACAGCCATTGAAAGACTTGATGCGCGCTTCAGCAACCGACCTGTCCATCAAGCAAACAGCGAATCAGGCTTGCTTAAAGGTTCAAATGTGATTCATATCACCGTCGAAAGCCTCGACACGCGGTTTATCAATGAACACATTACACCAACATTGCATACCATGATGCAAAAAGGATATACGTTTCCTAACACGTATATTCCTGTCTTTCAACAAGGCGCTACGTGTAATGGTGAGTTCATGGCAACAACAGGTCTATACGCAATCAACTCCAACGTTCATGCCAACAACCTTTGTCACAAGTATCGTGAGAACAAGTTTCCCTTTTCTTTACCCGCACAGCTTAAAAAAGCAGGCTATGCGACTTACTACTTTCATTCTGGGCATGGATGGTTTTATCACCGGAAAACCATGATGCCCAATATCGGCTTTGAAACGGTCAAGTTTCAAGAAGATCTCAAAGCCAATGGACACAAGGCTTTTTGTGAACGCTTCGATACACAGATGATTCATTTCTTAGATGACTTTCTCAAGCAGGACAAGCCGTTTTACTTACAGATGTTGACCTATGGCATGCATGGTGCATACAATCAAACCGACTATCAACACCAAAACCACAAGATTGATAAGGTGTACGATGAAACACTCGACGCAGAACTTCGGGTCTACTTGCAAAAGTTAGCGGAACTTGACGACTTTTTGACCAACATCATTGAAAGACTTAACCAAGCAGGCTTGGCTGACAAAACACTTTTTGTCATCGCCCCTGACCATTATCCGTATATGTTGGATCAAAAGACATACACCGACCATATTGGTATTGATGCTTCGTCGCAAGCGCTTCATAAACAAACACTCATGCTTTACCATGCGGATTTCAAACCCAAGCAGTTCACAAAAGTAGGGGCTTTGGTAGATGTCGCCCCAACCGTATTGAACTTGATCCATCCAAGTGGTGAGTTCAAGTATTATGATGGACAGGATATGATCTCACCTGGCAAGGGTGTGGCTTTATTACATGATCTGTCAGTCTGCGACGCTACCCATCGGTTGCACCTCAACAAAGTCTATCAAGGTGATGATTCCGCGCGCGAAGAGTTGGAAGATGCATTGGTCCGCCATATTCAAAACTATGAGACACAATCTTTATTGTTTGAGACCGACTATTTCCGTCATATGCGGTAGTTTATCCGTATATTGACTTTACTTTGTGTGCGCTGTATTATATAATTGAGGTCGCGTACTCAGACGTTTCGGTAGCTCAGTTGGATAGAGCAACGGCCTTCTAAGCCGTCGGTCGGGGGTTCGAATCCCTCCCGGAACGCCAT
>RECF01000045.1 GCA_007694145.1 Acholeplasmatales bacterium | reverse complement strand
AATGGCATCGTCTTGACCACGCAACACGTTCACACACCGATGTTTAAGCAAATAGTCAAGGGGCCGCATTTCTGATTTAGCGTAGCCCTGATAGACATACGTATCGGCAACGCGACACGTCAAACCATCTTCAGTTGATCGCGCCGTTTTCTTGTAGAGGTATTGGCCAGACGGGCGTTGAACAGCAGGCATTGCCGGTTAAGATTTTTGGGCAGAGTCGTTTCAATCGCTGTTTGAATCGTGTCAAGTGTCGCGTTTGTCAATCATCTCAACGCCTTTCGATAAGTTTTAACTCCAGAAAACACCGGTCCTTATATTTATTATATGCCCATCGAAAAAGCCCTGTCAAGAAGACGGACAGGGCTTTAGTGACGCTATATTAATGAAGCTATGAGGTAATATATAAAAAGTTTACTGACGCTTCATGCAGTCGTATCTAACTCGATGACCTGTGATTTGAGGAAGATCAAATGGGCCGGTAACCCCAAATGACCGTGGCGGTACCATCATGCCAGTCAACGCTCCAGGTTTCGGGTTTGCTGTTGGCTTCGACATAGAGAATCAGCGCGTCATGACCGGTGAAGGCATGGTGGCCTATGCCGGTGACTGACAGCGGGATGCGCACGCTTGCAAGTTGGGGTGTGTTCATGAAAGCAAAGGAATCAATAATGGTCAAGTTGTTGTTCAGAATTACGGTATGAAGCGCCGTGGCATGGGCGAAGGCCCCTTCGCCGATTGACAAAACATGCACGGGTAAGGTGATGCTTTCAATACTTGAACGCGAGAAGGCCCCAACACCGATGACGAGCAGGGATTTCGGCAACGCGATGGTGCGGATTGCTGAACGGGAGAAGGCGGCTTCGTCAATCATCATAAGTCGACTGTTTGAGGCAAAAGAAATCGTCTCAAGTTGAAGCGTGTTGTAAAAGGCCCCTTCTTCTAGGAGGGTAACGGTATAGGGGATGTGGATTGTCTCAATGGCACTTGAATTAAACGCGTTAGATCCGATGCGCTCCATTGTAGTGTGTTCGTGAAAGGTGACCGTTTTGAGCGATTCAGTCCGGTTGAAAGCATAATCAGGGATTTTGCTTAGTGCTTCTGGCAAGGTGATCGTTTCAATACCGCTATGCGAGAAGACATGGCTGCCCATCGTCGTGATGGCGTTTGGTAAGTCGATGGTTTTAAGACTTGTGGTTAGACGGAACACATCGGCACCGAGGGTTTCAAGTGGGCTGCTCGGGTCAAACGCGACGGTTGAAAGTGCGCGGGCATTACGGAAGGCACCGTCTTCAATGTGTGTCAACTGACTATCGGCCGCAAATAAGACGGTCACGATGGCACTGTCTCTGAAGGCGTCCTTGCCGAGTGTTGTCACCGTATTTGGGACGGTCACGCTTTGGAGTGTGGCATCGCTAAGAAAGGCATCGCTCGCGATACAGGTCACGGTTTTCCCTGCCAAGCTATCGGGGATTTCAACCGTTGTTTCAGAACCGACATAACCGGTGATGCAGGCGCTGTCTGCACCAAGGTTGAAACGCCAACCTGTAGCGGTGAGCGGTTCATAAAGCGGTTTAACAGTTAAGGCATCGAGGACCTGGCTGAAATCTGTATCCCAGCCTGTAAATGTATGGTCTAGTTTTTCTGGGGGTTCGGGTGCGATCGCCGCTTCACCAAGACCGACCGTGACCGTTTCAATCACTTGATCATCGGCATCTAAAAAGGTGACGGTGTAGGCAATGGGTTCTTCAGGTACGTGCGGGTCACATCCGGTAAGTACAAGAAATAACCCCAAAAAAATCGCAACCAGACGCACATAAGAAAGTCGTTTTTTCATCAAAATACCTCGCAATCAAA
The DNA here is from genome assembly GCA_007694145.1 of Acholeplasmatales bacterium. Classification (GTDB taxonomy): domain Bacteria; phylum Bacillota_I; class Bacilli_A; order Izemoplasmatales; family Izemoplasmataceae; genus SKGI01. The sequence continues at coordinate 34,887 of RECF01000045.1, read as the reverse complement.
GGGTGTGTGATATCATGCACATCAATCATAGCATACCTTTTAACAATCTTCAACGACTGACAAAGGCTTTGCTTGGCTCAAATCCACTAAGAGAGCCACAATGGTTATCGCGCTTTTTCGTTCTAACAAGCCATCCTTTTGGAAAGACTTCTGGTGCAAAAAGACGTTGAAAACAATGATTCGATGAGCATTTTTTCTTGAACAAACACCCTTTTAAGCTATCATGAATGTGAAAGGAGTGTTTCGATGCAGCGACTGAACAAAGGACTCGGCATCCTTACCATTGTCTTAATGCTTTATGGTATTCTTGCCGTGTGGCCTAAGCCGGGCTTTTCAGGTGACAACGTGTTTAGAAGCGAAGACGGGTTACCACTGATTATTGCGCATGGCGGTGGAAACCACGAGTTTCCCGATAACACCATCGAAGCGTACATCAATGCGTACGCCGCCGATGCACACGTCATTTTCGAAACGGATGTGGTGATGACACAAGACGGTGTCATCATCTTGAGTCATGACCGGACCCTTGATCGGAAGACGGATTTGCCAGCCGGTGTGTCCGCCCATGAAATCACGTATGATGCGTTGGTCGAACAAGCGGTCGACTTCGGTTATGAGAACCCGATTGACGGCCCGAATGGCTTCAAGGTTTCCGAGGAACTTGTCCGCTACACCAACTACCGCGGTGAAACGGTGACACCACTTGATGTGCCCTATCCCGATGGGTTGACGCCACGCCACCCTGAGAAGTTTCTCGTTTCAACGCTTGAAGAACTGATTACATTATTTCCTGAGCAACGCATCATTGTCGAGATCAAGCAATATGGCGACCTTGGTGCTGAGGCGCTTGCGGTGGTCATCGCCTTGCTCGATCAGCTTGATGCGGCGTATAATACGTATGCACGGATTTCTTTGGCAAGTTTTCACCGCGACATCTATGACAACTTTGTGCAACTTCAGAACTCGACCCATCCGCAGTTGATGTTCTCCCCGCAATATGACGGGGTGCTCAGCTTCTTCATTCTTGCGATGGCGCGGCTTGACGTCTTTTACCGTGAACCGATTGGTTCATTACAGTTGCCACTGGAAAGTTCGGGTATCAATCTGGTGCGTTCGCATCTCATGCGGACAGCCCATGCCCACAATATGGCGGTTCACTACTGGACCATCAATGATGAAGAGGACATGCGCCGTTTGATCGCTTTAGGGGCCGATGGCATCTTGACCGACCGACCCCACAAATTGGCTGAACTGCTTGAAGCCAAGCGGTCTGCACCGTGAGTAGTTTTACCATGAAGGTCACTTTAGGTCTTTTGCACCAACAAACCGGCTGCCGATGGGCATGCTATCGAAGAAGGATGATCCAATGAAACGATTGGTTGAAGGATTGCGAACGTTTGTCGCAGGAGCTTTCATGGGGGTTGCGGCCATTATTCCCGGGGTGAGTTCTGGGACCGTGGCGGTCATTGTCAAGGTGTATGACCGTTTGATTTTGTCCGTCGATACCGTTATCCGCCGCAAAGTGGGTATGTTGGCGGCGTTGCTTTTTCTCATTGTGCTCTATGCGGGTAACTTCATCATGCAGTTCACCATGGCGGGTCTAATTGAACGGTGGCTTGAGCAGTATCCGGCGACGATGCGGTTCTTTTTCATGGGTCTTGTGATCGGCTCGATGCCCATTATCGTGGCCAAGACACGTGAAAACACCACAAGCCCCACGTTCAGGGTGTCGACAATCAGTGCGTTCACCTTGGCTGTTTTGTTTATTATCGTGCTCAATGTTGTCGTCCGGCGTGATGTCGTCCATGCTCCGATTACGACCCTGACTTTTCTCAACAGTCCCATCATTTTTCTAACGGGTGTCATCGCAAGTGCAACAGCCTTAGTCCCGGGTGTGAGTGGCTCGATGATGCAACTGGCAATCGGGGTCTATCCGACGTATGTAGCCGCCTTGTCGGATGTCAATGTCCCCATCCTGATTGTTCTCTTTCTTGGGTTGGTGCTTGGTCTCATACTTGCGGCAAGGCTGCTTGGTCTTTTGCTTAGACGGTATTACCATGTAACCTATTTTGCGATTGGCGGCTTGTTGGTGGGTTCAATCGTCCAAATCTGGCCTGAAGCACTCGGCACATACGCCATCACCGATTATGGCCTGTTTATACTCGTCTTTGCCCTCGGTTTTACGCTAGCCTTTGGTTCGCATTTGTTTGAACAACACAAAAAACGCCATCGAGCATAATACGTCTTTATGCACGAGTTTGCGTCTATGCGCACAGTATCCATGAGATAAACCAACAGGCATCGATGAACGGATCTAGATAGTATCCGTTCACCGATGCCTGTTTTTGTGAGAAACAGTTATCATCTAGATTGCCGGGAATCCAAGATATAAAGGGTATATACCATACGGTTCTTACAATGACAGTCCATATTAAAGGGTCAAGGGCCCTCATCGCTATCTTTGAAAACGTATGGGTATTTCTTGAAAAACGATTAAAAATCAGTCAAATATGCGATTTATCGTTGTCATCTGAACGAAGCCACTTCATAGTCGCGTGCACGCCTTAATTAGGTCAGACAGTTATAAACGATGCGTTATGAGTTCTATGTCTAGGAACTTTCGAAAACATTATCAATATCTTTATAATAAGTATTATATTGCGCATTAAACACGTAATAATTATTTAAAACGTATTTTATTGCATATTAAATAAAATAAACTGATTCTTTATGAACGCTATCTCTTTTTTATTTAAGGACGCTTGCTCTGCAAACTTATCCCATTGTAATAAAGATTTTCTTACATCATGTATAATTGCATTTGCGTCTTCTGGTTTAATTTTCATTTTTTCGGCGCATTTTAACATATCTTTAAAAGTAAAATCATGATCTTTTGAATTTATTGTCATTTGATGCCTTGAAGTCCACTTTCCCTTAGGGTTAAAAGAATAGGTTATGTCATATGCCGGTGATAACGTCCATTCACCCTTTTTATTCATAAGAAAAGATATGTTTTTTACATGATCATCTTGATTTCTAGCCATTACATTAAAAACCATTCTTCTGAAAAATTGTTTGTTTTCGCTAAGTTTTATACCCATCATGTACATGATATCAGTGGCCCGCTCATAACTCATAACGCCTGGCTCATTATAGTCAACATGAGCCAATGCACCCAATGTTTGCATATGAATTTTTTCCATTTCACCACTCGAATTAACAAATCTATCAAATCTTTTTGTCATAAAATGATAATGGTCATCTTTTTTAATTAATCTTGATTCAGTCATGATAATTTTTGCATCTATCGCCATTAAATAATAAGCATATTCTCGTCTAGTAAATGATGATTCTTCTTTTTGATCAACTCCGTCAAGCTTTAGTAGCCAATAGGTGAAACCCTTCCCAGCATCAATTTGTCCTGACTTAATTACGCTGGTTTTTTCATTGTAAGCTATAATAGCTTTTGCTCTAGCACCGCCAGCTGAGGTACCTACTTTAATAATTTCTTCTAGTTCATCTTCTCGTTTAACGACAACATTTTCTTTTGCATTTATTATTTCATTGCTCAGTTTGACTAAATTTTCTAACTCAAGATCGTCTACCTCATTAAACTCCTTATGTCTTGTGGGATGATATTCTAAAGCCCCCATCCCTCTTTTACCAACGTAGCAAAGTCTCTCCACAATATTAAAGGAATCAATACTTCTGCCTTGTGAACTTAACCAAGCATTGATAATCTTATCACCATAGCTATCGGGTAGTGAATCAGAAAGCAATCCAGGTAGTCCTTTAAAAGCAGCTAAATCGAGTGTTTTAAACTGATAAATTTCTCTTGACAAAGGCATCATTATCGGTGATAAATTTATACCGCTTTTAACAAACGCATCATCATATTTAAAATAGACATAGGGCGAATCCTCGTCGATTGAAACAGCCGCTACTGTTTTTCCCCACAACCTCACTTCTGCAACAATCATCACTCTTTCTCCCATTCCCAAGAAGAATCTATTCTTGTATGCTTAGAAGAAGCCCTTTTCTTGCTGTGTCCTAAATTTAACACATCAAAAGGATTAACTTTCCGTTCCGGGAATAACAGATTAATTTCTTGTAGAAGTCTTAAAACTCTTAAAATAGACAACAAGTTATCTAAAGTTATGTTTTCGCCATTTTCGAATCCGCTAATTGTTCTTTGTGATACGCCCGACTCTACCGCTAAATCCTTTTGAGTAATGTCTAAAGCAATTCTCCTGGCTTTTAATCTTTTTCCGATTTCTTTAATCATTACATCGTTGGTTTCAAATCCTTGTATTTTCATTATTCATCACCCGTATATAGTATACAACAATAAAATACAAAGTGCAATATATTGCATTAAATGAACTTATATATGCTGAAACAAGCAATATACTTCAATTTTAAGATTTAATGAAATTAAGCGTACTAAAAGAAGCCAAACCTAATTAGCACCGCTATTCTTACATCAATTTAGTGTAAAAATAAACTAAGGATCACAGTCACTATTCCAGGTCTTCTTCTAGGAATCACAGCAGATTCAAATGTGCTTGAGTCACGGTAATCGTTTATCATATTCAATCCATTTACGCTAGCTAAAAACAAAAAAACCTCTCAATATAGTGAACCATGTTTCACTGCATTGTGTATCACTTTTGGATAATCGAAAGTTTGATGTCGCAAAGAGCTTGTTAATTTATAGGCGTTTCGATATTTTTGGATAAAAATAGCGCCATAATAATCGATTTTCGTATTAATGACATGAGAAATCATTAGCTGACAGTTATTAGATTAGAAGTCCCCAGTACATGATCAAAGGTCTTTATCATTGACTTTGAAAATGCATGGACACGCCTTAAAAGTCATTAAGAAATTCAAGGTATCGACGGAATCTTAGCAAAGCTATTTCATAACCACGTACATGCCCTTCATAAGAACAGACAGTTGTAAATTGAAGTTATCAAGTGTCAAGTTGCCAAGAATTTTGACTCAAGGAAATTATTAAGGGGTTTTATGGGTGTAAAGGCGAGTTATCGTTAGGTGGTGGCGGGAATCCAGGTTGCAAGTTGCTTTGGAGTTCGTAGTCATCTTCGCCCGTATAGACACGCTTCACAAACAGTCGATTGGTCCGTCATACTGAAAAGACCGCTTTGATGTTTTAACCATCAAGGCGGTCTTGTACTAAAAAGCTGTGCTCAGCGATTAGCCATCAAAGCCGCAACCGCTGTCTTGAGTGCTTCCGTGTGGTCAGGTTGTTCCCAAGGCAAGTTGAGGTCGGTCCTTCCGAAGTGGCCGTAAGCCGCTGTTTGCCTATAGATGGGGCGACGCATGCCGAAACGTTCGATGATTTCACCCGGCTTTAAACTAAAAACCTGCGCAACGGCTTCTTCAAGTAGAAATTCAGGGACGGTGGCTGTGTTGAAACTTTCGATGTGAATGGCCACAGGTTCGGCGAGACCGATGGCATAGGAAAGTTGGACCTCACACCGCGCGGCAAGTCCCGCGGCGACGATGTTGAGGGCGATGTGTCTTGCGGCGTATGCGCCACTGCGGTCGACTTTGGTCGCATCTTTACCACTGAAACAACCGCCACCATGACGGGCGACACCACCATAGGTATCGACGATGATCTTGCGGCCAGTCAAACCGGCATCCCCTTGGGGGCCGCCGATTTCAAACTTACCGGTCGGGTTGATGTGGACTTTGGTCTTGTCATCGAGCAAGTGACTGGGAATGACGGCTTTGATGACCTGCTCGAACACATCGGTACGCAACTTATCTTGATTGGTTTTGCGGGCATGTTGGGTGGAGACAACCAACGTATCGATCCGGACGGGTTTGCCGGCTTCATCAAACTCAAGCGTGACTTGGGTTTTCCCATCCGGCAAAAGATACGGCACGATTTTTTCTTTGCGAACGACACTCAACCGTTTGGCAAGACGGTGGGCGAGCAAAGCTGAAAGCGGCATATACTCATCGGTCTCATCGGTGGCGTAGCCAAACATGAGCCCCTGGTCACCCGCACCGATTTCTTTGGCCTGTGCAGGGCGTTCATCGACCCCTTGGGCGATGTCTGGGCTTTGTGGGTCGATGGCGACGAGCACCCCCATCGTTTCAGCGTCAAAACCGTATTTACCGCGGTCATAGCCTATTTCCTTGACGGTTTTACGGACGATGGCCTGGATATCGACATAGGTGGTGGTGGTAATCTCACCCATGACGATGACTAAGCCGGTGGTGACGGCCGTTTCGACGGCGACACGGGCATAGGGGTCTTCGGTGAGAATGGCATCGAGAATGGCATCGGAAATCTGGTCGCAGATTTTATCGGGATGCCCTTCGGTGACGGATTCGGATGTGAATAAGCGTTTGGTTGGCATGCGGTGCCTCCTTTTGATCGGAATCAGAGTGTCTCAAGCAACAGTTCGGCGTGACCTTTGGCTTTGACACCGCGCAAACTTTGCACGATGGTGCCGTGCTCGTTTAAGACGAAGGTACTGCGGTCGACACCTATATACGTTTTGCCGTACATGCTTTTTTCCTTCAGGACGTCAAACGCCTGAATGAGTTTCTCTTCCTCATCGCTGAGAAGAAGAATGCCGAGATCTTGTTTTTCGATGAAGCTTTGATGGGACTTGAGCGAATCGCGGCTGATGCCGATGATTGTGTAGCCCTTAGCCGCAAAGGCGTCTTTGTAATGGGTGAAGTCCTTCGCTTGGATGGTACAACCGCTTGTGTTGTCTTTCGGATAAAAGTATACAATCAGTTTTTTGCCGGCAAAGTCTTTGAGGGCATAGGTTTGACCGTCGCTTGCCGGTAAAGGAATGGTTAGATAATCATTCATGTTTTAAGTGTCCTTTCTGTTTTTTCGGAGCGGGCACCGGGTCATAGCCGCCTTTAGAGAAGGGGTTGCAACGCAAGAGTCGCCAGGCGGTGAGCGCACTGGCTATGAAAAAGTTGCGGGTTTGGTAGGCGTCTTTGGCATAGGCGCTACAGCTGGGGTGATACCGGCACGTGCTCGGCGTGTTTTTGGTCACGACTTGGTAGGCGTTGATCATTTTGATGGCGAGTCGTTTCATGCGCGCACCTCCTTACAGGACAAGCATACCAAAAAGGTCTCACTCTGACAAGCCATGTACCAACGAATGCACCTTAGCGACAGAGACTTGGGCAGTGCCGACTGAAGTTGTCACACAACTTGTTCGTCCAAAGGCGCGATAACTATGGACAAAAGTGGTGCATTTGTGTTAAAATCAAGCGTGGTGATAACGATGTCTGATGTCGATGCATTGACCCGTGTCCATACGTATATCGATACGGTGGCCACCCGGTACAAGACCCACCAAAACGCCTTGTATCTTGAAGGTGTATGTGTCGCCTTGGAGTATTTACTTGACCAAGAAGTCTCCACGGTGAACGATGTTGCCCTGCTTGAGGCAATCAAACAGGCTGCGGCGGCCATCGAGGCGGTCGCCTTAGACAAGGAAACGGTGCGCAAGGCGGTCCAACTTGCCCTGTTGCATGGTTTCAAGGAAGCGCAGATCACCAATGCGCAGATGACGCCTGACACCGTCGGGATTTTTTTAAGTTATCTCATCGGTAAACTGTATCCGAAAAATCCGCCGAAGCGGGTGTTTGACCCGTTGGTCGGCACCGGCAACCTGCTTGCGACCCTCGCTTTGCACGGTGCGCCACTTGAGACCATCATCGGTGTCGATGACGACCCGCTCATGGCGCGTATCGCCCGCAATGTCCTTGACGCCTTAGACCTGCGCAATCAAATTTATTTGCAGGATACTTTGACGTTTGCTGGACCCGAGGTCGACTTGATGGTGAGTGATTTTCCACCGCATCCGCGCGACGGCTCAAAGCCGTACTTGCCCTATTATGTGATTTTGCATCATCTGCGCCATCTGAAGGTGGGGCACTATGCCATCTTCATCATCGAAAACGACTTTTTCGACCACGCAAAAGGTCAGACTTTCAGAGCGATGCTTGCCGAAGACGCCCATCTGTTTGGTTTGATCAAACTCGATGAAAGTTTATTTTCGACCATGCCTAAAAGCCTGCTCATCATCAAGAAGAAGATCGATGCCGAAGAAAAACTCGACGATTTCCTGCTCGTCGACTTGCCGGCCTTCACCGATCAGGCGGCCTTTGCCCGTTCGCTACAAACCATGGACCGCTGGTTCAAAAAGAAAGAGGTTGATATACAATGAAAATCATGGCTGTCAATGCCGGGAGTTCCTCCCTCAAGTTTCAGCTCCTCAACATGCCACAGGAGCACGTCGTCACCAGCGGTGTCGTCGAACGAATCGGTTTACCGAATGGTGTGTTCACCATCAAGATGAATGGTGAGAAACATACGGAAACACTTGAAGTGCCCGATCATCAGGTTGCGGTCGAGTTGTTGTTGCGCAAACTGGTTGAGCTGCAAATCGTCGCCTCTGTCGATGACATCGTCGGGGTCGGTCACCGTGTTGTACACGGTGGTGAGAAGTTCAGTGATTCGGTGCGCATCGATGCAGAAGTCATCGCGGCCATCGAAGAAGTCAGTGATCTTGCACCGCTGCATAACCCTGCCAATCTGACCGGTATCCGCGCTTTCCAAACTGCTTTGCCCAAGGCGCCGCAAATTGCCGTGTTCGATACTGCCTTCCACCAAACGATGAAAGAAGAAGCCTACATGTATTCGACCCCGATTGAATGGTATGAAAAGTACCGGGTCCGCAAGTACGGCTTTCACGGCACGAGCCACAAGTATGTCTCCCAACGGGCGGCGGTGCTGCTTGAACGCGATTTGAAGGGACTGAAGACGATTGTGCTGCATATCGGCAACGGCGCGAGTCTTTGTGCTGTCGATGGCGGCATCAGTGTCGATACCTCCATGGGATTTACACCGCTTGCGGGCATCTCGATGGGCACCCGCAGTGGTGACATCGACCCAGCCATTGTCGAGTTCATCTCGACGAAGGAAAACAAGACCGTCCAGCAAGTGATCAACGATTTGAATAAAAACTCCGGGTATTTGGGTATCAGCCGGGTCTCAAGCGATTCGCGCGACTTGTGGGACGCCGCGTACCGCGGTGACAAGCGTAGCTTGCTCGCCATTCAGAAACAAGCCAAGATGATTGCCGACTATATCGGGGCGTACCATTTGATGATGGGGGGCGTCGATGCGATTGTCTTCACAGCCGGGGTGGGGGAAAATGCCCCGAATACACGGGAAATGATTGTCGACCGCCTGCAAGCGCTTGGCGCGTTACTCGATCCCGACAAAAACGAAGCCCGTGGGGTCGAGACGATTCTTTCTACCCCCGATTCAAAGGTGGCGCTTTTGTTGATACCGACCAATGAAGAAGTGATGATTGCCCGTGATACCGTGCGTCTGATGGCGGTGTAACACACGCATGAGAGAATGGGTCTACCTGAGGGTGGGCCCTTTTTATGTCGTTTTTTTTGACGCTTATCGCTTGCCCAATACCGCCTGTTCCGTTATCTTTGAATCATAAGGAGTGTGATGGGTTATGAAACGATGGTTTGCTGGCTTCATGCTTTTCTTCTTTACGGTTTCGTTGTCGGCCTGTGGTCTTTTTGGTGGTTCAGATGACATCCGGGACGGTCGCGGTGGGCGCGTACCGGCTGATGATGTGACGTGGCATACGGTGACGTTTGACAGTCAGGGTGGTTCAGCGATTGATCAGTATATGGTTTCTGAAGGCTCGGGGTTCATCTTGAGCCAAGTACCGACCCGCAGGGGCTATACCTTTACCGGCTGGTATGTCGATGCACAGGGCAGTGCGTTGTTTTCCGGGGCGGAAGGTCTTTATGACAGTGTGACCGTCTATGCTGGTTGGTCTGCTATGACGTACAACCTCTTGTTTTTCGTGGGCGATGCGGTCATCTATAGTGGTGCTTACGGCTATGAGGATGTCATCACCTATCCAGACCCCCCTGCAAAGCTTGGGCGTGACTTCAGCCACTGGACGCGTAACGACCAAACGTTCAACCGCAGCCGTATGCCTGATGAGGATGTGACGCTGACCGCGGTCTATAGTGTCCGTGAATATCATCTTAGCTTCAGCACCAATGTCCCGCTCGATCCGTTTGAACCGTTCATGTTAGCCGATATACCTTACACCATCGACACCGTAATTGAAGCCCCTGAAGCTGCACCTTTAATCGAGGGTTGGACGTTTGTTGGATTCTTTGCGGATCCTGAAGGAGACATACCGTTTGATTTCAGTCAACCGCCTTTTCCAGATGAAGCGGGTCTGATACCCGTCTGGGCACTTTATACACTGGATGAATCACATTAAGTAAAAAAAAGAAAAAAGCGTAGACTTCCGTATCATACAGCTGAGGAGGTATGATATGAAAATCTTTGCTTTTTTTCTGGTTTTGATGATGGGGTTCTTGATGGGTCACCCGGGGCTGACTTTCGCAGCGGACAGCTATGATTTAGCCGAACGAACCGTGCGGATTGAACGGCTGCCAGGCGGCGCGCTTTTGATCAGTCTAGAGGAAGACCCGACGTTTTCCTTTATGCTGGGTGATGGTGACCGACGTTATTTCGTCAACGGTGTCATGGAGGACGGGGTGTATCTGCTTGTCTATGGTTACTTTCATGACATTGGCCATGACACGTTTTATGATGCTTTTGTGTTGGTGCTTGATGCCGAAGCCGAACCGGTCTTGCTTACGGAGTTTGACTTCGGCGAGCTTGAGGAAGTGGCCACCGCCTTCAAAGTCAGTGGCCGACCAATGTTTCAACTCGATGTGTTGGTGGATACCCGCGATCAACCCGAGTGGGAAACACACTATGTCATCATGTTTGCGGCGGATTATCGCAGTTACCAGATGGTCGAAGTGCCGAAGCGCATCGTCCGGTGGCACATCGAAGGCGACCGTGTCTATTTGAGCGATCGATACCACGGTGCCTACCATACCGCCATCGATGCTGCGTTGAAGGTCTATCAGGCCGACCGGTTGTACGGTGTGCTTGATCAGACGGCGTATACGGGTCACATGCACATCCGGTTCGTTGAAACGGCTTGGCTGAACGATACCGCCTTCTTGCGGGAAATCTTCCTTGAGACACCGGGACATTACACCATCACGTATGCGAATCTATCGTATGACTTCACGCTCCATCCCGACGTGAACGGGGTGTATGACGGCCAAATTAGTGCCACCCCACTGACCCTTCAGGTTTCGGCAGGGCGGGCGTACTTGAACCATGATATTTATGTAAACGGGACACCGGTTGAACGGCCCGGATATCACCGGCTTGAGATCGAAGGGGTGAACGGTTACGTGAAAACCCTCGATTTCACCATCACCGCCGACGTACACGGCATCTATGACATGCAACAATACCACGAACCGCGCACCTTGCAGTTTCGCGGGGTGGGTTACTTGAACAACCGCTACATCGAATCCGGCTATGTGGTGCAAGAACCGGGACTTTATACACTCAAAGTGCATGGTGAAAACGGTTATGAGGAAGTTCACCACTTCGAACTGCTTGCGCCGCCGGTTGAACGGGCCTTTTGGCGCAACACGCTTTTAGTGGTCGAGGTGGGCCTGCTCGCCACAGCGGCCGTGCTCGGTGGTATTTGGGTCTACCGCTACAAGTTCAAACCATGAGTCTAGGCGTGCCCGTCTATATGGGCACGCTTTTCTTTGCCCTTTAAGCTGACATTTTGTCCGTCAAGCTGGCTGGGTTTCATGGTACAATATAGACAAATGCCATGAGGAGGTGACTGGATGGTTACGGCAAGTCTCTATCTGGAAACGGCCTACAGTTTCAACGGATCGAACATCCGTCTTGAGCCGTTGCTAAAGAAGGCCTTAGCAGCCGGCTGTGAAGCACTCGCGCTCACCGACCGGAAAATGCATCTAGCCTATCAGTTTCACCGGGCCGTCGCTCAGGCGAATCTTGTGCCGCTCCTCGGGTTACAACTACGGCTTGAGAGCCTGTTTGGCGGGGTGCCGCTTGAAACGGTCGTTTATGCCCGTTCGACGGCGGGATATCAGAATCTCTTACGCCTTTCAAGCTTGCAAAGCTACAACACGGTCTTGACACTTGACCTGTATGAAAAATACGGTGAAGACACCACCCTTGTTTTGATGATGCATGATGGGGAGCTGTCTACCCAGCGCACCTCTGAACATGGCTTCAAGACGATTGTGCAAACCTTTAAAAGCCGATTCCCTCACACCTATCTCGGGGTCCATCCCGACTTTCCCTGCTTATATGAGAGTGCCTTGCCCAAGGTGCCCATCGACTATGTGAACACACTAGAAGCCGATGATGGCGACTTGAGCGAAGTACTCCGGCACATATTGAACCAGCCCGACACCGATCCGCTTGCTGGCATCGATACGGCCTTTAAGGGCTCAGGCCCGGCAACCTGGACCGATGAAGACCGCCAGCAAGTCGCGCAGTTCGTGGCCGCACACCAGTTCACGCTCGACTTGCCGACACCCAAATTGCCCGCTTACCCCACGCCTTCAGGCGTCGATGCCCGCACGTATCTTCAAGCGCTCGCCGAGAAAGGCCTCACCAAGCGTCTTAGCACGAAAGACGCTGATCTGAGCCGTTACCGTACACGACTAAAACGTGAACTCGATACCATCCACCGGCTTGGCTACGACGATTATTTCTTGATGGTCTGGGACATTGTCAAATGGGCGCGCAGCGAAGACATGCTCGTCGGCCCCGGACGGGGTTCAGCGCCGGGCAGTCTCGTCGCCTATGCCCTTGGCATCACCTATGCCGATCCGCTTGAGTTTGATTTGTTGTTTGAGCGGTTTCTCAACGATGCCCGGGCGACGATGCCTGATATCGACATCGATTTCCCCGATCATGCCCGTGACCGGGTCATCGACTATGCGCGCAAACGATTTGGCGAAGCGCACGTCAGTCAGATTTGTACGTTTGGCACGTTTTTGAAAAAGAGTGCCCTCCGTGATACGGGTCGGGTGTTTGAAATCGACAGTGCTCGGATTACGGAAATCGCCAAACGACTTGAAAACTATGATACCGTCTTCGACATGGCAGAACGCGACGTTGAGGTCGCTAACCGGATGCATCAAGATGCGCGGATCGCCCGTTGGTTGTCGGTGGCGTCCCGCATCGAAGGCTTACCCAAACACGTCTCAACCCATGCGGCGGGTGTGGTGATCACCCATGAGCCGATTACTGAATATACAGCCATTCAAGAAGGATTGAACGACCACCATCAGACCCAATATGCCATGGAAGATCTCGAAGCGATGGGTCTTTTGAAAATGGACTTTCTCGGGTTACGCAACCTGACGATGATTGAAGATATCCTTGAATATGTCAAAAAGGAAGACGGACAGACGCTCAACTTGTATCAGCTGCCGCTTGATGATGCGGCGACCTTCAAGCTACTTCGGGAAGGGTCGACCACCGGCCTCTTTCAACTTGAGTCGGCTGGCATGCGCCAGTTGATCCGCGACATGCAAATCCAATCCTTTGACGACATCGTGGTCGTACTCGCTTTGTACCGCCCTGGACCGATGCAAAGCATCAAGACATACCTTGCTAGAAGACACAAGCAAGACAGCCGACTTGACATGCCTGAAGAGATTCGTCATCTGCTTGCCCCAACGGAAGGCATCTTGCTTTATCAGGAGCAAATTATGGCAATCGCCTCCGAGTTTGCCGGTTACACGCTCAATGAAGCCGACCTGTTAAGGCGTGCCGTCAGCAAGAAAAGCGATGCCATTTTGCAAGCTGAACGCAGCCGTTTCATCGATAAAGCCGTTAGAAACGGCAAAGACGGCAAGCGGGCCGATGCGCTTTATGACTACATCGTTACTTTCGCCAATTACGGCTTCAACAAGTCCCACTCGGTCGCCTATGGGATGATTGCTTACTGGATGGCCTATTTGAAGGCCCACTATCCAGCTTACTTCATCGCCGTACTCATGCAAAGTGCACTCGGAAGCGCGAGCGCGATGAAAGACTATACCCGTGAAGCCATGCAACTGGGAATCGAAGTCAAAGGCCCCGATGTGCAACACAGCGGTCGGCGCTTCGTCTTCAAAGCTAAAACACTCCACTATCCGCTCCTTGGCATCCGCAACATCGGCACGACGGTCGTCCGCCAAATCGAATCGGCACGGCAGGGTGGTCCGTTTAGAGACTTCATCGACTTCGTGACCCGGACCCATACTTTTTTGAACAAGCGCAGTTACCAGTATCTCATCTATAGTGGTGCGTGCGACAGTTTCGGTTTGAACCGGCACACGATGCTTGAAAACGTCGAGTCAATCCAGCACTATATCACCTATCAAGGTCAAGGCAGTGCCAGCGAGTTCGTCTATGCCGAGAAGGCGCCATTTTCAGAGGCGCAAAACCGTCAGTATGAGCTTGAAGCGCTCGGGTTCACCTTGAGCCATGATCCACTCAAACCCTTTGCGGCCCTAATTAAAGAACACGCTATGTGGACGGCTTCAACGATTCATGAAGCGCCGCGCAATCGGCGCATCTATGTCGCCGGAGTGATCAAGAAAATCCGGCGTATCCGGACGAAAAAAGACCAACCGATGGCGTTTTTGACACTTGAAGACCGTCTTGAGCAACTCGATGTCGTCTGTTTTCCTGAAACCTATGCCAAGCTTGAAGCGATCCTTGAACTTGAAACAGTGATCGGTCTTGCCGGCAAGGTAACAGTAAAGGACGAGCGGTTGCAACTCATGGCTGAATCGGGAAAAAGACTGACCCAAGCCGCGGAATAAATGCTATAATGATTTAAGATAGAAATGGGGGTCCGACATGAAAAATATCGCAGTGATGACCTCGGGTGGCGATGCCCCGGGCATGAACAACGCCATCCGGGCTGTGGTCCGCAGTGCCATCTACCACGGCATGGGTGCCTATGGCATCTATTATGGCTATGAAGGGCTCGTCAACGACCATATCGAGCCGCTCACCCGCCAAAATGTTTCCCGTATCCTAAACCGGGGTGGCACGATTTTAGGCAGTGCCCGTTATCCGGACTTCAAACAACTAGACGTACAACGCCACGCTGCGAACAACTTGCGTCGTCGTGAGATTGACGGATTGATTGTCATTGGTGGTGACGGTTCTTACCGTGGTGCGCTCGCTTTGCATGAACAAGGCATCCAGTGTATCGGATTACCGGGTACGATTGACAACGATATTCCATCGACGGATTACACCATCGGTTTTTATACTGCCCTCAACACCGCGGTGGAATCGATTGACAAGTTGCGCGATACCTCGTTTTCACACCGTCGTTGCTCAGTTGTTGAAGTGATGGGTCGCCACTGTGGGGACTTGGCCCTTTACGCCGGGATTGCGGTGGGCAGTGAGTTCATCATTACACCGGAGACAGGGTTCAAAAAACAAGAAACCCTCGATGCGGTCCGTAAATCCTACCTCAGCAACAAGCGCCACGCCATTGTCGTGGCGACTGAACGGATTGTCAATGTCCATGAACTCGCCAAGGAGATAGAAAGTTATACTGGGTATGAAACCCGGGCCACAGTGCTTGGTCATGTCCAGCGCGGTGGGACACCCTCCGCCTTTGATCGGGTGATGGCCACGGAAATGGCCGAACATGCAGTGGGATTGCTTGCGGCCGGGATCGGGGGGCGTGCAGTCGGTTTGCGCGGGAAGGACTTGGTTGACGTACCGATTGAAACCGCACTGACCATGGAAAAAACAGTCACAAAAAAACGTTACGGACTGGTCGGTAGACTAGTCGAATAGGAGGCCATCATGATACCATTCAACCAAACAAAGATTGTCTGTACCATCGGCCCGGCCACAGAGTCAAAAGACATGATGCGTAAGCTCGTCTTGGCCGGCATGGATGCGATGCGTCTCAATTTCTCCCATTCTGATCACGCAGAACACGCGATGCGCCTCAACACACTCAAAGAACTGAACAAGGAGTTGAACACCCATGTGGCGGCCTTGGTCGATACACGTGGCCCAGAAGTCAGAACCCATCGCTTCAAGGGGGGGAAGACGACCATTCAGCGGGGGTCGATTGTGACCATTTACATGGAAGAGATTCTCGGAGATGCGACGCAGTTCAGCGTCACGTATCCTTACTTGTACAAAGATGCTTACATCGGTGCGACCATTGTCATCGATGACGGCTATCTGACGATGAAGGTCATCGACATCGACGCGCGGAGAAAGGCGATCATCGCCGAAGCGCAAAACACCCATACGATCAAGGACCGGCGTGGCATCAATGTCCCGGACATGAAGTTGAATCTTGATTATATTTCCGAGAAGGACCGCGCTGATATTCTTTGGGCTTGCGAACATAAAGTCGACTTTATCGCCGCCTCATTTGTGCGTCGTGCCGATGATGTCATGGCGATTCGGGAAATACTGCATGAAAACTGTGGCGATCACATTCAAATTATCGCCAAGATTGAAAACCAAGAAGGTGTCAATAATCTCGACGAAATCACCGACATCGCGGACGGGGTCATGATTGCCCGCGGCGACCTCGGTGTCGAGGTCCCACCTGAAGAAGTCCCAGTCATCCAAAAAAACATCATCGCGATGTGTCACCGGAAAGGTAAAATAAGCATTACGGCCACCCAAATGCTTGAGACCATGCAAGAAAACCTCAAACCGACCCGGGCTGAGGTGAGCGACGTCGCCAATGCCATCCTTGACGGTACCGATGCCATCATGCTCAGCGGTGAAAGTGCCATCGGCAAGTATCCGATTGAAAGTGTCAATGTGATGCAAAGCATCGCCAAACGGATGGAAAAAGAGATTGACCGGGCGCATTTCATCGCCCGCGCAACAACCAACAAAGCACGTGATATCGCCTCCAACATCGCCGTGAGCGTTGCCCATTCGGTATATGAGGGCCAGGCGAACCTCGTCATCGCCCCGACGGTATCGGGGAACACGGCCCGTTTGCTTTCAAAGTTTAGACCCAACACGATGATCCTCGCCCTCGTCGATTCTGCGGCGAAGGCGCGCAGTCTCGCTTTAAACAGTTGCATCAACGCCATCGAGTTTCCGCTTGTTGCAGATACAGAAAAACTCGTACAGACGAGCATCGCCTATGTGACGGCCCAAAACCTTGTCAAGTCAGGTGACCGGGTGGTCATCACCGGGGGCTTCCCCATCGGCACGGTGACCAACAGTTTACGGATCATCGACATTGACTGATTCTGAATCGGGTTCCCCAGCGGGAACTCGATTTTTTTTAAAAAAATGCTTTACAAACTATACACTGTATGCTACTATACATTATATAGTACTGAAACGGAGGCGATGTGATGAGTGTCCAACTGAAAAAAGGCGTGCTCGATTTGTGTGTCCTGAGTATCCTTGCCAAACAGGACACCTACGGCTATGATATTTACCAGTCGATCAACAATATCCTAGGCATCAGTGAGAGTACCATTTATCCCATCTTGCGAAAGATGGTCAGTGAAAGCTTGTTAGAAACGCGGTTGCGTGAATCACCTGATGGGCCCGCGCGCAAGTATTTCACGATGACGCCTTTGGGCAAAAGACGGTATGTAGCACTTAAGGAAGCCTGGCAAGCTTTTGTGAGTCGGGTGGATGGTTTGATTGAAGAAGAGGAGGCAACATCATGAAAGAAAAATTTCTCAACACATTAAAACGGTACCTTGAACCGCTCAGCGAGTCGGAGCGGGATGAAATTCTCGATTTTTATGAAGAGCGGTTTGCGACGGGGATGCAGTATGAGGGCAAGACGGCAGCGGACATTGTCGCAGAACTTGAGTCGCCTGAAACCATCGCGCGAAACGTCTTGAAGGCATACGGCTATACGTCAAGTACACCGTTGCATCAAACAGACGGTTTGAAAGTTTGGCCGATTGTCGGCATCATCCTGTTTGACATGTTTGTGGCTATTTGGCTTGTACCGGCACTTTTTGGGATTATTGTCGGGTTTGGTGGGGCGTTTATAGGGTTGTTGGTCGGGGCGTTTGGTGCCGTGTTCGTTCCCGGTATCGTTGACAGTATCTGGCAAACCATTTTCCTGCTTGGTTTCAGCTTTTTATGGCTCATGTTGGTCATATGGCTGTATGAACTCGGAATCAGTTTTGCAAGCTGGTTGGTGCGTACCCATATGCAAGTTTTTAACATCGGTGATGTGGATCGTGTCGATAAAGCATTCAGACAATTGCGCGTTGAACATTGGATGCGACGGATCCCAGCCCTGCGCCGGGTGCGTAATGTCTTAGCCTTGATCGCCGTGACCTTTGTGATGGTCGGCGGTGTGCTGAGTGTCTCACAACTTGGTGTGGGGGCTTTCAGTATCGGTGAGCCACTCCATGAAGAAAGTGATAGTATCGATGTGTCCGAAGACATACTGGAAAATAGACCCTGGCAAATCATGACCGATCTTGACTTAGGTGATATCCGTATTATCCGTACTGCGGGAACAGAAATCATTGTGACCTCACATGAGCATGAACAGGCACCTGTGACCATCACCATCGATTCTGAAACGCGTATCATTGAGCTTGAGAACAACTTTTCCGGACGCATCAACAGCTTCAACTTTCTCTTTTTCGGGTTGTTTCAGCGAGCAGGTGTGATCATTGAAGTGCCTGAAAACCTTGAATTGCATGATTTGGTACTTGAAACGATGACAGGACGCGTCGAAGTTCGTGGCTTTATACTCGACAGCCTCGATATCACCGTGTTGACGGGTTCGGTAACGTTGCGTGACCTTGAGGTAGAAGGTGCTTTCCGCGTGCGTTCAACAACTGGCACGATCACGTTGAGACAAGTGACAGGGGTTGACCTTGATCTGCGGACGACCACCGGCTCCATCGACATCAACCAGTCCACTTTCGACACCGCCATTTTGCGGGTGACAACCGGTAGCATCAAGCTGAAAGACATCCAGTCAGCATCAAGTCCCGCGAAGACGTTACAAGCCACCACCACAACCGGTTCGGTGCGCCTTGAAAACGTGTATGTGCTCGATCTGACCTTGACAACGACGACCGGTTCCATTCATTATAATAATGCGGACAAAAGCTTCATTGCCGACCGGATTCGCTCAAACACCACAACGGGTTCAAGCAATATTACCGTACAAGAAAGACCTTAGAGCACCTCGGAATCATTTCGTAAGCATTTACCATTTCACATCATCATTTTATGATATAATAGAACCCGACCGACCGTTCGGTCGGGTTTTATATGAAAGGGTGATTTCTCATGAAAGGTATCATAGATTTTTCTGTCCAAAAGGCGATTACAGTCTTTATGGCCGTCATTGCAGTGTCGATCTTTGGGGTGGTTTCGTTCACCCGTTTGACGACGGATTTATTCCCAAACGTCAACATTCCCTTTGCCGTTGTCGTGACGACTTACCCCGGTGCAAGTCCCGAAGAAGTCGAGGCACGGGTGTCCGTTCCGCTTGAGACGGTTTTCCAGACAACGACCAATATCGTCCAGGTGACGTCGATGTCACAAGAAAATGTCTCGATTATCATGCTTGAGTTCAATGCCAATGCCAATATGGATTCTGCGGTCATTGAAATGCGCGAGAATCTGAATTTCGTCCTCGATGTCTTGCCTGAGAGTGCCGGCAATCCAAACATCATCCGGCTCAATCCGGATCTTTTGCCGATTGTGACCTACAGTGTCACCTATGACGGCAAAGACCCGCAAGCTTTGACTGAATGGGTTGATGATGTCATGCGGCCCCGTGTTGAACGCGTTCCTGGTGTGGCCAGTTTCACCGTCAGTGGTGGGTTCAGTTCGGAGCTACGAATCATGCTCGATGAGACCGCCCTTGATAACCTCAATGACCAGATCGCCGCCCAGCTTGATTTGTTGCGGGGAGCGGGACAACCGATTCCCGAGGATTTGGAAATTGTGATTGACAAAGACATGGTTTCCGGCATCCTGACAGCACAAAACTTCAGTTTCCCGGCTGGTTTTCTTGAAGTGGCCGGTTCGAACTACCTCATTCGGGTTGGTGACAGTTTCAGCAGCCTTGAAGAAATTCAAAACTTGCTTTTGTTTGATGGCACCATGTTCGGGCTCGCTCCGGTACGTCTTGAGGACATTGCCGAGGTGACCTTCGCGGCCGCCACTGACCGGATTTACTCGAAGGTAAACGGTGAAAATGCACTGACCATCTCGGTTCAAAAGGGCAGCGAGTTTGCGACCACCGACGTCAGCAACCGTGTGAATGATGTCTTGCGCCAACTCGCAGAAGAAGACGATAACGTCACCGTGACGATGTTGCTTGACCAAGGTGAGTTTATCAACCAGTCAACGGGTTCAGTCATTGCGAATTTGTTGGTTGGGGGTGTATTGGCCATCATCATTCTCTTTATCTTCCTACGGAGTTTCCGCGTCACCTTCATCGTGGGTGTCGCCATCCCAATCAGTCTCCTCTTTGCGGTCGTGCTCATCTATTTGTCGGGCATCACCCTCAACATCGTCTCATTGGGTGGCCTAGCACTTGGCATCGGGATGCTCGTCGATAACGGCATTGTCGTGGTCGAAAACATCTTCAGGATGAAAAAAGAAGGGGCCTCAAACAAAGAAGCCGCCTTGCATGGAACCCACCAAGTCGCCGGTGCGATTACCGCAAGCACCTTGACGACCATCGGTGTGTTCTTGCCGGTCATGTTCATTGAAGACTTCATCCGGGAGATATTTTTCCAACTCGCCCTGACGATTACCTTCAGTTTGGCCGCTTCACTCCTGATTGCCTTGACGCTTGTGCCGTCCTTAGCGAGCAAAGTGCTTGATGAAGATACTAAAGCCCATACCAAAGACCAAGAAGGGCCCTCACGACTTGATAAAGTCAAGCAAGCTTATGGCCGTGCTTTGTCGGTGGCGTTTAGGTTTAAGACCCTGATTCTTTCGTTTGTGCTCGTGCTGTTTGCGGTGTCTATCTGGCTCGCCACCAGCCGTGGTTTCGAGTTTTTCCCGGCGACCGATGAAGGGACCTTGTCGGTATCACTTCAGGTGAGCAACGAGCAACCGCTTACGTTCACGGAGTTTACAGCGACGCTTGATGCGCTGTATCTCGACTTGTTGACCATCGATGACATCGAGACCATCGGCATTTCGCTCGGTGGGGGCTTGTTTGGCTTTGGTGGCGGTGCCGGGACGGGGGATCGGGCCAATGTGACCCTTGTCTTGCGGGATGACCGTGTGTTCACGACCGCTGAAGTGCGTGAAGAAGTGTTGGCACTGCTTGAAGATGCCTACACGCATATCGATTTTGAAATCAGCGGGACACAAGGCGATATCGCCTTCCTCGTCGGTTCGGGTTTACAAATTCGTTTGCGCGGCAATGACCTCGAGGCGATGCGGGCTGAAGCACTCGAAATCGTTTCGCGTTTAGAGACCGTTGAAGGGTTGCGTGACATCGATCCAGGCTTTGGCCGTGAATCGCGAGAAATCAAAGTAACCGTCGACAAAGAAGCAGCCATCGCGGTCGGTTTGACAGTCGGACAGGTGCTTGGTTTCCTCGCCGAATATGCCTCAGGTCCTGCAAGTATCGGACAAGCACGCTTGAGTGGCACGACTTATGACATCTATGTGTATGAACCCGGTGACACACGCCGTGTCGCGATTGATGATGTTGCCACCCTTGAAACGTTACCCGTCGGTGCCAACCCAATCACTGGCCAACCCGTCCTGCTTGGGGCGATTGCCGAAATCACCGTCCAACCGGGTTTTAGAACCATCAGCCGGATTGACGGCGCCCGGACATTGACCATCGATGCCCAGTTTGAACCCGGGTTTAACGCAACACTCGTCGCCAGCGATGTCGACGCGGTGTTGGCGGATTACACACCCACAACCGGCATCGACTATGAAGTGCTCGGTGAGAGTCAAGAAGTTCTTTCAGCGCTCAACACCTTGACCCTTGTCGTCTTGCTTGCAGTCGTCATTGTCTACATGATCATGGCGAGCCAGTTTCAGTCGCTCGTCTATCCGTTCATCATCATGATTACCATACCGCTTGCCTTTACTGGTGGCTTCCTCATACTCTATCTCTTTGGTATGCCGGTCAGCATCGTGGCGATGATCGGTCTGATTATCCTTTCCGGTGTCGTCGTCAACAACGGCATTGTCTTAGTCGACTATATCAATCAAGTTCGTGACACCGGCAAATCCCTTGAAGAAGCGATTATTGAAGCCGGTCAGACGCGTCTGCGTCCAATCTTCATGACCGCACTCACGACAATTCTCGCCCTCTCGGCGCTTGCGATTGGCTTTGGTGAAGGCGCCGAACTGATCCAGCCGATGGCGCTGACTGCGATTGGTGGGCTGATGTATGCGACGTTACTGACCATCTTCGTCGTGCCGATTATGTACTATAGCATCACCATGAAAGGGCGTCTTGTCGCGGGGATTTTCTTCACCCTTACCGGTCTGGTGGCCGCGGTCGTCCTGCTTGTGATGGGGTTTTGGCTTTATGCTGCGCTGGCGGGGATCATCGGTGTTGGGGCGTTCTTGTTGATGGTGTTTATCCCTAAAAAACCGAAAGAAGCAACCTTGGTATGAACCCGAAAAAAGAAGCCATTTTGCGCAAAGTACTTGAATTTTTGACCTCACCTGCGGCCGCCTCAAAAAGGCTGACCTTGTCAAAACTTGCCGAAGCGATGGACATGGGAAAAAGCACATTGTACGAATACTTTGACAACAAGGACGTCATGATCCAACAAGCCATCTTGCTCATGATGAGCGACCATGTCGCGATACTTTTATCGGGTGAGGACTTTCCAGACTTGTCGTTTGATGAAGCTTTTGAGCAGCATATGACGCGCTCATTCACCATTGCAGAGAAGAATCAAATGATCCAGCAAGTTATCGAAAGTGTCGATGTCATCGCGCTTGACCCGGCGCTAAAGCAAGGCCTGATGGAGTCCATGTACGCATTTTACGAACAGTTGCGGCAGCGGATGCAAGCCATCTTGGCTAAAGGGGTGGCAGAAAAGGTTCTCAAACCACTTGACAATACGTTACGTCTAGCCACCATTGATTCGATGTTTCTTGGGGCGTTGGTGTCGTGGTCTAACCCGATGTTCAACTTCGACCGGGATGATCTGATTGGGGCACTTAAAGAAAGTCTGGTTTTATTGCATCGTTAAAGTAAGCGTTGTGTGGCACCCTTCAGGGATGCACGCACAACGCTTTTTTTCACACGTGCCCATGCGCTATGGCTTGAACCATACAAACATTCAAAAGGTTACAGTGTCCTTTTCAAGCAGGTCGTGTACGCAAGTGTAAAGCGCTTATGATGATTCACAATCGGCGAAGCTGCAGTGATAGAGTGTCGCTTTGTGCTGTTGGTAGAGGACGGCGACATAGCCTTGCGCTTCTTCAATGAGACGGGCATGTTTGTTAAATAGTTCAAGGGGGACACCGTGTTTACTAGCAAGATGTTCATAGACACGGCGGGTAAGGGCTGGGTGCGTCACGAAAGTAAAGTAACCGGGCGGCTTGACCTTAGCCCGCAGGAGATAGACACGGCGCAAGGTTTCTTGTGCGGCAAGCATGTCACGCGCGACAAGCCACGTATCGAGCACGCGGTAAAGGTCTTCGAGTTGATAGCGGTGCGGGTTGATGTTTTGGGCGGTCAAGGTCGCATGCAAGGATAGGAAGGCTTCAAAGGGCGATGGGGTCGTCTTGAAGAGATCATAGATAAACGACCCGAACAACCCGCGGTTATGAAACAGGTTGAGCGTTGTTTCTATATGTCCAATCGTCTTGAGATCGGTGGCCGACAACCAGGCAGTCTTTTTGATCGTGTACGGGGGACGCGCATCAAAAACCATATCATAGTGGCTTGCTTGGTCTCTCAACAGCGTGCCTCTAAGCAGTTTAAGCACCCCAAGTTGCAGTTCTTTTGCGCCGAGATCAAAGGTCGCATCAAACGTCTTTGCAAACATCGAGAGCGTCTCACCCGGCAGACCGGCAATCAAGTCAAGGTGCAAGGTGACGATGTCGTGATCGATTAAAGTGCGGAGCGTATTGAAGAGCTTCGCGGTGTCTTGACGGCGGAACACGCGGGCATTGACGGCGGCATGAATCGACTGGATGCCGACTTCAAACCGAAACAGGCCCCGTGGTGCGACGGCATGGATGTGGTCGATCAAGGATGGATCAAGCATGTCACCGGTAATCTCGAACTGATACACCGCACCGTGTTCATGGGTCTTGACAATGTGGTCGATGATGGTTTGGGTGGCCTTTGAAGCATTGAAGGTGCGATCGAGAAACTTGAATGTCTTCGCACCGGCCTTTCGCAGTGTATCGAGGGTCGAGAGGACGGTGTCAACAGGGAAAAAGCGCACCCCTTGATCAAGTGAAGACAGACAGAAGCTACAAGAAAATGGACAGCCGCGACTCGCTTCGACATAGGCGATGCGGTGAGCGAGATCGAGGCGGTGCAGCGGGTCGTCATAGCCGGATGATAAGGTGGACACATCGGCTTTGCCCTGGTACGCTATGGGGACATCACAGGGTCGATCGCGCCACGTGACCGAGGGGATTGTTGTATCGACGGCGCCGGCGATGAGTGCGCGAGACACCAAGTCGAAATCCGGCTCACCTTCACCACAAAGGATGGCATCCGCTTGACTTACCTTTAGATAATAGGCCGCGTCATGGCTGACCTCGGGGCCGCCGAGTAGGACGGGCAGATTGAGGGTGTCTTTAATCGCTTTTGACAGGCTGCACATCATGCTCGCATTCCAAATGTAGACGCTCAATCCGACCATCTTCGCGTTGGTTTTGGCGATGTCTGCGACGATGTCAGTCAGCGAATCTTTGAGGGTGTACTCAAAAAACTCGACCGCAAGGGCGCTGTTGGCCTTGAGGAGGCGGACAGCGGGACTTGGGTGGATGTACTTGGCATTGATGGCGATGAGCAGAACGTCCATGACACACCTTCTTTCTACCCTTCATTGTATCACAGGGCGTATGGATGTGATAGAATGGAATCAGACGCAAAGTTAAAGTAGAGGAGGCGCATGGTGATGCAACCATATAAACTGACGACCGACTATACCCCAAAGGGCGACCAGGTCAAGGCGATTGAAACGCTGGCTGACAATGTCGCCAAAGGGATCCGCGAGCAAGTCCTGCTTGGGGCGACTGGGACGGGGAAGACATTCACGATGAGTCAGGTCATCAACCGACTAAAAAAGCCCGTGCTTGTCCTCGCCCACAACAAAACCCTCGCCGGTCAGCTTTACTCTGAGTTCAAGGAGTTTTTCCCTGAAAACCGGGTCGAATATTTCATCTCCTACTACGATTATTACCAACCTGAGGCGTATGTCCCAAGCCGCGACCTGTATATCGAAAAAGACGCCCAGACCAACGATGAAATCGATGAGATGCGTCACAGCGCCACCGCGAGTCTACTTGAGCGCCGCGATGTTATCGTCGTCGCGAGCGTCTCCTGTATTTATGGAATCGGGGATCCCGAAGAATACAAGAAGGCCACCTTAACAGTTAGGCAAGGTGAAACACTTGAGCGCGACACCTTGCTCAACAAGCTCGTCGACATGTTGTTTGTCCGCAATGAAATCGACTTTGAGCGCGGTTCTTTTCGCGTCAAAGGTGATGTGGTTGAGATTTTGCCGACCTATCAGAAGGAGCGGGCGATTCGCATCGAGTTTTTCGATGACGAGATTGAGCGGATTCGCGCCTTTGATATCATCACCGGGGAAATCATTGAAGACTACAGTGTCCTGACGCTTTTTCCGGCAACGCAATTTGTGACCGACAAGGACAAGCTCAAAGAAGGGGTGCGCCGCATCGAGACAGAACTCAAGGAAACCATCGCCCGCTTTGAAGAAGAAGGTAGACTCGTCGAGGCAGAACGCATCCGCATGCGGACAAACTACGATATCGAACTGCTTGAAGAAATCGGGACGTGCAAAGGCGTCGAAAATTATGCACGCCATTTGTCGCTGCGCGAAGAAGGCGAGACGCCATCGACCTTGATGGACTTCTTTGGTGGGGAGTACTTGTTGATTGTCGATGAGTCGCATGTCACCTTGCCGCAAGTACGCGGCATGTATAACGGCGACCGGTCCCGCAAGCAGACGCTTGTCGACTATGGCTTCCGTTTGCCGAGCGCCTTAGACAACCGGCCGCTCAATTTTGATGAGTTTCTTGAGAAAATCGACCAGGTCGTCTACGTCAGTGCGACACCCGGTGATTATGAACTGGCCCGGACCGACCATGTCATCGAGCAGATCATCCGCCCGACCGGTCTTCTTGATCCTTACGTTGAAGTGCGGAAAAAGGACAACCAAATCGATGATATTGTGACCGAAATATACCGCCGCATCGAGAAAAAACAACGGACCTTGATTACGACGCTCACCATCAAAATGAGCGAGGATTTGACCAGTTACTTGAAGGAGCTTGGCATCAAGGTCGCCTATTTACATTCAGAAATCAAGTCGCTAGAACGAATTGAAATTATCCGCGACTTGCGCTTAGGCGTCTATGATGTGCTGGTAGGAATCAACTTGCTAAGGGAAGGACTCGATTTGCCAGAAGTGTCGTTCATCGCCATTCTCGATGCCGACAAGGAAGGGTTTCTCCGTTCATCACGTAGCCTGATTCAAACCATTGGTCGGGCCGCTCGCAATGTCGATGGCAACGTGGTTCTTTATGCCGATCACATCACCGATTCGATGCAGATTGCCCTCGATGAGACCAACCGTCGTCGGGCCATCCAACAAGCGCACAATGAGCAATATGGCATCGTACCGACGACGATTGTCAAGAAAATTCGTGATGCAATCCGTGTCAAAATTGAAACGGAAGCGCCTGCGCTCAGTCAGTTGGCCAGTTTGAACAAGAAACAACGCGCGGAACTGCTTGACAACCTGAATAAAGAAATGCGCAAGGCGGCCCGTGACCTTGATTTTGAGAAAGCGGCCGAACTACGCGATTTGATTATTGAAATTCGGGCGTCCGATTGAGGCGCCTTTCTTTTCGACCTAAAAAGTGACACATTTGTCACAATTTCCTTGACAACAAAGTGACACATGTGTCATAATCGGGGTGAAAGGAGGGGTCAGCATGCCTAAACCACGGTTTGAGCGTCTGCCTGAAGCGAAGAAGCGTGCTTTGCGTCAGGCGATTACGGCTGTTTTCAACACCCGCGGCTATGACAACACGACCGTCAGCGACATCGTCGCCGCCACAAAGATGGCTCGGGGCAGTTTTTACGCCTATTACCATAACCGTCTTGATGTGTTCATGGATCTGATGCAATCGGTTCAGACGGATAAGATGGCTGTGATGACCCCGCTGCTTGCGCAACTTGGCCACGTGCCCTTTCTCGAGGTGTTTCCAGACATTGCCCGGGCCGGCATCCGTTTTGCAAAGGCACATCCCGCTCAGCAGGCTCTTGGGCGTCTCCTCTATCTTTCAACCGATCCGGACATGCGCACGCTCAGGCAGACCGTTGAAAAACAAGGTGTCGCCATCTACACCGGTTACATCAAACAAGACCAGGATGCCGGTGCTATTGCTGCTGATGTCGAGGCCGCCATGGTCGCGCGGCTGCTTTACCGGTTCATCGCTTTTGATTTACTTGAAGCGTTTTATGAGCATGGCGATGAAGCACGCTTGATGACGATGGTTGATCAAACCATGCGGATTATCCGCCATGGCATTCAGAAAGAAGGTGTCTCATGAACAAAGTGTTTTCCGTCCGTGATTTGCGTTTTACCTACCCAAAATCCGAAATCGAAGCCGTGCAGGGCATCAGTTTTGATGTCCATGAAGGCGAAGTCTTCGGCTTGCTTGGGCCAAGCGGGGCCGGCAAATCGACCACGCAGAAAATTCTCACAAAGCTGTTCAGAAGTTATCAGGGTACGATTTTGTATAACGGAAAGGACCTGAGTGACTATCGGAACGACTATTATGAGGATATCGGCGTTGGATTCGAACTGCCGGTTCACTTTTCGAAATTGACGGGTCTTGAGAACATGCAGTTTTTCGCGCAGCTTTATAAGCAAAGAACAGCCATCGAACCGTTGCTTGAGCAAGTCGGCTTGCTTGAAGACAAAGACCGACTCGTTGCGACGTACAGCAAAGGGATGAAGATGCGGCTCAATTTCGTCAGAGCGATGCTCAACAAACCCAAGGTGCTCTTTCTCGATGAAGTCACCAACGGCCTCGATCCGAAAAACGCCCGCATCCTCAAAGACCAAATCCGCACCTTCAAGGAGGCGGGTGGCACCGTGTTCCTCAGTACGCATCTGATGAACGATGTCGAGGAACTGTGTGACCGTGTCGCGTTCATCCGTGGCGGTAAAATCGTGGAGACGTCGACACCGCGCGCGCTTAAAATCAAACACGGTCAGCGGAGTGTGACAGTCGAGTACTATGAAAACAACCACACGCAGGCAGAAACGTTCGACCTCGACGGTCTCGCCGACAATGCGGCGTTCTTGAGACTGCTCAAAGAGAAGAAAATCGAGACGATGCACAGTGGTGAAACAAGCCTCGATGAAATCTTCATCAAAGTGACGGGAGTGTCCGCCCATGAGGATGCATAATTTCCTGAAACTTTTTAAAGGTGAGATGGTGCGACTGGTCAAATACAACATCTTGCAAGTCAGTTTTGCGGTGACAGTGCTGTGGTTGCTCGTCATCTTCTTAATCGGCAAAGAACAAGCCCCGGTGTTCGTCCCGCTCTTCATCTTCATGGATGCGGCGGTGATGACGATTATGTTGATTGGGGCGGGGCTATTCTACGAAAAACAGGAAAACACCATCAAGACACTGATGATCACCCCATCGGGATACGCTGCGATTTTGTCGTCGAAACTGTTGGCGGCGGTTTATCTCGCCTTGCAGTCGACGGTAATCATCTCGGTCTTCGCATATTTTCTCTTTGATGTGGCGGTCCGGTTTGTGGCCCTTTATGGTTTTATCATCATTATTACACTCGCGCACGCGAGCATCGGTTATGTTTTCGCCGCGCGTGCAAAAGATTTCAACGGCTTGATTGCGATGGTCGGCATGTATATGGTTCTGTTCGCCTTTCCGAGTATCTTCTTCGCCCTTGGGGCTTTGCCGGAAACCTTTGATTATCTGTTGTTCATCTCACCGACCCATGCATCACTTAGGCTGGTCAACTACGGCTTTGCCGAATCGGTCCCGCTTTGGCAACTTGGACTAGGCTTTCTTTACCTCGTCGTCTTGACCGTTGTGCTGATGGTCTTCATGGTCGCACCAAAATATGCCGAAACGGCCATCCGGGAGTGATGATGATGACCCGTTATCTGAACTTGTTCAAGTTTGAGATGAAAAATATTCTTAAAGACAGCATGACCGTGGTCTTACTTATTTATCCGTTACTGATCATCGGCCTCGGTGCGTTCGTGTTACCTGTGTTGCTCAAGCGTTACGGTGGCGATACACCGGGCACCATCACGGCCGGTTTGGTGATGATTGTCGTCTTTGCGACCGTCGCCCCGTTCATCACAGCCGCGTTGCTTGGGTTTGGACTGCTTGACAATCGCGATGAAAACACGCTTGATACCATCCGTGTCACCCCGCTCTCTCTCAAAGGCTACTTGATTTTCAAGTCCGTCTATGCCTATGTGCTTTCTGTCAATGCTTCATTCTTTTCAGTGATGGGGACAAAATGGCTCAGTGGGGATGGGTACACGATTATGGGCATCGATTTGTTTGCGGAGTTTACGGTGGGTACCGTATTCATATATGCTTTGGTAGGGGGTCTGTTCACCCCGGTCTTCGGTCTCTTTCTCGCTGCCGTCGCCAAAAATAAGATTGAAGGCTTCGCCTACATGAAAAGCGCCGGTATGATTGTCATCGTGCCCGCCTTGATTGTTTTAGAGACCATGCAAGACGCTAAACAATATCTTCTCGGCATCATCCCCATCTTCTGGCCGGTCAAAGGTTTGCTTAAAATGAGTATACCAGATTTCCTGCACAACCCTGCCGACCTGCCGGCATGGCTTTATCCCTTGATTGGCGCGGCATACATGATCTTGCTTATCGGCATCGCTTATCGGTTTTTCGAGAAAAAGGTTCAGCACTAATAGTTAAACGATAACCACCTATACCTTAAAAGAGTTTGATAAAATCAAGCTCTTTTTTAATATAATCAATAAAAAAATAAAAAAAGTTAATTTTAGGGTTGACATTCTATTTCCCTTGGTTTACAATGAAGGTGAACTTAAGGAAATCAACCGAAAAATTAATAAAATCAATTTCCAAGTTAAAAATATAAAAAGAAAGGAGCGGTTCAATTATGATGAATCAACACGCAGCCAACGCCATCTTCATTCAAACACTTCAAGACCGTCTCCACCAAGATGGCGAACAAAAAGCGATCAAA
This sequence comes from Acholeplasmatales bacterium, assembly GCA_007694145.1. Taxonomy (GTDB): domain Bacteria; phylum Bacillota_I; class Bacilli_A; order Izemoplasmatales; family Izemoplasmataceae; genus SKGI01. The sequence goes on along the minus strand of RECF01000045.1, from coordinate 4,468 downwards.
CGACGCAAACAACGTTAACCGAAACACCATTTGATTCCTAAGGAGGAAATGCCCATGATGCTCGATGCCCAAACCCATTTGCAAAACACATACGATAACACCAAACGTCAATTAGAAAACCTCAATCGCCCCCGCGATGAAAAAAAGAACTAAAAGGAGGCAACACCGATGATGTCCAATGCCAATGCAGCCCTGCAAGCTACGTATGACCGAATCAAAGCCAAACTGAATGAACAACCACGCAACGAGAACCGCTAAACCAACTATTAAGGAGGGATTCCCATGTTGTTGCACACGCAAGACACCTTGGCTGTATCCTATGAACATATCAGAAACATACAAGCCACCCATGAACGTGAAGCGCGACGCCGTCACATCAACCGCGCATAGAGTGTCACAAGTTTCTAAGGCGAAACATAACGCAAAGGAGCGATGACCATGTATCTCGAGACCTATTATGTGATGCACCAGACCTATCAACTGATCAAAGATGACCAGTGCATCCGCGACTGCAAAAGACCACCGAGTCCGTTCAAAAAGCAATAACAAGTCAGGATTATAAAAACAAAAAGGAGAGAAAAACTATGAGCATGAAAGAAAAACTGCGCATTCTCGATCAACTCGAAAAGAAAGAAATCACTGCCGAGGAAGCGGAAAAAAGACTTGAAGCTTTGTCTGCGAAAACCCCAGCACCCATCCCGCAAGGGCGCGCTGGCAAATCACTGAGAGTTGTGATCCGTTCTTCAGACGGAGACAACGTCAACATCCAACTGCCGGTGAACTTCGCTCGCTTGATTCTCAAGGGCCAGAAGAAGTTCGTCCGCAACCAAACCCTTGACAATCTCGACATCGATCTTGAAGAAGTGTTCGAGATGGTCGAATCCGGCGTCCTTGGTGAACTGGTTAACATCGAAAGCGCCGATGGCGATACCGTTCGAATTTTCGTGGAGTAACCCTTGAAAGAACCGCCCGTGCAAACGGCGGTTTTTTCTTTATCCATGCGGTTCAATCGCCAAATATACCGCCACAAACCCCCTTGGATGTGTTATAATACAAGTACATCATGCGGCCGGCATCACGGACTAGGAGGCACTATGAAATCGATCCGTTCACTTTATAAAATCGGCCGGGGTCCTTCGAGTTCACATACCATGGGCCCTGAAATCGCCTGTATCCGATTCAAACGCGACTATCCGGCCGACCATTACCGGGTGGTTCTTTACGGTTCGCTCAGTCTGACGGGAAAAGGTCATATGACCGATGTCGTCATTCGGGAAGTGCTTCAAGATGTCGACATCATCTTTAGCAGTACCTTCATCGACACCCATCCAAACACCATGGACCTGTATGCTTATGAAAACCAACAAGAGATCGGCCACGCCCGAGTCTACAGCATCGGTGGTGGTGCGATTCGCTTTGAGGGTGAGACGCATGAAGAGGCCCTGCACGTCTATCCGCATGAGTCCTTTGATGAAATCAAGGCGTACTGCCTGAAGGAAAACATCCGTCTTCCTGAGTACGTCCGGCGTTTCGAAGGTCCTGACATCGACGCTTTCTTGCAAACAATCTGGGAAGCTATGCAGCGATCCATCGAAGAAGGGTTGTCGCAAGATGGCATCTTGCCGGGTGGGCTTGATGTTGAACGGCGCGCGAGACATCTTTTTACCCGGCAGCTGGAAAAAGAGCCACCGGAAATATTGGAAAACCGCCTAGTCAGTGCGTATGCCTTTGCGGTCAATGAAACCAATGCGAGTGCCGGTACGATTGTGACCGCCCCAACGTGTGGGGCGAGTGGCACCGTGCCTGCCGTACTTAAATACATGCAAGAACGTCACGGCTTTAAAAATCGAGCCGTCCGGCGTGCGCTTGCCACAGCCGGTATCATCGGCAATTTGATCAAGCACAACGCCTCAATCAGTGGGGCTGAAGCAGGGTGTCAGGCTGAAGTCGGCAGTGCATGCAGTATGGCAGCGGCAGCCCACGCCGAACTGTTCAAACTGTCACTTGAGCAAATCGAGTACGCCGCTGAAATTGCCCTTGAACACCATCTCGGCTTAACCTGTGACCCCATCGCCGGGCTAGTCCAGATTCCGTGTATCGAGCGCAATGCGGTCGCTGCATTACGCGCCATCGATGCGTGTGGTCTGGCGTACTTTTTAAGCGATTCACGGAAAATATCATTTGACACCGTGGTTGAAACGATGTTTGAAACCGGAAAAGACATGCCCGCGAACTACCGCGAAACAAGTTGCGGCGGACTCGCCAAAAAATACCGCAGCCGCTGAGCTAGACGGAGGTGCACCCATGGTGCAAAAAAATACCTATTACGAAGTGACTTTCACCGATTTAACCCATGATGCCATGGGCGTTTGCAAGATTGACGGGTTTCCCGTCTTTGTAAAAGATGCCCTCAAAGGTGAAAAAGCGATGATCAAAATCACCAAGCTGAACAAAAACTTCGGCTTTGGACGTTTGATTGAAATCCGCGATGAATCACCGTTTCGCAAACTCCCTATCTGTGAACACTATCATGTGTGCGGTGGGTGTAACATGATGCACATGAACTACCAAACACAACTGGACTTCAAAAAATACCGGACGCAGGAAACCTTGCGGAAGCTTGGGAAAATCGAGACGGTCGTTCACAACACCGTCGGCATGAGCAATCCCTACTATTACCGCAACAAGGCCATCGTCCCCTTCGGCATGCGCCACGGTAAAATCGTCGCCGGTTTATATCGCCCGCGCTCTCATGAAATCGTCGACATTCGGCGCTGTCATGTCTTTCCGAAAGTTATCTCCGACATCATCCGTTACTGCAAGACGCTCTTTGCCGAACTGCAGTACACCATCTATGACGAAACGACCCACCAAGGCTTGATTCGCGGCCTGATGTTCAGGACGAGCCACGCTGAAGGGACCATCGCCCTCACGCTCATCACCAAAGAAGCCAAACTGACGGAAAAAGAACGGCTCATCCACAATTTGCGTCGTCGCTATCCTGGCATCGTCTCCATCGTCCACAACATCAACACCGAAAAAACCAATGTCATGCTCGGCTCAAAAAGCCGTGTTCTCTTTGGTGAAGACACCATCCAGGATACGTTGCTCGACTTGTCCTATGAGATATCCCATCGCTCGTTTTTCCAGGTCAACCCCGAGCAAACCGCCCTGCTTTACCAAAAGGCACTTGACTATGCAGCGCTCAAACCGACGGATACAGTCATCGATGCTTACTGCGGCATCGGCACCATCGCCTTGACAGCCGCCCGCCATGTCAAACAGGTCATCGGCATCGAATCCGTTAAGGAAGCTGTCAAAAATGCCCAGCAAAATGCTAAGACGAACCGCATTGATAACGTCCGGTTCATCCATGGTCTTGCGGAAACCATCCTACCCGATCTCGCCGAACACAAGCCGGATGTCCTGTTCATCGATCCACCACGAAAAGGCTGTGAAAAACCGTTTCTTGAAGCCCTTGTCAAACTTGCGGTGCCGCGCGTAATCTATGTGTCGTGCAATGTCGCCACCCTTGCAAGAGACCTCAATTTCCTGCAAGCCAATGGTTACACGGTCCATGAAACGACACCTTTTGACATGTTTCCGCAAACCAGCCATGTGGAGTGCGTAGTATTGATGTCAAGGGTGGATAAATAGAAAAACTGAAAAAGCTTATAAATAAAGGGTTTCCAGATATTGAGGTTTTCTTATGGCTACTCGGCCAGAGATGCTCATATCAGGAAACCCTTATTTTTATTGTTTGCGGGAACATATCAACTGACCTAAAGGTGATATGGATGAGTTGACAGATTAGATAACGCCTGTTTTTGGGAGGGTTGAGGAGACAGGATAGATGTGATAAAGTATCATATATAGCCTAATTAATATTGGAGTTATTCACCTGAATGTTAGTTAGTCATAGTAACAACCCAAAAAGCATCCCTCTTAAAGTAAAAACATCGATATTTGGAGGTAAAAATGTCTAATAATCCAAAAATACACTTTATACCACCCAAACCTCCAAAGCGAGAAAAGAGAGTTGGTATTTACTGCCGGGTCAGTAGCAATAGTACTGAGCAATTGAAAAGCTTAACTGCCCAAGTATCTGCTCTTACCAGATTAACAGCAGCCACACCACAGTGGCTACTTGTTGATGTTTATATAGATATTGCCTCCAGTAAAACCGGTTCTTCTCGTAAAGAATTTTCGCGTATGCTTGAAGATTGCAACTCCCATAATCTAGATATAATACTCACTAAGAGTATTAGTAGATTTGGCAGGGATACAGTGGATACTCTTGAAGCCTTAAATCAACTTAAGACGTTAGGATTGAGAGTTATCTTTGAACAAGAAGATTTGGATACTTCAAATACAGATAGTGATCTTATGATTTCTATCATCGAAGCTATAGCACAGGCTGAAAATGAATCAAGAAGTGATAATATAAAATGGGGTATTAAACAAAGAG
>RECF01000030.1 GCA_007694145.1 Acholeplasmatales bacterium | reverse complement strand
AGCTTTTTTCGGTGTTCGACCCAATCACCCAGTGATTGATGGTCGTCATCACGCGTACCGAACCAGCCATCATCGAGGCAAAAGCATTCGGCACCTAGACGCTTGGCCGCGCGGGCTAACTTGATGATTTTTCGAGCATTGAAATCGAAATAGGTCGCTTCCCAATTATTGTACAAGATCGGACGCAGACGATCATCCTTGACAATGCGGTGATTGGTAAACCGATGTAAGTTGTCGCGCATGCCTGAGAGACCACTCGGGCTGTAGGTACTGATTGATTCGGGGGTGATGAACTGCTCACCCGGTTTCAGGCGCCACTTGAAGTCAAAACTATTGATGCCATGCACGACGCGTGTCAAATCATGGGGCGACACTTCAATCAGTGCTTCAAATGACCCCGAGTAAATCAAATTGAATCCGTATGTGTCGCCAAACTGTTCTCCAGCCTCTTTGCCTTGCAAGGCGAAAAACGGATTGTGATCACTCGATGACACCCCTTTTTTGCTGTCGAGCTTGAACACACCATAACTCAAGGGGATCGAGTGGGCATGACGTTCACGAAGCCAGGCCCCATCGAGCTTGATCAACGTGAACGCACAATGTTTGAAATCATAGTGTGCACTGAACATCCTATCAAGAATCAAGTCGTCTCTAGACCCGTTGCGCAAGACAATGTTTCGTACAAGAACATCTTCATCCGTCAAAGAATAATAGAGTTCTAGTTCAACGTCATGGTCGGCGTCTTGCAAGGTGATGCACAGCGTTTCGTTTTTTTCAGCTTGAGGCATGTCGGGAAAATGCACCTGCTTCTTCAGCGTGTGACTGACATAGCGGAAATGTAGACTGCGGTAGCCTTCGGCAGTTTCCATATGGAGCGTTGGCTCCCGATAGTCCCCCTTGCCATAGGTGGACAGTTCAAGTGAGGTGATATGAAGGTTAATCGGTTTGTCGTGATGTTCCAATGTGGTTGAGCTGCCTAGTTCTAGTGGCGGGTTATCATCAAACATAGCCCAATCAAGTGTGCCTTCAAGTCGAGGACCGTAGTGCAGGTGAACCAGACTGCTAGAAGCGTCCACCGCGAACACATAGGAAAGGTGTTTCCCCTGAAGATGGAACAAACGCTCTGTCGCATCAATAGAAATCATGTCAAAGCCCTACTTGAACGTATACCGGGTCATCTGACGATGATGGGTATGTTCAGGATGCGCGCTGGCAGGACGTGTGAAGAAATGCAAATCGTTGGGATAGTGTTGCGTCTCTAGACACAGTGCCAAATGTTGGTTCTCTTCAAGGGGTGTCGCGACAGGTTGGTCGATAATAAAGTTATGCGAATAGACAACGACGGTATCTTGATCAGTTTCAATGTGCAGTGCACGCCCACTTTCGGGATCGGCAAGCACGATGGTGCCTTCATCAAGCACAAAGGGATGATCAAGACCCATCTGCGGTGTTTTTTTAAGCGGAATCACCACTTCACGCAACGTCTTAGTGCGGCGGAAATCAAACAGTGTCCCCTCAACAGGAATCAAGCGCTCTGTAATCAGACTAGCATCCAACTGCCCGACGTGTGAAGCGGGCAAACACAACGTGTGATCGAGTACCGTTCGTCTAATCGAACCACTCAAGTTGAAATAGGCATGTTGCGTCAGGTTGGTGTAGGTGTCCGCGTTTGCCAACGTTTCATACTCAAGGGTCATGACCGGGCCCTCAAAACGATAATAGGCCTTGTAGAACACATGACCGGGGTAGGCCGGCTCGGTGGGTATGTGGGTGAAACACACACCTTGATCAATCGCTTCGACTGTAAAGTCGGCCCGTGCAAGCGAGCGACTGCCCCCATGAAGGTGCGCGTGATTTTGGAAGTTTTTTTCAAGTGCGATGCGCTTGCCACCGACGGTCATCTCGGGTGGATAGATGCGTCCTGCATACGGGCCTGTGGTCGCCCCGAGATACTTGGGATTTTGATAGAAATCATCAAGATTCTGGTAACTGAGGACAACGTTGTCAAACACCCCGTGTCGGTCTGCGGTCTCAAGACGGATGATACTCGCGCCACGCGAGCAAAGTACGGCCTTGATAGCACCACTGTCTACATGTACAAGTGTCGCCTCATGACCAGCCAGTGTTGTTGCTTCAAATCTTATGGTTGTCATCATATGCCTCCATCCAAGATTGGAATGCGCGCTGACCTGCCGCCGTTTGCGGAAAGACAGCACAGTCTTCAAGTGCCTGTGCAAAGACGTGGCCGACTTGTTGTTTCAGCCAGGTCATGCGATGGGTATTGGGTCTGGTTTGCTTGCTTACGAAGTCGATGAAATCCCGGTAAGGCGCGAGTGTGTCTTCATTTGCTTGTAGCGGGTCGTCCAAATAGTTTGCAATCAACTGCAAGTCCCTCGCCAACCGCCCTGGTAAAATCGCCCATCCCATCGCTTCAATCAAGCCGATGTTTTCCTTTTTGATGCCGTGACGACATGGGTGGACGTGAAACCGGCCATCGGGGCGTTCAGCCGTGGTGATGTTGTTGCGTAACATCGTATACACGGTATACATGTCGTCTGTTTTCCGCACAACCAATGTCACCGTATTGTGCCGTGTGGTGCCTGTGCAGGGTATGATGTCATGGTCGCTGTCACAGGTTTCTTGCCAAAAGCGTCGCAAGGCATCGGCGGCTTTGATGACAGTTGCCCGTGCCTTACCACTAATTTTGATGGTGCTGATTGGCCAATGGAGCCGCTCGACTGTCACGGTGCGCTGCTTGATGCTTGCACATGTCTTCGCCTCTTCGATGGGAAAGCGCGCAAGGCCACCTTGGTAGTGTTCATGCGACAACATGGAACCCCCGACAATGGGGAGGTCGGCGTTAGAACCGATAAAATAATGCGGCAAGGCATCGACGAAATCGAATAACCGCTCATACGTTTGCGCATCAATGTGCATCGGCACATGTTTTTCATGCAGTACAATGGCGTGTTCCGCATAGTAAGCATAGGGTGAATACTGCAAATAAAACGGGTCTTTGCCTAGACGCATGCGGATGATACGGTGATTCGCACGAGGGGGTTGGTCGGGTGCGCCGTCATGCCCCACGTGCTCTTTACACAACAAGCAGGCGGGATAGGTGCTGACTTGACGTGTCGCAGCCTTGATAATATCGCGGGGGTCTTTCTCCGGTTTGCCGAGATTGATGGTCACTTTGAGCGTACCATAAGGACTGTCGCTCTCAAACGCTTCATTCGCCGCAATCTGATCTGTTCGAATGTAGCGACTATGAACACAGCGGTGATAGAAATCATCGGTCGCTAGGCGTGGATGCTTTGCGTGCAGTGCTTCAAATCGTGTTTGAAGTGTTGAAGGATGAGGCATGAACACATCCATGATTTGGGCTGCGAAACGTTCGCGCGCTGCAAGTGAGAGGCTGTCGTAGCGTCCTTTGTGACCGGCTTCATCTAGAAGCGGTTTGAGAAGTTTCTCCAAATCATCCCGTCCAAAGCAAAGGTCAATCGGTTCAGCTTGCCCAGTAGAAATCCCCAGCATGTAGCACAGTTTGTTATACACATAATCGTAGTCATCAGGGTGGATCAGTTCGACGCTTAAGGCATAGGCCATCAAGTTCGCCAAGGCCTGTGCCGGATTAACTGTCATGTTTCTGTTGGCGACGAAAGTAGCGATACGCGGAATCAATCATGGCTTCAAGCGTATAGCGCGGTGTCCAGCCAAGTGTTTTCGCCGCTTTGTCATGACTGGCAATTAGCACGGGCGGATCGCCAAGACGCCGTGACTTGATGACATACGGCACCGGTTGTCCGAGTACGGCTTCCGTTGTCTTGATGACTTCCAAAACGGAATACCCAGAAGACGAACCAAGGTTGAAAATATCCGACCGCCCCGTCTTGAGGAGATGGTTGAGTGCCTTGATGTGCGCATCAATCAAATCTTCAACATGGATGTAGTCGCGAATGCATGTGCCATCCGCTGTCGGGTAGTCGTCACCAAAGACTTGTACGGGCGTTGAGGGTGACAAAACACTTTTCAAGACGTTTGGAATCAGATGCGTCTCCGGATCATGTTCTTCGCCAATCGACCCATCATGATACGCCCCCGCTACATTGAAATAACGCAAGGACACATACTCGATGAGACCCCGTGCGGCGGTCCATTTAAGCATTTTTTCAATGGCCAGCTTCGTTTCACCATAAGGATTCTCAGGATTTTCACGATGACTTTCAGTAATGGGCTGTTCAGCTTGATTCCCATAGACAGCCGCGGTCGATGAGAAGACGAGATACTTCACACACGCGGTCGACATGGCCTCTAAGAGCACCCGTGTGCCCTCGACATTGTTTTGATAGTACTTGAGCGGTTTCTCGACACTTTCACCCACAAGACTGAATGCCGCAAAGTGCATGACAGCTTCAATGCCATGCGCACGGAAATGCTCGACAAGTGCTGCTTCATCGTGCGTTGACGCTTCACAAAACGGCACATGTTCGGGGACGTGACGGCGGTGTCCCGTAGACAAATTGTCGATGACTGTCACACGGTGTCCGGACGCCTCAAGCATGCGGACGGCATGAGAACCGATATAACCCGCGCCACCCGTCACACAAATATTCATCATTTTCCCTCCTTCAGTTGCCTAACCCCATCGCTTGGGGCGGCGTAATAACAATCTAGTTTCAAATCAAACTGCTTATCATACACTTCAGAAAGTGCTGTGAAGTCACGGGGTAGATCGGCACGCCGGTAAAGCGCAATCATCGTGCCACCAAAGCCAGCCCCCGTCATCCTAGCTCCCAGTGCCCCGAGGTCACGATGTGCCGATACGAGAAAATCAAGTTCGGCGCACGAGACTTTGAACAGATCACGCAATGAGTCGTGCGAGGCATTCATCAGTGCGCCAAACCGCGTCATGTCACGACGTTTTAGTGCCGTAGCCGCTTCATATGTACGCGCATGTTCAAACACAACGTGTCGCGCGGGATCCCAATCAAGTAACGTTGGGTTTTCAAGCACATACGCTTCAAAGACGTCGCGCGCTACATCACACAATCCTTCGGCACCCGTTAAAGGCTTGAAAATATCTAAAGCGGCGTGCACCGCCCGAACCCGTTCGTTGTAATCAGTCTTAGTCAAGTTGCGTTGCTTGTTGGTGTTCATCATGACGAGTACAGTGTCTTCATAATCAAAGGGAATCGCGGTATGTTCTAAGCGACCGGTATCAAGCAACAGCGCGTGACCATGTTTAGCAAACATGATGGCATACTGATCCATGATGCCGCTTTGCAAGCCCAAAAAGTCGTTTTCAACTGCTTTTGCAGCCTTGACGACATCAAGCTTTTCATAGGCGGCATCGTGCATGTCAAGCAACACTTGACCCATGAGCAGTTCGAAAGACGCACTCGATGACAAACCCGCCGAAGTAGGCAAGTCACCTTGTACAATCACGTCGAGGCCTTGTGAGAAGACATGGCCTTGTCGCGAAAGCATCAACACCATGCCCTTGAGGTAGTTGACATAGCCATCTTCGGGCGTATAAAGCTCGTCATCATATCGCACTGTTTGCATGGGTATATGGGGATAGTTGGCTGAATAGATCCGTAAAATGCCGAGTGCATTCAGTGACACGCTGGCATATGTGCCTTGCTCGATGGCCATCGGCAACACATAGCCGCGACTGTAGTCGGTGTGTTCACCAATCAGGTTGACGCGACCCGGTGAAGCAAAATAATGTGTGGGACAACGGGCATACAGTGCTTCGTGTTTCATCTTTAGCAGCGTTAAATCCATGATAGAACCTCCTAAGATGATGCCCGGACAACCAACCGGGTCGGCATCGTTTTTTTGATGGGTAGCCAACCGACTTGATCAAGCCGGTTGAGCAATGAGCGCAATGCTTCTTCACCCATGGCTTCGGTCGGCACTTTGAGTGTTGAGAGGGATGGATGGGTGTAGGTAGCCTGCGCAATGTCATTGAATCCGACTAAGGCAACCGACTCAGGCACAGGAATGTGTGCTTCCTGAAGCGCTTTGAGCACCCCGATGGCAATGGAGTCATTGGCGCAAAAGTAGGCACGGGCCAAAGGTTGTTTAGTTTCTAGCATCGTTTTCATCCAAGCATAACCCGCCTCAAGCGAAAACCCTACTAGGTGTTTGTGTCTGGGTTCAAACATGTTGGCTTGACGCAACATCTTTTCGAAATAATAAGCACGCGGTTCTTCTGGCCATGGGCGAAATACATCGGTTTCAACGCCGCCGACAAAACCAATGGCTGCGGCGTACCATGACGTAAGGTGTTCAAGAACAGCTTCGACGGACTGCCGGTAATCAAGGACAACGGCATCGTACTTGAGCGAATCGGGTGCGGTATCGACGAACACGATGTTACGGCTGACTTTCTCAAACAACCGAATATCATCGTGGGTAAAGCGACCGATGGCAATAAGCCCATCGACGCCTGTCAACTTTTCGATGGCATAGCCAGAAGGACCACGGTATAATGTCATGATGAACACGCCTTGACTGTGGGCGAGTTGCTCGATGCCGTGGCGGATTTCCATGAAGTATGGGTCGGCGAGTTCCGCGGATTGCTCAAGCCATGAAATGACCCCAACAAGGCGTCGGGTCTTCTTCTTTCGCCGGGGTGTATATCCTTGACGTGCAGCCTCGGCAAGCACTGCCCGACGCGTTTGTGCTGATACTTTCAAGGTTTTGTCGTCACTCAACACCCGTGAGACAGTCGTCACTGAGAGATGCAGTGACTTGGCAATATCTTTGAGCGTGACCATATCCATGCCCCTTTCAGTAAATTTCACTTATATTTTACTACTATAATATACACTAAACAAGAGGGAAAATAAAAAAAGTCAAGTAAAATTAAATCATAATTTTACTTGACCTTATTGAGAATGGTGCGATCAATGGATACTGTGCCGTTCATATGGCCTTGAAACCCCTCGAAAATTAAGCGTGTCATTTCCGCATCTTCAAGGGCGTCATGGCGTTGGCTGTCGATCTGGTGACCATACAGCTTGAACGCATTGGCTAACCCGAGATCATCTTTCAAGCCAAAGTAGTTTTTGTGTAGCTTGAGCAAATTGACAAACCGTGTTCTTTTCGGCAAGCGCGGTAAGCTGTTGATGTCTGCACCCTCACGTAACGCGATGGCATCGTTCATGCCCCAGACGATGATGGCGGGATGGTATGCGTCAATCAAGGCGTGAAGATGTTGGTGGAAATCAGTGTAGGGGATGCCGCTGTCAACATCGGCTTGGGTCAAATCAAGAAACTTCAATGTCCGGTGTGTTAGTTTGCGATGACGTGTCGGTCGGATAAAGGCGCTGTACCGCTTCACCACATTGCCCTCGGCATCGGTAAGAACATACCCAGCTTGAATCACTTCCTGCACAAACTGCTTGTCAATCTTGTAAGGATGCATGCTCATTTCCAAGTCGAGAAACAACTTCATGCCAAGTTTGTTGATGAAGCGACCGGTTTGCTTTTGAACATGATGGTGGCTGTAGAAAACAAGACGGCCACGCGGGTGAGGCCGGTGGATTTGAAAAATGTGCGTGAGTGTGACGCGCAACTTCGGAATAGGCGGCCTGAGGACGCGGGTGACTTTGATATCACCGACTATCGTATGGCCGGGTTCTAGGAAATTATAATACTGGTTGAACGCGCTGCGTTGCACAACAACATGCCAATGCCGTTTTCTTGTGGCAATGACGATCTCGCGGGTGAGCTCGTCAACGGATAATATGGTACCTTGGATACGCATCATTCGTAATCACCTGTTCTTATATTCTTCTTCGAGTACGGCTTTGATTCGCGCTGCGGTCTTTTCGGGTATCGACAGCGCTTTATAGGCAGAAAGTGGTGCGGCGCGCATGGCTTCTATCGTTTTGAAATGCGTAAGCAACTTTTTTTTGGTCATGGCTCCGACCCCTTCAATATTATCAAGAATCGTTGCATATACGCCTTTGCTGCGTAACGTTTTGTGATAGTCAATCGCAAATCGATGGGCTTCTTCTTGGATGAAAGCCAGCAGGGCAAACACTTTGCCATGGCGATCAAGTTCAAGTTCGGTATCATCGGCCGCCATGAGATGATGGGTTTTATGATCGCTGCCTTTGACAAGACCGGCCAACGGAATCGTCAAATCAAAATCGGCCAGGATGCTTTTTGCCGCGTTCAGCTGGTGAATGCCACCATCAACAAGAATGAGGTCGGGTCGGATACTGTCTTCAAGCAACATCCGGTGATAGCGACGATATAACACTTCTTTCATTTGCTCAGTATCCCCACTTTGTCTTCCGGTATGCTTTAGCTTGTATTTTCGGTACGCTTGCTTGTCAGGTTTTCCGTTGGTGAACACCACCATGGCACTGACAGGGTGGGCCCCGGCAAAGTGGGAGTTGTCAAAGGCTTCAATCCGGTAGGGTGTCGGGATGTTAAGCATGTCAGCGAGTTGGTCGAGCGCACCAAATGTCTTTTCGGCTTGTTGTTTGAGCCATTGAGCCTGTTCGGAAAGGCTTTGGCGTGCGTTGGTTTCAGCAAGATCGAGCAGCTGCCGTTTCGGACCGCGTTTGGGCGCTTTCACTGTCGTCTCAAACACCGCTTCAAGCTGTTTCAGCAAAGCGGGTTCGTTGGTGAGGAGTTCACGGGGAATGGGATAGGCTTGGTAAAACTGCATCAAGTAATCTAAGGCTGGCTGTTCAGGATCAAGATAATAGTGAAAAATCTGTCGATCTCTGGCGTTGATTTTACCACTGCGGATAAAGAAAATCTCGATGGCGACGTAGTGTTCATCACGCACGATGGCAATCACATCGCGATCACTGAGATCATCGAGATTGACGGACTGCTTACGGGTGGTCGTCTCGATGGCGTCGATGGTTTTCTTGTACTCTTGGGCCCGCTCAAAGGCCAGTGTTTCTGCAGCCGCAAACATTTTTTGCTTGAGGTCGTCGACCACATCACGTGTTTCTCCTTTGAGAAAGCGGCTGATTTCACGTTCAATGCCCGCATAAGTCGGGCGTTCGACCTTATGGATACACGGTGCAAGACACTGTTTGAGATAATAATAAAGACACGGTTCATTGGGTAGTTTGTGACATTTTCTGAGCGGATAAAGACGATTGAGAATGCGCAACGTGTCACGTGCAGCGCGCACATCGGGGTAAGGACCGTAGAGGTGTTTGTTTGTCTTGTTCATTGGCCGCGTGACACGAAGCTTAGGATGACGCTCCTGTGTAATCTCAATGTAGGGATATGATTTGTCGTCGGTCAGGAGAACGTTGAAACGCGGTCGGTACTTTTTAATGAGGTCAATTTCAAGAATGAGCGCTTCAAGTTCGGTGTTGGTCACAATATATTCAAAGCTGTGAATCGAACGAATCATCTTCGTTGTCTTGTAGTCGTGTGAGCCTGTAAAATAGGTTGTTAAGCGTTTCTTCAAGTTTTTCGCTTTACCAACATAAATGACCTTACCGTGTTCGTCAAGCATTTGATAGGAGCCGGGTGCTTCAGGTACGAATGATAGTTTTTCTTTAATCATATCCGGTCTCCTTTCTTCATTGCTCAAATACCATTATAGCATTTTTTTAGGCTGGCAGCGCGTAAAAAAACAAGGATGCCGTAGCATCCTCATTATTCTTCGTCTAACACTTTTTTGAGGCCGCTCTCAATCCGATTGCCGGTATCAAGAGAGGCATCGTAACTGAACTTCAATGCGGGTAGTTTACGCATTTGCACATGCCGGCCTAAGGCCGAGCGGATAAACGGTTTTGAACGCTCAAGGGCGCTGGCTACATCCTCCTTGCGGTCTTCTTGCAAGTTGGTGTAAAAAATAGTCAGGAAAGACAGGTCGATTGTCAGTTTCACACCTGTGATGGTCACAAAGTTGACGGCGGGATCCTTGACTTCTTCACGGAGGATACGGGTCAAACTACGGATAATCAATGATTCGAGTCGCGCATGTTTGCTCATTTTCTCACAATCTCCTTCATGGTAGAGGCTTCGATGACATCGCCGACTTTGATGTCGTTGAACTTGTCGACCATAATGCCACACTCAAAACCTTGTCTAACTTCTTTCACATCATCTTTGAATCGTTTTAAGCTTGCGAGTTCACCTTCATAGACGACGACACCTTCACGCAAGACGCGAACAAGCGCGTCGCGCTTGATGAACCCGTCGGTGACGTAACAGCCACCAATGGTACCAATGCGGGAAATCTTAAACGTGTCGCGAACTTCCGCCTGACCGGTCACAACTTCTTTGAACACAGGATCAAGCATACCCTTGAGTGCTAACTCAATGTCTTCAAGTGCTTTGTAGATGATGTTGTACAAACGAACATCCACACCTTTTTCTTGGGCAATGTCGCGCACAGCTGCAGAGGGGCGAACGTTGAAACCCATGACGACGGCACCACTTGCAAGCGCAAGGCTGACATCTGTCTCGGTGATGGTTCCGACACTTGAACGTATAATTTGGATGTTCGCGCCCTCGACATCGATGTTTTCAAGCGAGGAACGCAACGCTTCAATGGAGCCGTGGGTGTCACCTTTGATGATGATATTCAGTTGCTTTGTGTCACCTTCTTGAGCATTGGCAAACATTTCATCGAGGGTCATGGCTTTAGAGACACCCAATTCTTCACGCCATGTTTTATGGGTTCGTTGCTCGGATACTTGGCGCGCTCCACGTTCTTCCTTGAAAACCATGAAAGGATCGCCCGCTTGTGGCACATCCGACAGTCCGGTGACGACGACGGCTGAAGAGGGGGGTGCGTCTTTGAGTCGTTTCCCCAAATCATCTGACATGGTCCGCACTTTACCATATGTATCACCGACGACCACGACATCGCCTACGCGAAGTGTTCCGTTTTGAACAAGCAAAGTGGCAAGCGGTCCTTGACCTTTGTCGAGTTCGGCTTCAATGACCGTCCCAACAGCGGGGCGTTTGGGGTTAGCCGTAAAGTTTTCGACTTCTGCAGTAAGCAAAATCATTTCAAGGAGATCCTCGACGCCTTCGCCTGTCAATGCAGAGAGTTCTACAAAGACAGTTTTGCCGCCCCAGTCTTCTGCCACTAAACCAAACTCGGTCAGTTCTTGCTTGACTTTTTCGGGATTGGCTCCTGGACGGTCCATTTTGTTTACCGCAACGATGATCGGACACCCTGCCGCTTTGGCATGGTCGATGGCTTCACGGGTTTGTGGCATGACGCCATCATCCGCCGCGACAACCAATATTGTGACGTCAGTCACGGATGCACCGCGGGCACGCATTTCGGTAAACGCCGCATGGCCAGGTGTGTCGATGAAGGTGATGGCCTTGCCGTCCTTGCGGAACTGATAAGCACCGATATGTTGGGTAATGCCGCCGGCTTCACCTTCGGTCACCCGCGCATTGCGAATGGTATCAAGCAACGTCGTTTTTCCGTGGTCGACATGGCCCATGATGGTGACGACGGGAGGACGCTCGACAAGATCTTCTTCCTTGTCTTCGATGACAAACTCATCGAAGCGGGTCGGGTCCGTAATCACTTCGTCGACGACCTCTTTTTCATATTCGATGGCAATCATTTCCACCGTGTCACGATCAAGCACTTGGTTTTGGCCGGCCATGATGCCTAAAGCCATCGCCTTCTTGATGATTTCCGCGACCGGACGGGCAAGCTGTTCGGACAACTCAAGTACGGTGAGTGTACTCGAGTAGGTCACCACGGGGGCCGCTTGCGGTTGGGGTTTGACTGTTGTAGACTTTCTCGGTTTTCTGTTGCGTTGTTTTTTGACGGGTTTAGTAGGTCGTTTCGCCATCAAAAATCACCTCTTTCTCTGATTATACTCAGTATTTCTTCAAGGCTTTGACAAAGCCGGGGTCGACAATGGCAAGCGCCTTGCGATTGATTTTACCGATGGCAGCGGACAAGGTGTCCGTATCGAAATCGGTCACGAGTGTTGCATTCTCACGGCGGGTTTTATCGATGAGTTTTTTCCGAATGTTCTCGCCAGCATCGCTGGCTAGAAAGACAACAACGGGGGTCAATGCCTGCAACACGATGAGCACTTGGCCTTCACCATTGATGACACAACCGGCACGATGGGCAAGACCAAGCAGTCCAAGCCTCGGATCAGCTTTCATCTTCGATGATTTGACGCACGGCGGCGTAGACAGCGTCATCGATGGGCGTATCAAGATGGCGTTCAAGGCGCTTGGTCTTGATGGCCTTTTCAAGAACGGACAAGGACTTCTTCAGATAAGCACCTCGACCATTTTGCTTGCCAGTCGGATCGACAAACACGTCACCTTGGTTGTTTTTGACAATCCGGATAAGTGCTTGTTTCGGAAGCCGTTCCTGGGTGACGACGCACTTGCGCAAAGGGATCTTACGTGTCTTGTCCATGGTCGCTTTCGATGTCAATGCGGCGATAGTTGATGCCGAGTTCCTTCGCATCGCTGATCGACTTGATATCGATTTTCCAGCCGCTTGACTGGGCGGCTAACCGCACATTTTGTCCTTTTGTACCAATGGCGCTTGTAAAGTCCTTGTCCTTGACAATCACCACGGCACTTTTTAGTTTCTTGTTGGGGTTGATGGCCACGATTTTTGCCGGTTCGAGCGCGTTTTTGATCAGCTCGGCAGGCTCTTTGGACCATTCATAGATGTCGACACGTTCACCTTGTAAGGCTTCAAGCACCTCGGTGATTCGCTGCCCTTTATAACCCACGACGGCCCCGACCGGATCGACATGCTCATCGTGTGAATAGACCGCAACTTTGCTGCGATCACCGGGATCGCGGGCTAGACCCATGATTTCAACGGTCCCATCGGCAATTTCCGGGGTCACTTGTTCGATGAGGCGTTTGACGAGGTTCTTATCGTTGCGTGATACGTAAACCTTCGGGCCTTTGGTGGTCATCTCAACTTTGGTAATGTATACCTTGAGCTTGGCATCAATACGCGCATCGTCGCTACGAAGCAGTTCTTTGCGCGGAAGACTTGTCTCGAGGTTGTGGCCGAGGTCAAGGGTGACAAAATCACGGTTGATAGCTGCGATGGTCGTGTTGATCATCTCATTTTCTCGGGCTTTGAATGTTTCATAAATCTTTTCTCGTTCTAAGTTTTTTAGTCCTTGTGTCAGCATTTGCTTGACACTGATTGCCGCAATTCTGCCAAAATCCTTGAGTTTGACTTCACGCGTGAGTATTTCGCCGATTTTGATGGTCTTCTTCTCAAGACGAGCATCCTTGAGCGTGATTTCGCCTTTTTCAGGATTCTCCTTCACAACAAGAAGATCTTCGAAGGCCCGGATGGTTTCCTTTTCCATGGAAAATTCGATGCGGACATTTTCGCTGTAGTCTTCTTTTTTCATCGCATTTTGAATGCCGCGTTCCATGACTTCAAGTACTTTTTCTTTTTCAAGGTTACGTGTTTGGGCAATCATGTCGAGTGCCGCAAAGAAATCTTTGCTTTTCATATGGTCCTCCTATAAATTCACAGCAAGCCGGATGACAGTCAGCTCGGCAAGCAGTACCGTGGTTTTTTGACGGTTTTTTCCCATGAGGGTCAGCGTGTCCTGATCTAGGGAAAGCAGTGTGCCTTCGTATTGTTGGTCCATGGTTTCAAGGTAGATAAACTTGCCGATGGCGCGGTGGATCTCCTCATGATTTCTAAGCAGTCGTTCAGCCCCGGCGGATGTCACTTCGAGACTGTAACTTTCAGGAATCGGATCCGTTTCATCAAGATAGAGCGACACGGACTCAGAGACCGCTACACAATCATCGATGTCGATGCCTGAGGCGTGGTCAATCAGTACGCTGAGTACAGGGCCTTCTTCGCGCTGCTCAAAAACGACGTCATACAACTCATAACCTAGGTCTTCGACAAGCTTGCGGATCGGCGGGGTAAGTTTTTCCATCAGACAACCTCCGGGTTTTCATTAAAAAGAGTGGGGCTCGACCCACTCCTCATCATTATGCTGAAATAATTTTATCATAAATGACGGCTCAATGCAAGCAATTTATCGCTTAATCATCCTTGAAGATGGGCTTACAAGAAAGCGCATGCATCAGAATCGCCCCGGCGACACTGACATTAAGACTGTCGAATCCTTGCATGGGAATGGTGAGTGTCGCATCCGCTAAAGAGACCGTTTCATCACGAAGACCTTGCCCTTCATGCCCTAGCATCAGGCAAAACGGCCCGTTTGGTCGGGCGGGCATGTTATCGAAAGCGCTTGGCACGGCCGCATAGAGTGTGTGTGTGGGATAACGCATTTTGAATGTCTTGATGTCTTGTTGGCTGACCGAGATTTGAAATATCGCACCTTGTGTGGCCCGTAATACTTTGGCGTTGAACACATCGACACAACCATCGAGTACCAGTGACGTGAATCCGAAAGCGATGGCCGTCCGGATTAAAGCGCCCATGTTGCCAGGGTCTTGAATCCGCTCAAGAAAGAGCACCCGTTCGCCAATTGTATCAGGAAGCGTTGTTTTGCATACGCCAATCACGGCTGGGACGGTCTTAGCCTGCGTGATTTTTTTCATCACATGTTCACTGAGTTCTGTGGCGTTGGGGTAATCCGGTTCAGGCTGCAGCACATACACGTGTTCAAGGAGTCCAGCGGCTTGGGCGGCTTCGACAAGATGATGGCCCTCGATTAGACACTGCTTGAAGCGATCACGGTATTTCTTCAACTGCAGTTTTGCCAGCTCTTTGACGCGTGGATTGTCGACGCTTGTAATCATGTTTGCGCTCCTATCGCTTCAAGGGCTTCTAGAACAGTCAGCCCGTAATCAGGCAAGAATAGCGATGTATCTTGTTTGATTTCAAGGACTTGAATTTGCTTGAGTATCGTACTGATCTCCGTTTCAAAATCAAAGAGGCGTTCATAGCGAAGCGCCAAATAGTCTCTTGGCGCCGTCGCTGGTTGCGCGGGTACATATACCGCGCAACAGTCCTCAAAGGGTCGGATGGAAATGTCATAGGTGCCGATTTTTTGGGCCCAGCGAATACAGGCTTTCTTGTCCATAGTCACCAGTGGTCGCAAAATCGGCATGTGCGTCACGGCGTTGATTACATTGAGACTTTCCAGCGTTTGACTGGCAACTTGACCGACCGATTCACCGGTGACAAGCACCTGGGTATGATCAAGGCGGGCATAACGTGCCGCGATGCGGAACATCATGCGACGCATGATGATGATATGATAGGGTTCTGGCACAGTCTCAAGAATTTTTTGATGCAAACGGTGAAAAGGAACCATGTGCAGTCGGAAATGTTGGTGCATGGCGTAAGGCGCGAGACATTGTGACAAGTCAACCACCTTTTGAGCCGCTTCAATGCTTGTGAGCGGGGATGATTCAAAATGCATCCCTTCGATGGCAATGCCTTGCTTCATCGCTAAAAAAGCAGCCACCGGCGAGTCGATGCCCCCAGAGAGCAACACATACCCTTTGCCGGCAATACCGGCTGGGAAGCCACCAAGCCCTTCGACTTTATCGACAAACACAAACGCCATTGACTGACGTATTTCAACGTGAAGTGCCAAATCAGGGGTATGCACATCGACGGACAAATCAGAAAAGGCACTGAGCAACCGACCGGCCAACGCACGTGAAAAAGTCATGGACGGTATGGCAAAGGTCTTGTCGGCGCGGCGTGTCTCGACTTTGAACGTTTTAGGTGAATCAAGATGCATCGCCAGCAACCGGCTGGATGCTTCAGTGATGGCTTCAGTCGTTTTTTCCGCCTTGATGGCAGGGGAAAATCCGGCCACCCCGGGGATGATCGCAAGGGCAGATGCCACGTGGTCATAGGCCGCATCATCTAAGTGGATGTAAAATCGATCATGTTCACTTTCAAAGCGTACAGGCAGGTGGCGACATGCGGTGCGGATGGTTTTTGTCAGTTGCTGGGTGAAGCGTTTTTTGTTGCGGCCTTTCAAGGTCAGTTCGCCATAGCGAACCACGACTAAGTCGTACATGGGTATCATCTCCGGTCATCACGTTTAGTTTACCATATTCATTGTCAAATCAGGCGGATTTTATTATGATTATATCGAGGTGATACCCGTGTTCACAATCGACAAGCAAGACGCACCCCGTCATCAACGCTATGCTTTGCTGCTTGAAACCTTGCCCGCTTTTTTGGAAACCGATGTCCCTCAGGTCACCCTCCTTGCCAATGTGAGTGCCCTGTTGAATGTCTATCTTGATACCATCAACTGGGTCGGCTTTTACATGCTCGACGCAGGAAGACTGACACTGGGACCGTTTCAGGGCCAACCCGCCTGCACAACCATCGCCATCGGTCACGGTGTGTGTGGTACAGCCGCACAGCGTCTAGAGACGGTGATTGTTAACGATGTGGACCGTTTCCCCGGGCACATTGCCTGCGACGCGAACAGTCGCAGCGAAATCGTCATACCGCTTATTAAGAATGGTGTGCTTCTTGGCGTCATCGATGTCGATAGCCCTGTGCTTGACCGCTTCTCTTTAGACGAGGTGGTCTTGCTTGAAAAAGTCGCAGGGATGCTTGTTGACTTTCTTTGACAATTGTTATATAATTCTTGCGCATGTGTAATAAAGGCAGCTGCATGGCCGGTGCTAGATCGCTGAAAGATCCTTGTTTGACAAGGTTTCCTAGTAGCCTCTGCTGGCGAGGTGAACCGTCTTAATCTTTCATCCCCGGCATTGTCCATGACCCGCTTTTCATGTATTATGAAAAAAGGAGGAATACCATGTCACGCTATATCGGACCCAGTTGGAAAATATCCCGTCGACTAAAATATTCGACACTTGAAACAGGTCAGGAAATCGGCAAACGTCCGTTCCCACCCGGGCAACACGGACAACGCCGTGGCAAACTGAGTGAATACGGCATGCAACTTCAAGAAAAACAAAAAGTCCGTTTTACTTACGGTGTCAATGAACGTCAGTTCCGCAAAACGTTCAACGAGGCGAAAAAGCTTTCCGGACGCCAAGGTGAGAACTTCTTGTTCTTGCTTGAGTCCCGCCTTGACAACCTTGTCTACCGCGCTGGTTTTGCCCGCACCCGTCGTCAAGCTCGTCAACTTGTCAGTCACGGACATTTCCGCATCGATGGCAAAAAAGTCGACATCCCTTCATACCGCGTCACACCAGGGCAAGTCGTCTCACTACGTGAACGTTCACGTAAAGTACCTGTCGTCGTTGCCGCGCTTGAAAGTGTGGTTGAACGGCTCGGCTTCGTCGAATATGATGAAGAGAAATACGCCTTCACCTATGCCCGCTTCCCAGAGCGCGCCGAGATTTTACCTGAAATCAAGGAAAATCTCATCGTTGAGTTTTACAACCGCTAGCAAAAAAGTGCATCCAAGCGATGCACTTTTTTTATGGTAATTCTTATATGAAGTAGATGCTATTTTTCGCTTGCGGCTTTGACCAGTGACAAGAACGACTTCGGTTGCAAGGAAGCGCCCCCGACCAGCGCACCGTCAATATGCGGTTCGGCCAACAGGCCTTCGATGTTGCCTGTGTTGACGCTTCCGCCATATAGAATGCGGATTTGGTCTGCGACGGTCTGGCCATACAGTTCGGCAATCGTTGCCCGAATAAAGGCAATCGTGTCGTTGGCTTGTTCATTGGTTGCTGTCCGACCCGTCCCGATGGCCCAAATTGGTTCATAGGCTAAAATGAGTGCCTCAACTTGGGTGCTACCTAGTCCATTCAACGCTTTGATCACCTGATTTTTGACAAAAGGCTCAGTGGTTCCCGCCTCACGATCAGACAGCGATTCGCCGACACAGACTATCGGTATCAAGCCGTAGCGGAGTGACTGATGAATCTTCAAGTTTACTTTCTCATCCGTTTCTGAAAAATGTTGACGGCGCTCGCTGTGGCCGATGATGACGTAGTCCACACCGACGTTTTCAAGCATGGCTGCACTGATTTCACCCGTAAAAGCACCCTCGGTTTGCTCATGCACGTTTTGGGCGCCAATGCGCACGTTCTCGCCCTGACGCTTGACGAGATCGCGTAAGACGGTAGCCGGGGCGCAAATAACTGTTTCAACATAGTCTTTCTTGGGCACTTCCAGATTGACGGCATAAATAAACTGGAGCGCTTCGTCACGGGTCTTGAACATTTTCCAGTTGCCCGCGATAACAGGTCTTCTCATTAGACTCATCCTTTACTGCAAGACTTTCTCGATGTCCTCGATTACACGGGCTGCATCGGGACCATCAGCGATTAAGACAACGTTTTCACCGCTTGGAATGGCCAGACTCATCAGACCGAGAATCGATTTAGCATCGACGGTTTTATCGGCATAAATCAAGCGGATATCGGCATCGTACTGTGATGCAGCATTCACAACACGTGCTGCAATCGATGCATGTAATCCCGCGGTACTTTTGATGATGATTTCTTTTTTCATGACACATCTTCCTTTCTAAAACATCGGGGGTGTGCTAACCCAGAGCACGACCGCTTTCTTTTTGGTTGGATTCTCGAGAACGTGGGGCTTGTTGCTCATGTAGTAGAAGGTATCGCCCGCCTTGACGGTGCAGCGCTTTTTGCCGACTTTGACAACCACTTCACCTTCTAGTACATAGCCGAATTCTTCACCGGCATGTGACTGGTCCGCCATGGAAGCGCCCCCCGGTTCAATCACGATGATAATTGGTTCCATTTCGTATTTTTGTGCATTGGGCACAATCCAACGAATGGTGTGTTTAAGTTGCTCATCGGTCTTCTCGTAGAAATCCTGTGGTGTAAAGACGGCCACATCATCGGGCTCTTCACTGAAGAACTCGCCTAGTGTCGTGCCAAGTACTTCGAGAATGTCAATCAAGGTCGCAATGGACGGACTGGTCAAGTGCCGCTCAATTTGTGAGATGAAACCTTTAGTCAACTCACAACGATTGGCCAGTTCTTCTTGTGTCAAACCGTTTTCAAGACGCAAAGCCTTGATTTTCGCACCGATATCGTGTGTTTCCATCAAACGGTGTCAAGGCAGGTGACACCCGGTAGTGCCTTGCCTTCAAGGTATTCAAGACTCGCGCCACCACCGGTTGATATGTGGCTGAAAGCGGATTCGAAACCAAGGTTGATAGCTGCGGAGGCACTGTCACCACCACCGATAATCGTGGTTGCATGTTCAAGATGGGCCAACGTTTCGCAAATACCAATCGTACCACTGGCGAAGTTGCTCATTTCAAAGACACCCACAGGTCCGTTCCAAACGACGGTGACCGCACTTTGCAAAATCTCACGATAATGCGCCAGCGTCTTAGGTCCGATATCGAGTCCCATTTCATCGGGCTTGATGTCGGTGTAGTCCCCGATACGTACTGGGCTGGTATTGGAAAACTCTGTGGTGATTTTGAAGTCGACAGGCAAGACAAGCTTGTCGCCGGCTTTTTCCAGAAGCGCCTGTGCTAGTTGAAGTTTGTCATCTTCGACGAGGCTGGTGCCCACTTCAATCCCTTGGGACTTGAGGAACGTGTAGCTCATCCCACCCCCGATGAGAATTTTGTCTGCTTTACCGATGAGGTGATTGATGACACCGATCTTATCACTGACTTTCGCACCACCGAGAATGGCCACAAAAGGACGTTTCGGTTCGTCAACTGCACCGCCGATGAAGGTGATTTCCTTTTCAAGCAAATATCCGGCAGCACTTTCTGCAATATTGGATGCGATGCCCACGTTTGAAGCATGGGCGCGATGGGCGGTACCAAACGCATCATTGACAAACACATCGCCAAGACTGGCCCAGTAACGGCCCAGCTCAGGATCGTTCTTGGATTCTTTTTTGCCATCTAAGTCCTCAAATCGCGTGTTTTCAAACATGAGAATCTCACCGGCTTTGAGTTCTTTCACAGCGGCTTCTAACGCAGTGCCCCGTGTTTCAGGCACAAAGATAACGGGTCGCCCGAGCTTTTCAGACAGTGCTTCAGCGATTGGTTTCATTGATAAGGATGCCTTGTCGGCTTCACTTTTTACGCGTCCAAGGTGGGAAAAGCACACGACCTTTGCGGCTTGATCGAGCAAGGCGTTCAGCGTGGGTAAGGCTTGACGAATCCGGTTGTCATCGGTGATAACACCAGATTCCATCGGAACGTTGAAATCGACCCTTACAAGGACCGTCTTACCTTTTACCTGCAAATCTTTTAGTGTTTTAATGGCCATTATTGATCTCCTTTATACCAGGTTGGACGTGGTCTACACGTCATGCCACATGTATTATAACCTATAGTTGGACAAAATGCCAAGATATCATCGCCTTGAAAACGTTTTAAAGCTGAGAAAATGCTTACATTGAAAAACCGCAGTTGTCTGCGGCTTACTTTGTCAACATCGTCAGTATCAAACAGGCTTTTTCATACTTGCGTTTCAGACGTTTGTACGGGATGCGGACGCGTTGTACATGCAGTGACTTGAAACGGATTTCAGTCCAACTTTGATCGTGGGGTCGAATGGATATCACTTCGACACAATTGATATAAATCGCGGTACTTTCGCGGTGCGATGTTGTGACGAACAAACAACAGGACGGGTTTACATAAAGGGGCACATCGCGCCGCCACCCGGTTCGAAGACGCAAAGCATCCAGACGCCCCTGATATGTTGTCAGTTCTTTTAACAGCAACCGATTCAAGTACTGATTCAGACTACACGATACCGTTTGGTGCTGATTTCCCCTTGTAACTTTCGTTCCCTCAGCGCAGCGCATGATTGTTTCCATCACATGACCTCCGCTTTCCATTGTATCAAAGGTTATGGTTATTGTGGCGATGAAGTGCGTCGCCGAACTTGAAAAAAAGCGGCGAAAACACCGCCGCTTAATACTAGTATCGAATTGTTATCGAATGCGTTCTTCTGTATCCATGTCGAAGAAATGGGTTTTGTTCATATCGAAGGCGAGGACAATTTCATCGCCGATGTTAATGTCCGTACGTGCATCGACTTTAGCGATGACATCGTGTTTACCGACCATGGCGAAAATGTTGGTTTCGCTTCCGAGCAGCTCAGCGACGTCAACTTTGAACTTGACGACAGAGTTCGGATAGGTCTTGATGACATTCTCATCATCGTGAATATCTTCAGGACGAATACCGAGAATAACTTCTTTGTCCGCATACCCTTTTTTCTTGAGTAGCTCGATTTTCGCCTTGGGCACTTCTACTTTGAGACCTTCTGAGAGGAAATAGCCTGAACTGTCGATTTTTCCATAAATGAAGTTCATCGACGGCGTTCCGATAAAACCACCAACGAAGACGTTATTCGGGTTGTCATAAATATCTTTTGGCGCCCCGACTTGTTGGATATAGCCATCTTTCATGACCACGATACGACTGGCCATGGTCATGGCCTCAATTTGGTCATGGGTTACGTAAATGGTCGTTGTTTCAATCCGGTCATGCAGTTTGATGATTTCAGCACGCATTTGGACGCGCAGTTTAGCATCAAGGTTCGACAGCGGCTCATCCATCAAGAAGACTTTGGCATTTCGCACGATGGCGCGACCAAGTGCAACCCGTTGACGCTGACCCCCGGAAAGTGCTTTAGGCTTACGGTCGAGGTATTCGATCAGTCCAAGAATCTCCGCTGCTTTTTCAACTTTTTCACGAATTTCAGTCTTCGGATACTTGCGCAGTTTGAGACCAAAAGCCATGTTGTCATAGACGCTCATGTGCGGGTAGAGCGCATAGGATTGGAAAACCATTGCGATATCGCGGTTTTTCGGCGCCACATCGTTGACGAGACGATCATCGATGTACAGTTCGCCAGAGGTGATTTCCTCAAGTCCGGCCACCATGCGCAGTGTGGTGGATTTTCCGCAACCTGAAGGCCCGACAAAGACAATAAACTCCTTGTCGCGGATGTCGAGATTGAAGTCAACGACGGCTTTCACATCGCCATCATAGGTCTTGCAAATATCTTTGAATTTTAACGTAGCCATAAAATCGCTCCTTTACATGTTGCGTTCATTATATAAGAAAAGCCCTTGCCGTGCTATGGACAACCTGCACAAAAAGGGCTAATGACGGTACAATTGCGTGAAAATGCTCAAACCCGCGAAGCTTTTGATGTTGATACCGGTCTTTTCTTGGATACGATCAATCCGGTAGAGCATCGTATTGCGATGCATGTAATGATGCTTCGCGGCGATGGATGCGTTCATATTGGCATCGGCTAAGGCGAGCGCGGTATCGACGAGTTCAGGACCCAGTGTTTTGAAAAGTTGTGTCTTTAGAGGCTGAATTGTCTTGGGCTGACGCTTGATCAAGGTGAGCAAAAAGTCTTCGATTTCATAGTAACCAGCCGGTACTTTGGGTAAGTATTCAAGCAACAAGTCTTCATCAAAGGTGGCCATCACTTGCGGTACGACGACGAGCATGGCGATATGCAAATCAAAGTCGGCCTGCACGAGCGCATACAAGTCATGGTAGTCCAAAGGCTCTAACGGATCGACCGGCGCCTCAACGACTAAAGTGTCCGCCCCTTTTGAGCGGATTGTGGCGCCTTCATAGAGATCGGAAAACAGTGCCTTGAGTGCTTTCTTAGGTGGTTTTTGGAAAATGTAGAGCAAGTTGTGATCCAAGTCTATCACCCTATCTTTAACGCGGTCTTGTCAATAAGCAGTATGCTGTGGTCAAACCGTTTCATGCCAATCGAGGGAAACCGGCTGCGTCCAGCCTTGAAGGCAGGACGCAACCTTTCCTTAGGCATCGATTTTTCGATATTTTTTGGCAATGTGCTCGGCGGTAAAACCAAAGTGCTCGAGAATTTTCTCACCCGGTGCACTTTTTCCAAACGTTTCAATGCCGTGCACATGCGGGGTGAAACGATACCAACTCATCGGGCACCCTAATTCAATGGCAAGACGCTTGGTCTTATCTGGTGGCAAAATGCTATCTTGATATTTTTGCGGTTGCTTCAGAAATAGCTCCATCGAGGGCATCGCCACCACACGGACAGCGATGTCGTGTGCACTTTGCAAATGTTCTGCAGCGTCTAATGCTAAGGCGACTTCACTGCCGGTTGCGATGAGAATGCCATCAACGTCCGATGAATCCAAAGCAACATAGGCCCCTTTTTTGAACGTATCATAGTCAACCTCGGTACAGACAGGCACATTTTGACGGGTGAGGACGATGGCTACCGGTGTGCGCCGTGATTCAAGGGCATAGCGGACAGCGTGGTTGACCTCGTTGGCATGACTCGGTCTTAACGTGACGAGGTGCGGGGTCGCCCGGAACACCGTCAATTGTTCAATAGGTTCGTGTGTCGGGCCATCTTCACCCACAGCGACTGAGTCATGGGTGAACACGAAGAGGGAAGGAATTTGCATCAATGCGGCGAGTCTGATAGCCGGCTTCATGTAATCGGAGAAAATGAAGAAGCCGCCACTGAATACTTTGAGGTGATGAAGGGTCATCCCATTAACGATGGCCGCCATCGCATGTTCGCGGACACCGAAGTTTATGTTGCGACCCGCACGATTTGTGGCCGTGAAGTCACCATTGATGCCTTTGACCTTGGTGCTGCCTGAGAGGTCCGCGGAGCCGGCAAGCACCTCAACGAGGTGTTCACTCACAAGTGGCAAAATGCGCCCGATGGTGTTGCGTGTCGCTTCGGAAGTTCCCAAAGGCAATGTGGACACGAGTTGTTCGTAGTCGAGGGTGAAATCCCGGTTGATGACGGCCTCAAGTTGTCCGAATGATTCCGGATACAGCGCCTGATACTCATCCATCATTTCCAACCACTCAGTATGCGCTTTGTCGTTGCGTAAAACAACCTTTTCAAAAAAGTCGCGATAGACATCGTCAGGGACATCAAAGCGGTCGTAGGGGTAGTTGAATGCTTGACGAAGTCGCTCTGTCTCTTCAAGCCCAAGCGGCGCACCATGCGTGGCACTGGTCCCTTGCTTGGTCGCACCAAACCCGATGATGCTTTTGATTTCAATGAAAACCGGACGGGCGGATGTCTTCGCGGTGGTAATCGCTTCATCGAGCGCGTCAAGATCATTGGCATCGTCTACTTTGGCGTAGGTGAAACCCATGCTCTCCATCTTCATGCGGATGTCTTCGCTTGTCGCATCTTTCGTCGGACCGTCGAGTTGGACGTCGTTAGAATCAAACAACACGATCAAGCGTTCAAGTTGCAAGTGTCCCGCAAGGCTCAATGCTTCAAGCGTGACACCCTCCTGCATGTCGCCATCGCCACATAAGACGTAAGTATGATGGTCGACAATCGGCAAGTTCTTGCGGTTGAAACGTTGCCGAAGATAGGCTTCGGCCATCGCCAGACCCACTGCATTGGCAATCCCTTGGCCAAGCGGTCCCGTCGTGGCTTCAACCCCATCCGTATGTCCGTACTCGGGGTGACCGGGTGTTCTTGAGTCAAGTTGCCTGAACTGTTTGAGGTCCGCCTTAGACAGTTCGTATCCACTCAGATGGAGCATCGCATAAAGCAACGCGGATCCATGTCCGGCCGCGAGAATAAAGCGATCCCTATTGAACCAATCTGAACTGTTCGGCGTCACTTTGAGATGGCGTGTGAACAAGGTGTAAAGAACAGGTGCGGCACCCAAAACGATGCCGGGATGGCCGCTGTTGGCCTCATTGATCATGTCAAGTCCTAGAAAGCGGATAGCGTGAATGGATTTTTGCATGGACATCTCCTTTTTTGTCGCATTATCGGTAAAACATGTACTCATATTATACACAATCAATCTGTGATAATAAAGGGTTTCAACTGCATTTGTCCGGGGCAAAGGAAAAGGCACTGTGCGTGCCTTAACCGATTGAACCTTCCATTTCCAGTTTGATCAACTGGTTAAGCTCGACGGCATATTCCATCGGCAGTTCTTTTGCGAATGGTTCGATAAAGCCCATCACAATCATTTCAACGGCTTCTTCTTCACTCAAGCCGCGGCTCATCAAGTAAAAGAGCTGTTCCTCACTCACTTTGGAGACGGTGGCTTCATGTTGCACCATCGCTTGATTGTTGAAGACCATGTTGTAGGGCAATGTATCCGATGTGCTTTGATCATCGAGAATAATCGTGTCACATTCGATGTTGCTTTTGGCACCGATGGCCGACTTGGTATGGCGGACAAGACCTCGATAGTTCACTTTGCCACCTTTAGCACTCATCGACTTAGATACAATACTCGATGTGGTATCCTTACCGATATGAATCATTTTCGCACCGGTATCTTGGTGCATGCCGGCACCGGCAAAGGCGATGGAAATGGTTGTTCCCTTGGCTCGGTCCCCTTTTAAAATGCACGACGGGTACTTCATGTTGATGCCGCTACCGATGTTGCCATCGATCCACTCCATGTGGCCATCTTCTTCAACTAAAGCACGTTTGGTCACGAGATTGACAATGTTGTTGGCCCAGTTTTGAATGGTCGTATAACGACAGTGCGCATTTTTAGCCACATAAATTTCCACGGTCGCGGCGTGGAGGCTGTGGGTCGTATAGATGGGGGCAGTACAACCTTCGACATAATGGAGGCTGGCCCCTTCATCGACAATGATGAGCGTGCGTTCGAACTGGCCCATCTGTTCGGCATTGATGCGGAAATACGATTGAAGTGGTTTGTCAATCTTGACCCCTTTAGGCACATAGATGAACGAACCCCCGCTCCACACGGCTGCGTTGAGGGCGGAAAACTTGTTGTCTTGATACGGGATGACTTGATTGAAATATTTCCTGAACAGTTCGGGATGTTCGCGTAATGCTGTGTCGGTATCGGTGAAGATGACACCCAGATCATCGAGTTCTTTGAGTGTTGAGTGGTAGACGACTTCACTTTCAAACTGTGCGCCAACCCCAGCGAGAAACTTTTGCTCTGCTTCAGGAATGCCGAGTTTGTCAAATGTGTTTTTGATGGCTTCAGGGACATCATCCCACGAGTGCTCACTGCGTTCTGAGGGCTTGATGTAGTAAGTAATGCTTTCAAAATCAACTTTTGAAAGATCCGGCCCCCAAGTAGGTAAAGGTTTTTTGCGATATAGGTCGAGCGCTTCAAGTCTGAAGGCGGTCATCCACGCAGGTTCATCCTTGATCGCGGAAATTTCCTTCACAATGTCTTCGGTTAGGCCTTTGCCTGTGTCACGGACATGCGCCATGTCCGTCTTGAATCCATATTTGTATGATCCGATGATGGATTGAATTTCTTTGCGGGTATTTTCACTGCTCATCGGTTTCACCTGCTTTCTTGTTCAAGGTTGCACCAAATGCCTGCCAGGCAATCGTGGCGCATTTCATGCGAGCGGGAAACTTAGTGACGCCTTGATAAGCCAAAGCATCTTCAAGATCGCGTGCTTGATCAAACGGCTTCCCGGTAATCATGTTCAGATAATTTTCCGTCAAAGTCATGGCCTCGTGCTCTGTCTTGCCAATCATCAAGCTGGCAAGCACACTCGCACTCGAGCAACAAATACTACAGCCACGACCGTCATGACGGACATCTTCGACTATATCTTCACGCACCAGGCTTTGGATGGTGATGTCATCGCCGCAACTTGGGTTCTTGATATGTTTTGTCACATAAAGCGGGTCATCGACGAGCCCTTTGTGACGTGGGTTTTTGTAATGGTCCATGATAATTTGCCGATAAAGGTTTTCCAAAGTATCCATGCCATCCTCCTAAAAACCGGCTTCGGTGAAAAAGGTTCGCGCTCGGCGTAAAGTGTCAAGAAAACGCTTGACGTCGTCGTCTGTATTGTACAAGTAAAAGGATGCGCGAAGCGTCGCATCGACCTGCAACCACTGCATGACGGTTTGAGCACAGTGGTGACCGGCGCGCAAGGCAATGCCGTCCGCATCGAAATACGTGACTGCATCGTGTGGATGGACATCATCAAGATTAAAGGTAATGATGCCGGTTTCAGTTGTAGGATTGTAGACGGTGATGCCGGATATCGCTTCGATGCCAGCGAGGGCTTTTTCACGCAAGTGCCGGGCATGTTCAGCGATGGCGTCTAGTCCGATGTCCTGCAAGAAGCGGATGGCTGAAGCCAGACCGAGCGCCTCGGCTATCGGTGGCGTCCCCGTCTCAAAGCGGTAAGGCGGGTCTTTGTAGACCGCATCATGCAAGGTCACGTGGTCATTCATGTCGCCCCCGTATTCAATAGGTGGCATGGCTTTGAGCAGGTGCGCTTTGCCATAGAGCACGCCGATGCCGGTCGGACCACACATCTTATGCCCTGAAAAAGCGAGGAAATCACAATCGAGTTCTTTGACGTTTATGGCATGGTGCGGTGCCGCTTGTGCAGCATCGACAACGACCACGGCGCCTTGTTCGTGTGCTAAGGCGATAATCGGTTTGAGTGGGGTGATGTAACCCATGACATTGGAAACGTATGTCAAAGCGACGATACGGGTTTTCTTTGAGAGGGTGGATGCAAACGCTTCGGCCGTAATGCGACCGGATGGATCGAGGGGCACAAACTTGAGCACCGCACCGGTTTGCTTGGCAACGGCTTGCCAGGGTAAGAGGTTCGAATGATGTTCGAGGGCACTGAGGATGATTTCATCACCCGGTTTCAACACCGAAAGCCCATAGGAGAACGCCACAAGATTCAAGGCGCTCGATGCCCCACGGGTGAAGATGATTTCTTCAAAGGATGCTTTGATGAATTTCGCCACGGTTTCACGGGCGGCGGTGTAGGCTTCAGTCGCTTGATAGGACAATCGATACACCCCGCGATGAACGTTGACCGGGAAGCGTGTATAATATTCGTTCATGCCGTCGATGACCGCCTGAGGGGTTAAACTCGATGCGGCTGTGTCAAGATAGACGATATCTTCATAAGCGTAGACAGGAAACTGTTTGCGCAACGCGGTGAAATCCATGCAATCACCTACTTCGTTTTCGATTCGAGCAGCGTTTCGATGTGCCCGGTGAGCGCTTCATCAGCAATCACGGCCTTTAGTGGTGCCAAATACCCGTTAATGATCAGTCGTTCAGCCGACTTCCGTGTCAAGCCACGGCTCATGAGATAGTAAAGCTGTTGCTCGTCGATCCGGCCGATGGCTGCCCCGTGTCCGGCTTCAACATCGTACTCGTCAATGAGCAAAAGCGGGTTGGCGTCGAGGCGGGCTTGTTCACCGATCACAAGGCCTTTGTTCGCTTGATGGGCCCGGCTGCGCTTCATGCCTTTGTGGATGATGCTCGCGCCTTCAAAAAGCAAGGTGCTTGCCGCATTGGCAACGCCATAATGTTCAATCAAACTGGTGGTATCAGGAGCGTGATGCTCGATATAGGTTTTAAAGAGCGCTTCTTGTGTCCCGTCTGTCAAGGCGACAAGACGCGCCGTTGCTTCAGCACGGTAACCTTTGAGATGGATATGCTGTTCTTGATGTGTCAAGGCACTGGCGAAGGCGGCGTGGGTGCTCAATAGGTTGGCTTGTTCGGCGAGCACCGCCCGGCGCATGATCGACAGGGGCGTATCGCGGGCGACATCACTGAGGGTGGTGTGGCGGAGTGAGGCGCGTGGGTTGAGGGTGGTGGTGACCTGCACGTTGATAGGATGGCGGTCAGAACCGATCACCCATTCCATCAAATCAAGGTTGGCGTCGGCATCGAGGGTGATGTGCAAATGCTTCTCAAGCGGTGCCGAATCGGCCATGAATATGATATGGAGAACAGGTGCCTGCGCTTGGGATGCGTGGACGGTCAAGTGAAGCGATTCCGCTTGGGCCGACACATCGACATGCGGGTGGTGACTGAGATGAACGTGCGTCGCTTCAGACGCTTGATTTGAGAGAACAATGCGGTCGGTGAGCACCGGGTCAAGAGCCTTCAGTGCCTGCGGCAAAACAGCATGACTCATGGTTTTTCCAAGGCCTCTTTGGTCGCACAGGTGCCCAGAATCATCCGCTCATCCGGCTCGGAAATAACCCGCTCATCTTTGATGCCTAGTTCTTGTTTAATCCAGTCATAGCCCTGTTCATCTATTTTGATCATCAGTTCCGTTGAACCGGACTTGACGATTCTTCCTTGCATCATGACATGAACATAATCCGCAGAAATGTAATCGAGCAACCGCTGATAATGGGTAATCAACAACAAGCCCAACTGCTCATTTTTCATCTGTGTCACGTTCTGACCGACCACTTTGAGCGCATCGACATCGAGTCCTGAATCGATTTCATCAAGGATGGCGATGTGCGGTTTGAGCATCTTCATCTGCAAGATTTCATTGCGTTTCTTCTCACCGCCGCTAAAGCCTTCATTTAAGTAGCGATGGGGAACGTCAGCGGCCATTTTCAAATCCTGAATGGCCCCTTCATAGGTGCGGATGAACTTGAACAATGATAATTTATCGGCATCATCGCGCGTCGCATTGACTGCCGCACGCATGAAGTCACTGTTGGTGACACCCGGCACTTCAGAAGGCGACTGCATGGCCAAAAAGAGCCCGGCGCGGGCCCGTTCATCGGTGGACATGTCAAGCACGTCTGCGCCATCAAGGGTGATGCTGCCTTCTGTCACTTCATAACGGGGGTGGCCCATGATGACACTTGCAAGGGTGCTTTTTCCGGTACCGTTGGGGCCCATGATCGCATGGGTTTCGCCCCCCCTGATTGTCAGGGAAACGCCCTTGAGAATCGCTTTGCCTTCAACACGGGCGTGTAAATTGTCTATTTTGAGTATTGCCATTGTAAACCCTCCTTAATCGTCAAATCCATTGTATATGAAAAGCTGTTTGTTTGCTAATGATACGATAGATTTTTTGCAAAGAAAAAAGCGCCGTAGCGCTTTTAGTGGTGGGGATCTTCAATGGCATGTCGAAAGACATTTTTGATGATGGTCAAGACAAAGAGGCACATCAAGGAGAGCGTAATACCAAGCCAAAACAGTCCATATCCGAAGATAATACCGATGATGGCGCCAATCCATAAGGTCGACGCTGTGGTCAGACCGCTGATGTAACCGTTGGTCTTGATGATGGCGCCGGTGCCAAGAAAGCCGATACCTGAGACAATCTGGGCCACAATCCGTTGACGTTCGATGGTCACTGATGCCGCGAACTCGGGGTTTTGCCGCACGAACTCGATGGCATCTTGCACCATGTATTGCTGGACCATGGTCAGACCTGCCGCACCAAGGGCAACTAAAAGATGGGTCGTGAGACCCGCGATTTTGTTTCGGCGCTGACGCTCAAAACCGATCAGACCAACAAACACAATGGTCAGTCCGAGACTTTGCAAGATAAAGACTAAATCGAGTGGCTGTCCCATAGTGCATCACCTTTCATCTAGATAACATCATATTATAAACGCTTACATTGTAAAAATCAAGAGCTTGACCAGGAATAGGCGAAAAATCAGGTGAGATACTTGTGTGGACAGGTAAAAAACAGGCAAAACGCATGCGTTTTGCCTGTTTGCTTATGGGGTGTTGATTAGCTGTTGAGACTGTAGTCCATCGCTGCGTAACGCTTGTACATCCGGTAACGACGCTTGGCTTCTTGTAAATTTGCTTCGTAGAGGGCTTCAGCCTGGTCAGGATTAATCGAGAGCAACTGGGCGTAGCGTGCTTCACGCATCAGGAACTCCTTGTACTTCGACCAATCTGGTTCTTTCGAGTCAATTTGGAAGGGGTTTTTGCCCTCTTCTTCAAGCGCTGGGTTGAAGCGGAAGGTCGGCCAGTAGCCACACTCAGTAGCCAGTTTGGCCTGGAAGTTCGACTGGGTCATGCCGCCTTTGATTTTATGGGCAATACAGGGGCTGTAAGCTACGATGAGGCTTGGCCCTTCATGGGCTTCAGCTTCCCGAATGGCTTTCATGACCTGTTGTTGGCTTGCACCGTGGGAGATGGTGGCCACATAGACATGACCGTAACTCATGGCCATGGCCGCAAGGTCTTTCTTCTTACCTTCTTTACCGCCCGCAGTGAATGCGGCGATCGAGCCGGTTGGTGCCGCTTTCGATGACTGTCCACCCGTATTAGAATAGACTTCGGTATCGAGGACGAGAATGTTGACATCTTCATTGCTGGCGATGACGTGGTCTAGACCACCAAAGCCGATGTCATAGGCCCAGCCGTCGCCACCGATAATCCAGTTCGATTGCTTGACAATGTATTGAGCAAGCTCGCGGAACGTATCGCCAAGGGTCCCTTCAAGTTTGTTAATGATCGGACGCAGTTCCTGATAGAGCATCAAAGTCTTCTCACCGTCTTTGATGTTTTCAACCCACTGTTCCATGAGGACAACCATTTCTTCAGGGAGTTTGTCCTTGTTGTCAAAGTAGAGATTGCGCAGGCGGACACGCATCGTTTCCTGAGCCTGACGCATACCAAAGCCGAACTCGGCATTGTCTTCAAACAGGCTGTTCGCCCAAGCAGGTCCGCGACCGTCGATATTTTTGGTGTATGGTGTGGCCGGGAACGAACCCCCATAGATGGAGGTACAGCCAGTCGCGTTCGCAATCATCATGCGGTCGCCATAAAGCTGTGTCACCAATTTGATATACGGGGTTTCACCGCAGCCTTGGCAGGCGCCGGAGAACTCAAAGAGCGGTTTGGCAAACTGTGAGTTTTTCGCGGTGTTCTTGTCAATTAGATGATCTTTGTAGGTGACTTCATTGAAGAGATAACGGGAGTTTTCCACTTCGCCACGTTCAATTTCAAGGCCGATTGGACTGATTTCAAGCGCCTTGGTTTTAGCCGGGCATACTTGGACGCAAACACCGCATCCGGTACAATCAAGTGTGGAAATTTGAATTTTGTAGTGCAAGCCTTCAAGTCCTTTGCCGCGTGCTTTCAACGTCTTGAGGCCTTCTGGTGCTTGCTCGAGTTCTTCATCGGTCAAGAGGAAGGGACGAATG
Source organism: Acholeplasmatales bacterium (assembly GCA_007694145.1). GTDB lineage: Bacteria > Bacillota_I > Bacilli_A > Izemoplasmatales > Izemoplasmataceae > SKGI01. The sequence continues at coordinate 5,350 of RECF01000030.1, read as the reverse complement.
ACGGCGTGTGGGCAGGCAAAGGCACATTGGTTACACTGAATGCACTCTTCTGGTTTCCACTCGGGTACATAGTTGGCAATGCCGCGTTTCTCATACGCTGTCGAACCATTGACCATCGTACCATCATAGTACTCTTCAAATGCGGATACGGGCAAGTCATAACCTTTGATGGCATTGACCGGTTCAGCGATGTCACGGACAAACTTCGGTTTGGTTTCATCGATGGGCAGTTTTTCATCTGCAAGATCTTTCCAAGCTGGGTCGATGACGACTTCTTCAAGACCTTCGCTCCCGCGCTCAATCGCATTGAAGTTTCGGCTGACAATATCATCGCCTTTACGACCATACTCTTTTTTCGCGTAGGATTTCATCAGTTCCTTGGCCCGCTCATAAGGCATGATGTGTTCATTGAGGGCGAAGAACGCCGATTGCATGATGGTGTTGATCATGCCGTCAAGTCCCACTTCTTCAGCGTGTTGTACGGCATTGATAACATACATCTTCGCGTTGCGTGTTGCCAGTTGGCGTTTTACGCGATTTGGCAAGAGGGTATGGACTTCGTCGGTAGGCTTGATTGTATTGAGGAGGAAGGTTCCCCCATCACGCAAGCCTGCGAGCATGTCATAGACATTGAGATAAGAGTCTTTTGAACACGACACGAAGTGCGGGTGGCTGACCAGATAGGTTGAACGGATCGGGTGGTCACTGAAACGTAAATGCATCCGTGTGACCCCACCCGACTTTTTCGAGTCATAACTTGAATAGGACTGGCCGTATAAATCGGTGTTTTCACCGATGATTTTGATGGTGTTTTTGCTGGCGCCAACGGTACCATCCGAACCAAAACCGAAGAACAACAGTTCCGTGGTCGATGGATCGAGTACGGCGTCATCGATGCCTTTGGGAATCTCAAGAGAGGTGTGGTTGACATCGTCGACGATGCCGATGGTGAAGCGGTTCTTTTGTTCACCAGCCAAGTTGTTGTAGACGGCAACGATTTGCGCAGGGGTGGTGTCTTTACTCGACAGTCCATAGCGTCCACCGATAATGAGCGGGGCATTATCGCGCTTGTAGTATGCCGCACGGATGTCAAGATAGAGCGGCTCACCGAGTGAACCGTTTTCTTTGGTGCGATCAAGCACGGCAATCCGTTTCACGGACTCGGGCATGGCGCTGAGGAAGTAATCGGCGCTGAAAGGACGATAAAGGTGAACGGTCAACAAGCCAATCTTACGGCCTTCCGTTTCACGAAGGAAATCAATGGTCTCACGGATCGTCTCGGTGACCGATCCCATGGCGATGATGACATCTTCGGCATCTTTGTCACCATAATAGACAAACGGGGCGTATGCACGACCGGTGACTTTAGATATTTCTTGCATGTAGTCATTCACGATATCGGGAATGCCGGTGTAAAACTTCTCTTGCAGTTCGCGTGTTTGCATGTAGACATCGTCATTTTGTGCTGAACCGCGGGTGACCGGACGCTCACTGTTGAGGGCGCGGGCACGGAACTTGCGTACCGCTTCACGGTCAATGAGACGGTCAAAGACGTCATAGTCCATCACTTCGACCTTGTTCACTTCATGAGATGTACGGAAACCATCGAAGAAATGCAGGAACGGCACACTCGACTTGATCGCCGAAAGATGGGCGACACCAGCGAGGTCCATGACTTGTTGGACTGAACCCGTAGCGAGCATCGCAAAGCCCGTCTGACGCGCCGCCATGACATCTTGATGATCCCCGAAAATCGACAGTGCCTGTACCGCAACACTGCGTGCGGAAACATGGATGACACCGGGAAGAAGCTCACCGGCAATTTTGTACATGTTCGGTAACTTCAGCAACAAACCTTGTGAGGCGGTGAATGTGGTCGTCAGAGCGCCGGCCTGCAGTGAACCATGAACCGTACCGGCCGCACCGGCTTCTGATTGCATTTCGATGACGCGGACGGGCATGCCGAACAGGTTCTTCTTTCCTTGTGAAGACCATAGATCGGTATACTCCGCCATGTTCGAAGACGGGGTGATCGGGTAAATCCCGGCCACTTCGGTAAATGCATAGGCGCAATGCGCCGCCGCCTGGTTACCTTCCATGGACTGGAAAACTTTTTTTGTAGCCATTGAATAACCTCCAAATGATAATATAAAACCGCATGTTGTCATACAAATGAATTATACAACAAGTTTCAGAATTAGACAACATCTTCCCGGCATATAACGAAAAAGAAAACACTTTCATCAAGTGTTTTCGGGCTATTTTAGAAACAGGGTCCGTTTATTTCAATTTGTCAAGGAGCGCTTCCGCTTTGTCAAGATATAGATTGGCGACTTTGGCGAAATCAATCTTGAGATCCGCGCTTAAACCGATGTATGCTTTATACAAGGCAACATTGTGCCACTGCAGACATTGAAACGTCCGCCAAAAGTACAACCGGTTGAACGCTTCCGCATCCGGGGTCTTTTCAAGGTAGACTGGCAAGAGGGCGATGGCGTGGTCGAAGTTGGTGTTGCCGAAGCAGGCGATATCATAAAACGGATCGTTGTTGCCGCTGAACTCCCAGTCCATCAAGTATAATCGTTCATCGGTCACCACGAAGTTGCTGATTTGGCTGTCACCATGTGTCAAGGTTTTCTGGTGGCAATCAATGTCCGCTTTCAACGCCATCCAGCGCGCCTTGAGCCTATCATAGCGGGCATCATGGACATGGTCATAGGGCTTGAGGTGGCTTTCATACACGTGCAATCGCCCTAGCGGGTCATAATCATACTCTGATGTGAGACCGCTTTGGTGAATGGTCTTAAGAATATCGGCTGCTTGCTCAAGATAATCATGCGGGTTTTTCTCGTGCATCGGCACGCCTTCGATATAACGGGCAATCTTGTAACCTTTCTCAAGATCGAGATAGATGGTGTCATTGTCGAGATTGAGCGGTTGAATCAGCTCAAGATGATGTTTTTCCACTGTACGATCAACAAATTTCTCAGCATTTTTACCAGGAATTCGAAAGGTGTAACGAACATCTTTGACTGTGATGATGTACGTAAAGTTGGACATGCCGCCCATCAACCGGCTTTCTAGTTTGACCGCGGTGGGATCAACGTTAAAGAAGTCGGCACAGACAGTCTGAATCAACGTTTCGTGGCTCATGGGGACTCACTCCTTATATTATTTTATAAGATCACCGTAGAAATCGGCTCGTGTTGTTTGGCAACGATGATGTCATAGTCATCTAGGTTACGCTGGTAGTCACGGAAGACATCCCGATACGTTTGCAAAACATGGCGGGCTGTGTTGCACTCTTCGGAAGGATGGGCTAAGACAATCGTCTTGGTGCGAGGGCCGATCAAATGACACATGTGGTAGGCGGAATCCGTATTCGACATGTGGCCACGCACGGAATCGATACGCCGCTTGAGATAATGGGGACGCGCTGATGAAAACAACAACGACACATCATAATTCGCCTCGAAAATGTACATGTCGGCATTGGCAATGCTTGGATAGTCTTCAGCCGGCAAATACCCCAAATCGGTCATGTATACCAAAGTCTTGTCGCCCTCACGAATGATGAAACCAATCGCATCGACCGCGTCGTGTGACACCCTCACCGGGGTAATAATCAAGTTACCGAGCATGAACGATAAGCCACTGTGAACAGGTTGATGGCGTTCTGGGTTCAACACTTTGGTGGTTTTCTCATGCAAGTGGTTGAACGTTGCAGATGTCGCATACAAGGTTGCCGGTGTTTCTTGCAACACGCGCTCGAGGCCTTTGACATGATCAATATGTTCATGCGTCAACAACACCGCATCCAATGCGGTCGTCTCGATGCCTTGTGTTGCAAGGTGCCCTTTGATGCGTTTGTAGCTGATGCCAGCATCGATTAATAGCGTAACGGCTTCGGTCTTCAAGACGGTGCAATTGCCTTTTGAGCCGCTGGCTAAAACAGTAATTTCCATGCAATCCCTCCGATACAAAATCATTATACACCTTTTAGATGGCTTTGCAACTAAGATAGTCTGTTTTGCACCTTGACCGCTGTTCAGGTGGTCTAGAAAGAATTTCATGGTTTTATGTGTTGTCTTATAAAGGGATTGGTGGTAATATATATAATGCGTATAATTTTAAGGAGTGATATTGTGAACGCTGCCATCGTCAAAAAAATGTCCATCATCATTGGCTCTTTCATTTTGGTCATCATGCTATCTGTCGGGTGTAACTTTTTAACCCGCGAACGCCCCAATCCCATGGTGTCTAATCCCAATGATGTCTTTGTGAGTCTCGGGGGCTTATCCATCAGCCGCCAGGAACTTTATGAGCGTATGAAACTGACCGAAGGCATCACCCATCTTGTCAATCATATTGACGAGCAACTGCTGAGTGAATACTTCGATACTTTCACACAGGAAGAAATCGACAAGGAAATTGAACGATTGAAGTTTGGCACCAACGATCAAGAAGTCATTGACAACCTCAGTGACGAGCAACGACTTGAGGTAGATAAAAATTATCGGATGACACTGGTCATGGCCGGATTCAATCCTGATGATGACGATTCCGTCGAACGGTTCGTCAGATTGAACCTCTCAAGAACAGCGGCGACACGTGCCCAAGTTCTTCAAGACATCGAAAACAACGAAAATCAAACTTTAATGGGCGAAGTCGACCGCATTTACCAACGGGACAACCGTGGTAACGTGACAGCCATTCAGTTGCTTTTCCTTTCTCAAGCCGAAGCCGAAAGCGTCTACAAGCATTTCGGATTGGTTCCTTATGCCATCTCAGGCGCCCCTGCCGGACTTAGAGCGTTCGTTTGCGAAGTGCCCGCCGAAGAAGAAAACGGCGAAGAAAATGGCAATGGTGAGGAAAACGGCGAAGAGAATGGTGAAGAGAATGGTGAAGAAAATGGCAACGGGCAAGCGCCTGTTTGTGACATTTTCAAACTGACACCGACGCAATTCACTGAAGAAAACACCCGTTTACTCGAGCCTGAAGAAGTGCTTGAGTTCTTCATCCTGATGTACAACTACTTGTATCCTTTCCGCGAAGCACTCGACACCACGCTGACGTTTGAAGATACCGATGCCTTTGAAGAAGACGTCTTTAACTTCAACTTCAAGGACATGAACAGCAACCGTGTCAAACAACTTGCCGCCGCACATCTATTTGACAGCTTGAAAGCCTTCCATCTTCCCGCCGAAGAAGAAAATGGTGAAGAAAACGGCAACGGTGAGGAAAACGGAGAGGAAAACGGGGAAGAAAACGGCAATGACGATCCAACACCTGATCTGCCTAGAAATGATTTCTACTCTGTACTCCCACGTCGTTACACCAACGCGGCTGA
>RECF01000083.1 GCA_007694145.1 Acholeplasmatales bacterium | reverse complement strand
GTTATTACTTACTTTGACCGATCTATACGAGCATTCAATACACATAGAATCGTTGAGGTACTAGATGCTGATGGTGATCGCTACTTCGTGACTCGAGGGGACAACACCCCCGGTAACGACAACCCGATCCACAGTCGCGATGCCCTGGCTGTCTACTCAAATCACTGGAGTGGCCTTGGCACGACCTTGGATTATCTTCAAACCTCAACCGGGTTTGCCCTCTTCATCATTTTCCCCGTCGCGATTATGCTTATGATTTCCGGCGTCAGCCTCACCCGCAACATCCTCGCCTTGAACAAGGCGAAACTCGAAGAGAAATACAAGGGTGACCAAGAAGAAGCCAAGCAATCGCTTGAAGCGGAAAAAGCACGGATTCGTGAAGAGTTGCTCAAAGAAATGGAATCAAACAAAAATTCCGACAAGGATGCTAATTAAAGAGCTTTACTTGTCATGATGGTCTTACTAGAAAAGATAACCATAATTTATGCATAACCCGAGGAGATTCATATGGTAGAGTTTGCACGATACTATATCAATTTCATTAGAGAAGTGCTCAATAACGTCGGCGAGTTTTTCCGAAGATTATTTCAGGCCTTCGCCGACTTTTTCTTTAATGATATTATTCGATACGTCCAAAACTTTGTTGCGGCGAGTGGGACCTTCAATCTACTTGATTGGGTCATCGCGTTTTTCGTCACGCTCATCAACGCCGCGTTCCTCGGTTTTATTCTACTCAGACTCGGGTTGTTCATCAAACGGTATTTCAAGTTTGTTAAACGTGAAGTTGAGAAAGACGATCTCCTTGAAGAAATCGCCTTGCTCAATCTAAAGACTGCCGAACTTGTCGAAGAGAAAAACAAGATTCTTTCCCTCAAAATGTCTGATCTCGGCCTCATTCCTGATGCCGCTAAACGCGACCTGTTCGGAATGGATGAAGAGGAAGACGAGAAGAAAGCTTCCCGCTTCGTGAAACTGCTTGCGGTTGATGAGAAGTATAAGAACCAAATCACATCCATCCAGATGTCACCAGATGACATGATCAGTCTTCGTGACATGACCCTCCGGTTCATCAACTATGCCGCCTCGCAAATGGGACTCTTCTATGACGAAGCGATCATTTCCGCTTTCTTTGCCGGTATGGCCACATCGAAACTGATGATTCTTGAAGGGATTTCTGGTACCGGTAAGACATCGCTTCCGTATGCGATGGGCAAGTTCTTCCAAAATGACGCCGCCATTATCTCCGTGCAGCCATCATGGCGCGACCGGGCAGAAATGATCGGATACCTCAATGAATTTACCAAAAAATTCAATGAAACCGACTTCCTTAAAGCCATTTATGAAACCACCTACCGCGAAGACATCAACTTCATCGTTTTAGATGAGATGAACCTTGCGCGGGTAGAATACTACTTCGCAGAGTTTTTGTCCTTCTTAGAAATGCCCGATGTGACCGAATGGAAAGTCGACATCGTGCCCGACAGCCAAGCCGGAGATCCCGTCAACATCAAAACGGGCAAAATTCTCTTACCTGGTAATGTCTGGTTCGTCGGTACCGCCAACAAAGATGATTCGACCTTCGGTATCACCGATAAAGTGTATGACCGGGCCACACCGCTTGAAATGAACGTCAAAGCCAATTATATCGACGCACCGAAGACCAAACCGGTCACGGTCAGCCTCGACTACTTGAACCGTCTGTTCGGCCGTGCTCAAGAAGAGCATCCCATCTCCACGAAAACCCTCGATGCCCTTGTCAAGCTCGACGAGTTCATCACCCAAAACTTCCGCATCACTTTCGGTAACCGGATCATGAAACAGATCCGTGTGTTCGTGCCGGTCTATGTCGCTTGTGGTCAAAACGAAGTTGATGGACTCGATTATATGGTCACCCACAAGATTCTTCGCAAATTTGAAAGCCTAAACTTGCCGTTTTTACGCGATGAACTGAATGATCTGGTCAAACTGATTGAAAAACTATTCGGCAAAAAACAGTTCAACATGTCCCTCGCGTTCATTCAGCGACTCCTCAAGCAAATCTAAAGGGGTGATTCCGCATGAACCAAACAGCCAAAGAACTTATCCAGTTCCATGAAGCCATGACGGAACGCCTGGGGAAACTCGAACTCACCGTCGATTTTCCCCAGTTTTTTTACCAAACTTTTCATGAAGGTGAAAAAAAGCTGTACCAAAAAGACAGTGAAGAGATTAAGAAGTTTGACGACATTTGGCTTGAAACCATCGAGTCGTATTTTCCCAGTCTCGACCGCATCACCCGTCAAGCCAAGACTGTCTTGCGCCACGACCGGGAACTGACCGCTGTCGAACGGGCGAAAAAAATCGGCCCTGAAGCGGTGCGCCATCTTGCTTCTCACTCCCAGCATGTCAAAGAAGTGACCCGCGACAACGTCATTCCTAAAAACGTCTTGAATGTTGAAACCAACATCGAGTTTGCCACTTATGAAAACCGGATGATTGCCACCTTGATTAGACGGCTTCGTGAAATCCTCACCCGCCGTCATGACATCATCAAGGAAAGTGTCGAAGAACAGACCAAGCGTCATTTCAATCTCGATGCCACTTTCAAGGCCGACCCGCTCGATGTCAAGATGACCATTGACCTCATCACGGTGCAAGAAGGTTCCGGTGATGAAGAGACGAGCCACAACGAGCAAATTCTTAAGCGTATTAAGTATTTGCAAAAAATGATCGCCGTCATGGAAAAAAGCGAGTTCATGCGGGACCTCAAAGACGCCAAACCCGTTACCGCCCCCTTGATGAAAACACAAATCATCCTCAAAAACGTCGATTACAACAACGGCTACCTGCTTTGGCTCTACCTCGACCAACACACGGACTTGCCGTTTGCTAGAGATGTCAAAGAACGCAACCTGACCTTTGACGAAAAATACTTGAGTAATATTTACCAAACCGCCTTGATTGTCTTCACCCAAATCATCGCCAATCAGAAGCATCTTGACTATTTGTACAAAGATATCGAACTAAGACGTTACAAGCTACCGGCACCCAAAGTTATCCGCCGATTGCCTGAAACCACACTAGACGATGTCCCGATGGTCGAAGACGCCCGCATCAATCAGTATTACCTTGAACAAGCACTCAAACACTTCCAAGAAAACCTCGATACACATATGGAGGAAGCCTCAACATACGAAGTGGCTTTGAAACGCGCCCTCCGCGATACCATTGCCATTACCAATGCGCTGTATGAATCGTACTTCAAGTTTGAAAGCGAAGGCGACAAAGACGTATTCCGTTACCTCGTCAAGATCGACTTAGATCAACAGCTCACCGAAGCTAAGCACAAAGCGCGTGTCGCCCGCATCATCCGCGAGACGAAAGAAGTCGATTATAAAGACGCCATCCGGCTTGAAAAAAGACAACTTAAGCAGGTTGCTGACCTAAATAAACGCTTACTCAATGAGAAAAAGCAAGACGTCGTAGACGCCGCAAGAGAAGCGAAACTCGACGAGGAAAAACGTCTTGAAATCGAACATGCTCAAGCCAACGCCAAACTGCTTACTGAACACCAGGACTATGTCAAAGCGCAAAATGAAGCCATGCAGGATGACCACAAGAAGTTGCGGGAAAATCTTGACAAAGCCCAAAAACAGTTCGAAGCTTATGAAGTCAAAGAAATGGCCAAAGCTTTGGAGGCAGGACGCAAAGCCTTTGAAAAAGCGCAAAAAGAGTTTGAAGAGAAACTTGCTAAAGAAAAAGCGGCCTGGGCGGAAAAACTCAAACAACAAAAACTAGCAAGCGCCGCTACGTTGAAAGCGGAAAAAGAACGGCTCAAAGCTGAAGCCGATGCGTCGGTCAATCAAGAAAAAGCTAAACTGAAGTCGCAGCTTGAAGACACGAAGAAAACCCATACTGAGGAACTTGAAGCATCACGCCGCACGCTGCAAGCACAAACTGAACAAGCCATTGAAACGCTGCAAGCCGAGCAAGAAAAGGCCTTAGTAGCGCAAATTAAAGATGTCGAACACGAAACAGAGCAGCGACTTGCGACCGTGCGCAAGCAAGCGGCCGAAGCACTTGAAGAAGAACGGAAGACCTACGAGTTCGAACTTGAAAAAGTCCGGCTTGTTGAAGAAGACCGCCTCAAGAAGTTCCGTGCCGACCTCGAGCAACATCGCAAGGACACGTTGCGCAAGACCAAAGATATGCACAAGCAAAAAGTTCAAAGCGAAACCGATACGCTCAACGCCCGCCTCATCCAAGATAAAGAAGCGTATGAAGCCGATATAGAAGCCCAACGCACCGCCCTGCGCGAGACATACCGACTCAAGCAAGAAACGCTCAAACAAGAACATGACGATGCTCTCGCTAAGACGCTTGCGACCATGAAAGCGGATGCTGAAAGCAAGCTTTCTGAACATAAGCAAAAAATCACCGAGCAGTTCAACCGCTTCAAGACAAATCAAGACACTGCGCACAAGAGTGAACACACCGTCCTTGAGCAACAGTACACCGAAACCCGTCAAAAGCTTGAACAAGACTTCCAAGCGCAAAAACGGGCGATTTATGAAAAACTGCAAAGGTATCATGCCGAGGAAAGCCGTCGGCATGAACACGCGCTCTTAGCCCTTAAGGAAGATACAGAGAAGACGCTTGAACGCGATCTTGAAGCCTTTCTTACCAAGCAGACAACCCAACTACAGGCTTTGAAGACCCAACACGCAGCCACCTTGAAAAAACTGAAAGAAGAGGCCATGCGTGCGTATACCGAAGAGCAGACAATTCGTTCGGATGAGTGGTATGACATCGCCGAACGCGAAAAAGTCTTGCGCCGCCTAGCCATCGAGCATGTGCAGGCGTTGCTTGAAAAGTAAACCCCGACCACCTTCCCCTCATCCTATGATGTGCTGACATTTGACTGTGCAGCACCGATTCCATCTCAGACCCGTCGGTGTTGTGACCGCATTAACAGAAGAAAGTAGGCGCATACCTGTGAGAAAATTCATGCAAAAAACATTGACTGCGACTTCTATCGCCGTCTTCATGATGACCATTGCCATCCTCATCCTCGGCACCCGTGCCGCACAAAACAACACCCTGATCAACTTCTTCGGGTATTCTTACTCGGTCGTCGGTAGCGATTCTATGAACACCGAGGCCGAAGACGGCTTTAAAACGGGGGACATCCTGATTATCCGCACCGTGCCGTTTTCTCGTCTGAAAGTGGGCGACATTGTCGCTTTCCGTTCACTGGATGATCCGATTTACATCGTTCATCGCATCATCGAGATCGACGCAAACGGACACTTCATCACCCAAGGGGACGCCAACCCATCAGTGGACCCGCATCCGGTATCCCCTGAAAACTACTTCGGACAAGTGGTGCTTGACTTCGATTCAAGCGGCATCGGCCAGTTTCTCTTGCAATACCGCACCACTTTGTTCGCGGTCATCATCGGCATCTTTCTGCTCATTATCGCCATTGAACTGAGAAACCTGTTCAAGTCGGTCAAGGAAAAACAAACCCTAGAGACCGAAGAAGCACTGAAGAAGCGCCAAGAGAACGAACTTGCCGAAGCGCGTCTTAAAATCCGCCGCGAGATTGAAGAAGAACTAAAGAACAAGTAACGTTCATCATTTTACGCACTTTACGTCACACCGTTTGGGGGATTGTGACCATGGAAAAAAGACAACTAATCGCCTCTGTTATCACCTTTTTCGCTGCCTTTTTAGTCATGGTCGCGACCGTTTTCGCCTGGTTCACCCTGACGAATGTGACCCGTACCGACAATGTGACGGTGCCCGTCGGCGAGTACGATGCGGTGCTTTTGCTTGAAGTAAGCAAGAATGATGGCGACTATGTGGTCATAGACACGCCGGCTAACATGGCGGCGCTTTTTAGCAATGCCGTTCCGAGTGACCGTTTTGATTTCCGCCTCACCATCACGTCTTTGACAGATACACCAGCGTTGATGCGCGTAGAACTCGCCGCCTTGCAAAACCTAAGCGATGATCCGCTCATTGACATGCGCAATGTCATCGTACTTGAAGAGGGTGAAGTGCGTCTTGATGGCAGTGCGTCGTTTCGCCTGCCTAATGACATGACACCTTTGACTGTGCTCGGTCAGACCTTTGACGATTTCCGGTTGAACAACTTGACATCTGGTAACGGTGCCGTAACGCTGATTGATCCGGTTCTCATCCCCGCGCTTGCGACGCGGGTTCTTGAATTTAGCTTAATCTATGATGCCCAAACTTCTGAAAAAGGATACCAGGAGGCCATGCTTGTCATTTCGGCCATTCGGGTCTTCTTCAGCTAGGGGGTGTGATGATGTATACACGACGTAATGTGATGAGCAGCTTGTTTCTCATAGGGACGCTTTTGATGCTTGGGTTGACCATCTGGGGATTGTTGCGGGATGAGCAGGAGACCGAAAGTGTTGTCTTTTCGGTTGGCAGGGTTCAGTATGTCTGGCAGGGCGCTTTTGCCGATTTACCCCGGGTAGTACCGGCGCAAGAACTCGTTGAGTCCCCCTTTGTCCTCATCAATCAATCCAACATCCCCACCGAGCTTAGGCTGCATGTTGAAATCGATTCACCGCTGATGAGTCTTTTCACAGTGCCAGAGCTGCTCGAATTGACGCTTGATGATGCGTGGGTGCTTGAAACGGACGGACTGTATTATTATCGTGGTGTAGAAACCGATCAGACGACGGAACCTGGCAAGGCGATTATCCCGATTAATCTCGGCGCACAAATCCCCGTTGTCGACAGCATGAAACTACTGGGTGAAACGGTCCGCAACTTCGCTTCAGGGATGCCGTTTTCGATCACCTTCCGCTTTGAGGCCAAACAGGCGGCATTTGTCAACTGGCAAGTGCTTGGCAGTGGCACCTATGATTTTGGTCCCGACTCAAGCACCTTACCCGATAATCTTGTCGAAGTCCTCGATTTCAGCACCTTTAACCTAAACGACTTCCTCTTCAACAGCTGGGGTAGCGGTGGTGGTGGCAGCTGGTCGATTACCGCGGAAGGTCTTCGTTCTACGGCGCAGGCTACGGATTTGGTCTTTTATCCCAACCCGCGCAGCCAATATACCGTAACGACCCGCTTTCAAATGGATATGGGCACCTTTGGTGGGGTGGGGATATTCTTTGAGACCGTCCTCAACGAGGCCAATCAAAATCGCGATACTGGTTATATCGTTCAGTATGACCGCGGTTTTAGCGAAATTGTTTTGCGTAGGCGGGTCAACGGTGGTGAATCGACCGCCAATATTCTCGCCCGCATCGGCAACCGTTCCACCTCAACCATCATCAATCCAAACATCCCCAGCAATCAAAACCAAGCCTGGTGGTCGGCTGAACGAACGCTCGCGATCACCGTGCGCGATGCCAATCCGGGCTTCAAGACGGTCACGATTGCCCTTGATGGGGATATTATCCTACTCAATTTCCCGATTGAAAGCACCATCGCTCCCACGGACAATGTGACAGGTTTTCGTTCCTGGAACAACCAACCGGCGACCTATTTTGAAACCATTATTGAAAACTAAACCAGTATCGTGAAAGAAGGTGAAAGCATGGCCACATCGAAGAAAGTGTCGTTTGTATTGTTGTTGGGTGCATGTGTCATGCTTTCTGTGACAGCCGTGCTCGCTTGGACGATTGTCCGGCGCGATACTGAACAAATCATCATCCAAACCGGCACACTCGAGTCCGAAGTCACGTTCCTGATTGCCAATGATGCCAACAAGGATGGTCAGCTTGACGGCGGGTATGAGCCGATTATCGAAAACACGATCTATTTCGCCCGGATCACCCCGGGGGAAACGTATACATTTCGGCTGATTATCACAAACATCGGTTCGATTGACGGCACCTTGCAAGTGGCCGTCCGCGATATCTTCGTTACCGACAATGGGCTCTTTGACGCTTTGGAAATCCGCTTTGAAGACCCGTTGACCGAAACCTTGGTCATCCGTGACCTCGATGATGAGACCGTCATGTTGTTCAGTGACGTGTTGCTAGAAAGAGACGACACTCTGACCTTTGATTTTACCGTTCATGTCAAGACAACCGTGACCTCGGCCTTGTCTAATGAACAGATTACACTGGGCGCTTTTGAAGTGCGCCTAGACCAAATCCCGCCTAACTAACTTAAACCTTGTAGGAGGTGCCCCGATGAAACATCGCCTGATTTTGCCAGTTAGTGCCATGTTGTTCGTCTTGATGACGACGCTCTTTGTCGTGGTCGCGTTCCTGCTTAACCAAGGCACGCTTGAAACAGCGAGTACCATCGGCGATGTTTCTGTGAGCGGTCGTGTTTTCTTTGAACAAGGTGGCTTCGAAACCGATGCCGAAGAGGTGGTCATCGACCTCGTGAGCGATACCCGCAAGCCCGGGGTGTATACGGTCAATGTCATCGACGTCAATGCCCTTCAGTTCATTGAAAACTTACGGGTTGAACTGTTTGTGGAAAGTGACGTCGACACGTATATCCGCGTCTCGCTTGTCGATTCGTTGACGTTGTTGATTACGAACTTTGAAGGGGTGCAGACGGAAATCCCGATTATTGGTGACCCCTTCGATTTCAACGTGACCAGCGACTGGGTTGACCGGGTCAGTGTGGATGGGTTTTATTACTTGCAAAATCCTGTGCAACGTCTAGACGCATCGACGCCGCTTGTCATCCCGTTGATTGAAGAATATTTTCCGGGACTTTCTTTCAGTCCCCTACCTATCGGTTACAGCTTACAAATCGCCTTGCGGATTGAAGCAGTCCAGGCCATTGAAGGACCACAGAGACGCTGGGGCTTACCCACACCCCCATGGGGAGGTACATGGTGATGAAAAAACTTGGTTTGTGTTTGACACTCGTTGCTTTGACGTTTACACTACTTGGCTTTAAGGCCAATGCACCGTATACATTCACACCGATCGACGGTCGCTTCGAAGGGTTTTTCGCTGTGCATGATTTTGATCCGGTGGTACCCAGTGATGCCGATGCATCCTTTATCTCCTATACTGAGTTTAGGGCGACATTGACGCCCGCAACGACAGAATCTGCCATTCGGACGATGATGGACGGGGTGAAGATCCGGTTTGACACCGCGGAAGAACTGCACCGTTTCAGCGTCGATGTCAGCTATTTCCCCGACTTGATTTATCAAAGTGCCGATCCAGCCCAAAACTTCAAACTTTCCCCAGATATTATCGGGGTTTTAATGGATCTTGATTATGTCCTCGGTCAGACCATCGACTATGCGGTTGTCAAATCACGGACCTTCATCCCCATTGGTTACAGTTTCTCATCGATTGATGGAACCTTGAATGAGAATTTCTTTACCGGCACTTTTGATGGCCGCGGGTTTGAAATAAAGAACTTGTACGTCGCTGGCTTTGATTTGGTTACCATAACTGAAGGGGAAGACGAAGAAACGGTTGAACTGGCCACATCCGGTTATTACGCGATGTTCCCCTATAACCTAGGTGTCATCCAAAATCTCGGGTTGGTTAACCCAACGCTAGAACTGCGCTTTGAAAATGATGACATCACCCGGACAGCCAACCTAGTGGGTATCAATGCCGGGCTTGTCGATCATGTTTACGTCATCGATGACCGTCCCTCGATCTTTGCGGCCGGAATCCGAATGCGACCATCCGTCGGCTTGGCAACGTCAGATTATCAGGCAGCCGGTATCGTATTTGACAATATCGGTACCTTCACCAATGCGTATTATGCGTCTCGTGTTGTCATCAACGGTTCGTTTATCACCAACTTCGAAGTACAGCCGGTTGTCTTCCAAAATAGCGGGACTGTCGGGAATTTGGTGTATGACAGCACACTCTATCAAACCAGCATTACCAGCGGTGGCACAACATTCAACGTCACGACACCCAACGCGTTGGCTGCGCCGGAAACTACGACGACATTGAAAACCAACTCCTCCTCGGGCAACTGGTACTATTTTCCTGAAGACCGCTATCCTTCACGAAGAGGTCTTGAGTATGCCAGTGGGGTGTTCCAAATTGCGAC
>RECF01000018.1 GCA_007694145.1 Acholeplasmatales bacterium | reverse complement strand
CATTCTCATCTTCGTGGTTGTGGCCGTACTTGCAGAGCGGTTGTTTCCAGGGACAGCCTTCGCGGCGGTCATCGCCGGCAGCATCGGCAAGTTTTTCAACATTCTCCGTTTCTTTGAAGATCACTACGTCGTCATGCTTGAAACGCTGACGGTCATCTTCTTCATCTGGGTTTTGAATAAGGTCTTCGCCTTCATGGTCAGGCTTTTCATGCGCCGTAACGTCCACCAGGAAACCCTTGGCCTCATTGCGACAAGCTTCATCCAATATACCAGCATTCTCGTCGCGCTTTTCTTGATTTTATCCGCATGGGGGGCTGAAGGCAGGACGTTGCTTGCTGGAGCTGGTATTTTGGGTCTTGCCCTGAGCTTCGGGGCGCAAAGTCTGATCGAAGATGTCATTGCCGGGTTGTTCATACTGTTTGAGAAACAGTTCGAAGTCGGCGATGTGGTCGAAGTGAACGGGTTTCGTGGCACGGTCAGTGAGATCGGCATCCGGACAACGAAAATCACCGACATGAACCAAGACACGAAAATCTTGAACAACTCCGACATTCGCGGCGCCATCAACACCTCGAAAAATCTGTCGATTGCCATCGCCGACCTTTCAATTGGTTATGATGCCGATTTGAACAAAGTAGAAGCCATCATTCAAGCGGCGTTGCCAGCCTTCCGTAACAGCATTCCCGAGATTGTCGACGGGCCGCACTATCATGGTGTCCAAGAACTCGGTGAATCCGCGGTGACGCTCCGAATTTTAGCTAGGACCCAGGAGAACAAGAAGTTCCACGTTCGTCGCCAACTCAACCGGGCGTTGAAACTACTGTGTGATCAACATCAAATCGACATTCCGTATCCCCAACTTGTCATCCACAAGAAGGATTGAATCAAAGCGACCGCTTGCCGGTCGTTTTTTTTTGAGAAGGTTGGGTTCTATGGGCACGCTGGTGTATAATTAGACTGACGAATGCGAGGTGGACGCGTGACAACGAAACGATTGAGTGTGAAAACATGGGTGAACCATTTGTTTGCGTCCGGCGATTTAGAAAGTCAGACCAAAATGAAGCACGCCCGCAATCTCGGGCAGATGATCCACCAAGAACATCAGGCACGCTACGGACCGACCGACAAACGTGAAGTCGCTGTCGAGGCCCGTTTTTCCCATGACGGACATGATCTGCACATTACCGGCCGCATCGATGGGGTGTTGATACGAGATGACTTGACCGTGCTTGAAGAGATCAAAAGTACCGAAACAGATCTATCATTAGTGCATGCCGATACCTTTCCGGCGCACATGATGCAACTCAAGTTCTATGCCTATCTTTATGGCCTCATGCACGACGTGAAAAGCATCCGGTGTCAATTAACGTATATCCACACCGAAAGTCGTGCGGTCAAAATCTTCACCAAGCAATTTAGGATGGGGGCGCTCAAACCGCAAGTTGAAGCGGCGCTCAGTCGTTATCTTGACTGGATTGACCGCTATGAGCGCCACCAAAGAGAAAAAACACGGACACTTGAAGGTCTGACCTTTCCGTTCCCAGCCTTTCGCGAAGGCCAATACCACTTCATGGCAGCCGTGTACCAAACCCTCATCCAGAAGACGTATGTCTATGCGACCGCCCCCACCGGCATCGGCAAAACGATCGGGGCGCTTTTTTCAGGATTGAAGACGTTGCATGATCATCAGGAAAAACTGTTTTATCTGACCGCCAAAAACGCCGGCAAGACGATAGCCCTTGACATGGTCAACCGGCTCAAGGCGCATGGTCTAAAGATCAAGGCCATCACCTTGAACTCGAAAGAAAACATGTGCTTGCAAGACGAAGTCGATTGTGACCCGGATATTTGCCCTTACGCCAAAGGCTTTTACAACCGGTTGCGCGAAGCGCTTGAAGACATTTTCGTCCATGACGATGTCTATGCAGCCGATTTGATTAAACAGTATGGTACGTACCATACCATCTGTCCACACGAGTTCGCCCTTGAAATCGCCCTCTATGCCGATATCGTCATCTGCGATTACAACTATGTCTTCGACCCGCGCATCCGGCTGATTCGCTTTTTTGAAGAAGGCGATTACGCACCGAAACTACTGGTCGATGAAGCGCACAATCTGATCGACCGTTCCCGTTCGATGTACTCAGCGCGGCTGGATGTCGCTTCACTTGAGACGCTGGCGAAAACATGCGAGATCGGCCGGGTCAAACGGCTTGCGCGGTCGTTTGAACAACTGGCAAACGCCATCCTTGAACGCATCGCGCACCATCAGGTCGACAAGACACATTATCATGTTGAAGCACAGTGCGATCAAGCCTTGCTCGAACACGTTCACCAGACGATGAACCGATGTGAGCAGTGGCTTCAGGACCATAAAAAACACGCTTTACGCAAGCCCATTCGTGAAGGCTATTTTTTGCTCGTTCAGTTTGTACGTATCAGCGAGTATTATAGCGAGGCGTTTCGCTTCGTTTTAACCACCGCCGATGATGGGGGCGACCCGGCCGTGGAGATTGTTTGTCTCGATGCGTCGCAGCCGCTCACGGACACGTTAGAACAGACCAAGGGTGGGGCGGTATTCTTTTCGGCCACACTCAAGCCCGTGACCTATTTTGCCGACTTGATCACCTCCGGAAAAGGGCAACATTTCGAAGTGCCAAGTCCCTTTAAACCGCAAAATCTCGGCTTGTTTGTCGATGCGACGACCTCGACAAAGTATCGCGACAGGCCCCGCAGCGTGACGCGGATTGTCGATACACTTTATGCCATGCTTGAAGCGAAAGTAGGCAACTACATTGTCTTTTTCCCGTCGTATGCGTATATGGAAATGGTCCGTGATGTGTTTGATGATACCGGGTATGATGTCGTGGTGCAACGGCGTACGATGACCCTGTTTGACCGCGAAACGTTTATCGAGGCTTTCAAGACACGCGGCGTTCGCTCGAAACTGATGTTCTCCGTGCTCGGTGGCAGTTTCAGCGAAGGGGTGGACTATGTTGGGGACATGTTGTCGGGGGTGCTGGTTGTGGGTGTTGCCTTGCCGGCCTTTACGAAACAAACCGCGTTGCTTCGCGATTACTTTGACAGTCGAGGCATGAACGGCTACGACTATGCCTACACGTTTCCCGGCATGAACAAGGTAATCCAGGCGGTGGGTCGGGTCATTCGCACCGTCAGCGACAAAGGCGTCGCCATTTTGCTCGATACCCGTTATGAGACCGACACCTACCGGTCATTGATGCCTTTGCACTGGCAACCCCGTTTTATCCGGGCAACCGATTATATGGTGGATGAACTCAAAGCGTTTTGGGCGGACGTCGAAGAATCATAACGGGGACGCAACTCGAAGTCGTGCCTAATCAAAGTACTGTTTGAAGATAACTTTCCACTGGACATCCCTAGCCTGCTTGTGTCTGAGCAGGTTTTTTTGTATGGACAAGTTGACCATTTATTTAGAATGGAAATCAATTATTTAAAAAAGACGAAAACGTTATAGTAAAACGGTTACAAATATGATATCCTATAAACGAAAACGATTTAGTAATGTTTGGGAGGCCGCTATGTTTCATCATTACGAAACGGCAAAATACGAGCAAACAAGGCATAAAAAGGTAGTTCGACCAGCTGAAACGCCCGCGTTGAGGCTTTTTCTTGATATCAGTGAACGCGATCAAACAGTGCTCGGGTATGGAGGCGCTTTCACAGAAGCGGCTGCGCTGACCTTCTCAGCCATGTCCGAAGTGAATCAACATAAAGTTTTACATGCTTACTTCAATCCGATGACCGGTTTAGGCTATACGCTTGGGCGCGTCGCGATTCACAGTTGTGATTTCGCACTCGGCCATTATACGTATGTCGATGAGGGCGATACGACACTCGATAGTTTTTCCATCAAACGTGATACACGACATATCATCCCGATGATCAAGGCAGCCGAAAAAGTGGCAAGTCATCCCATCGCACTGCTTGCCTCGCCGTGGAGTCCCCCGGCTTGGATGAAAACTAACCGGCAAATGGCCCGCGGTGGTAAGCTTCTACTTGAATATTATCCGCTTTGGGCACAGTACTTCCTCAAGTTCATTGAACACTACACGGCGGCTGGGCTCACCGTGTTTGCCCTCACCGTGCAAAATGAACCGGCCGCTGTGCAAGTGTGGGATTCGTGTGAGTACTCGGCCGAAGAAGAGAAGCGGTTTGTCAAAGATCATCTCGGACCGGCTTTAGAGGCATCCCCTTATCGCGACGTGAAACTGCTCATTTGGGATCACAACCGTGATCTGATGGTTGAACGCGCTACGGCGATCTTGTCCGATCCCGAAGCTGCCCGCTTCGTTTGGGGCACCGCCTTTCACTGGTACGTCAGCGAAGACTTCAGTCAAGTCGGTCGCTTGCACAAAGCGTTTCCCGATAAACATTTGTTGTTTACGGAAGGTTGTATCGAAGGCGGTCCAAAACCAGGTGTCTTTGAAAGCGGAGAACGGTATGCCCGCAACATGATCGGTGATTTTTGCGAAGGGTGTGAGGGCTATATAGATTGGAACCTGTTGCTTGATGCAAAAGGTGGCCCCAACCACGTGGGCAACTACTGTGACGCCCCCATCTTGTATGATGAGAAAACGGATCGGTTGACCATCAATTACTCCTATGACGCCATCCGCCATTTTTCGGCCCATGCCTTGCCGGGTGCCGTCCGAATCGCCAGTCACCTCGAGCATCCCATCTTGCGCCATGTGGCCTTTGAGAATCCGGATGGCACGCTGGTCTTGATTGTCCAAAATGAAAGTGAAACGGATGAAGCCATCCGCCTTGAAACACCGTTAGGCGCCTACGATGTAACGTGTGTCCGGCGCAGCATTTCAACATTTGTCTTGCGAGGTGATGAAGATGACAGCGTATGATTGCCGTACAGGGACCTTCAACATGGAAGATTTTCAGTCGAAAAATCCGTTTGCGAATTTCTTGCCTGGTGTGGCCGGGAAAATGGGTATTCCCCTTTGGGTCTTCTATGTGAACCGGGGACAAGGGGTGGCCGGTTTTGGCCTCAACAACAAAAACCACCCGATCATGACGTTCACCCCAGCTAACAAAGCCTATGAACAAGTCAGCACCATCGGTTTCCGTACCTTTATCAAAGTGAACGGCCAGACCTATGAACCCTTCGGTGCGGCCGGAGTCCATCCCCAAACGATGCACGTGCGTCACGCCAACTTCGCCATCACCGAAACCAACCAGGCCCTCGGTTTGAAAACCACTGTCACCTATTTTGGGCTTCCCAATCAACCGATTGCGGCGCTCGTTCGAACGGTAACACTAGAAAACATCGGCGACACGACACGTGATATCGAACTGCTTGACGGCTTGCCGGAGCTTTTGCCATCGGGGATCCAAAATGCGGCATTCAAGTCCACTTCGAACTTGTTAGCCAGCTGGATGGATGTCAAACATCTTGAAGAGGACTGTGCGTATTACGTATTACGTGCTTCAACCGATGATTCAAGCGAAGTGAGCGATGTCGAACACGGTACCTTCTATGTCGCCTTTGATGACACAAAGCGCATTCGCCCTCTCATCGACATGCGGACGGTGTTTGGCCAAGAGACAGCCAAACGGTATCCGAAAGTGTTCTATGAAACAGAATTTGACCGTTTCCTGACCCAGCCACAAATTGCGGCGAATAAAGTGCCTGGTGCCTTCGTGCCGCTTAAAAAGCAGCTTGTACCGGGTGCATCCGTTACCTTGCATGCGTTGATCGGCCACGCTTCACGCTACGAAACATTGCGCAAAACCCTTGAAAATATCGCCCATGCGAAGGCGATTGAAAAGGCGAAAGCCGACATGGAAATGCTCATTGCGTCTTTGCTTGAGGATGTACACACCGAAACAGCCTTGCCCTTGTTTGATGCATATGTCAAGCAAAACTATCTCGACAATCTTTTGCGCGGTGGGTATCCGGAAAAGATTGGCGATACCATCTACCATCTCTATTCAAGACGCCATGGCGACCTTGAACGGGATTACAACTTCTTCAGCCTTGCACCCGAATATTATTCGCAAGGCGGCGGGAATTTCCGCGACGTCTGCCAAAACCGCCGGCTTGATACCTTCATCAATCCAGCCGTCGGGCGGTTCAACATCCGTTTCTTCGCCAGTCTCATCCAGCTTGATGGCTATAATCCGCTCGTAGTCAACGGCATGCGTTTCGTGCTCAAAAACGGGGCGAAAGCCATCCTTGAACAACATTTCAAAGACGATGCGATGCGCCTGCTTGAGTTTTTGCAACACCCTTTCACCCCCGGGACGATTGTCAACTTCGTCGAGAAAGAACAGCTGCAAACAACCACCGCACCCGAGCAGTATCTTGCGGACATCATCCGGGTTGCTGAGCCACGCATCCATGCGCAGTTTGGTGAAGGGTACTGGATTGATCACTTCACCTATATCCTCGATCTCATCGACGCGTATCGGGCGATTTTCCCCGACCGGATGGAAAACGTGTTGTTTGACGATGATGACTACTTGACTTATGATGCACCGGTTACCGTGAAGCCACAATCTGAAAAAATCGTGAAAACCCCGGATGGCCGGATTCGTCAGTACGGCAGTTTACGCCATTTCGATCATGAAAAGATTAAACGTCTCAACATGGATCCCTATCAGGAAAACTGGGTTAACATGGCCGGTGTACCGTATCGCACGAACTTGTATGCGAAACTGCTCGTGCTCGTCATGAACAAGCATGCGCAGCTCGATCCCGATGGCATCGGCATCGAGATGGAAGCGGAAAAACCCGGTTGGAACGATGCGATGAACGGCTTGCCTGGTCTGCTTGGTTCAGGCGTATCGGAAACCATTGAATTGTGGCGCCTTGTCAGTTTCCTCAAAAACCACCCACCATCACGAAAACTGATCTTGCCGCGAGAAGTGATGACATTCTTTGAAGGGTTGGCCACGTTTGGCAACTACGAAGCACGGGTCAGCCTGCGTGAACAGTACCGCGACCAAATACGTTTTGGTTTAGCGGGTGAAACCTGTTCGCTTGAACCAGACCACTTAGCCGGTTATCTCAAGCAACTGCACGAATCCCTCACCACCACCTTGCGTGACTTGACCGATCAGACCCATCACCTGCCCCCGACATTCCTGACCTATACCGTTTCCGAACATGCCCCACGTCCTACGCCAGCGTCTGCAACACACAAACAGTATCCGGCCGTCAAACCCATCCAGTATGATCGCCATGCCTTGCCGGCGTTCCTTGAAGCACCGGCACGTTTGCTCAAAAGCGGCTTGCTCAAAGAGAAAGCACAGGCCATCCACACCGCTGTGACAGCATCCGATATCTATGATACGGTTCTGAAGATGTATAAGACCAGTGGCCCTCTTGAGCAGGAAACCCATGAAATCGGCCGCATCCATGCTTTCACAAAAGGTTGGCTCGAACGGGAAAGTAATTTCTTACACATGACGTACAAGTACTTGTATGGGTTGTTGCGGGCCGGGTTGTATGATGCGTTCTACGAAGCCATCGATACGAACTTTGTCTGCTTCATGGATCCAGCTGTCTATGGTCGCAATCCACTGGAAAACTCCAGTTTCATTGCCCCATCGAATAATCCCGATCCCGCCATTCACGGACAAGGTTTCTTTGCGAGACTGAGCGGTTCAACGGTTGAAGTGCTCTCGATGTGGGCCGTCATGATGACGGGTGGCAACCCGTTCCGTGTCGAAGAGGATGTCTTGGTGCTGCGGTTTGAACCACGCTTGCACACACGGTTTTTCAAACCAGATGGCACACTCAGCTTCACCTTCCTTAAAACCATACGGGTTACCTATGTGAATGCATCACGAGACAGTACCTACACACGTTGCGACATCGACCGGATCGCCGTGACGCGTCAAGGGGAAACAACCATGATCCTAGGCGATGCGCTGAAAGGTGCGCTCGCTGAAGATATAAGAGACGGGCTTTATGATTCAATCACAGTGTACATGAATGAAAAAAAATAAGGAGGATTCAACAGTATGAAGAAAGCATTACTTGTTTTACTCACGTTATGGTTTGGCTTCTTGGTCGTTGCATGTGACCAAACCCAGACAAGAGACACCACCCCGCCTGTTTTATCGGGTGTCGATGATGTCACCATTTTCGTCGGTGACACGTTCGATCCGCTTGAAGGCGTCACGGCTATTGATGACAAAGACGGTGACATCACCGATCAAATCGTCATCACCGGCACGTACAATACCGAGGCAGTCGGTAGCTATTTCTTACGCTATCGTATCGAAGATGCAGCGGGTAACCGGACCGAGAAAACCCGGTATCTGTTTGTCATCGTCAACCCCGACGACATCGGTGATGATATGGTTGCCAACGGTGACTTTACCTTCGGCATGGCGTTTTGGACAACCACAACCGGCCTAGAAGGCGGGAATGCAACTTATACCGTCGTCAATGGTGAGCTGCGCATCGACATTAGCTCAGTAAGCGGCGGCATGTGGGAACCACGTCTTGAAAACACTGGCATCACGTTCGAACAAGGTCAAGGTTATCGGGTTACATTCGATGCCCGTGCAGTTGACCCACGTTCGATCCATGTTCAAATCGGTGAACTGCTCAGCGGTCCCCCTTGGTTCACCAACTTTAAACCAGGACAAACCGAAATTTTTGACTTGACGACGGATATGACCACCTACACCTTTGATTTCGTCATGGGATTAGAAACCAATGAAAACGGCGCCATTCTCTTTGAAAAAGGCACCGTTGGTCCTGGAAACTATGTGACGACGATTTATCTTGACAATGTCAGCATCGTACCCATTGAAGACGTTGAAGACACCATCCCACCGGTCATCATGGGTGCGACCGATGTGTCCATTCCTCTTGGCGAGCCGTTTGATCCACTTGCCGGTGTTACGGTTGTGGACAATGTTGACGGCCCCATCACCCTCACACTAGACAACGTCGTCTCAGACGTCAATGTTGATGAGCTTGGCGAATACACCGTTGTCTATACTGTCAGCGATGAAGCTGGTAATGAGGCGACTGTTACACGAATCGTCACAGTGGTTGAACCCGATGATTCCTTGCAACTGCCACAGTATCCGGGTTGGAGAACGTTCGTCAATGACTGGGAAGGCAGCGCTGCCGCCATTACAGTTGAAGACAACTTACTGACGTTGGATATTACCGCCCTCAACTTCGGATATAACTGGCAACTGCAAATCATCCAAGATGCCTTTGCAATGGGTCTTGGTGAAGACAACGAAGGTTCATTCCTGCTTGAAGCTGGCCGCACCTACCGGGTCCGTTTTGATGCGATGGCTTCCGTTGCAGGCGATGTGACCCTTGCAATCGGCCATTCCGTGGGTAGTTGGCATCCGTACTTTGTCAAGGAAGACGTTGCCATCACAACCGACATGGAAAGCTATGAAATCATCTTTAC
This sequence comes from Acholeplasmatales bacterium, assembly GCA_007694145.1. Taxonomy (GTDB): domain Bacteria; phylum Bacillota_I; class Bacilli_A; order Izemoplasmatales; family Izemoplasmataceae; genus SKGI01. The sequence continues at coordinate 596 of RECF01000018.1, read as the reverse complement.
CCTTGATGAAGAAGGCAACTATGACATTCCTGCACAGTTCAAACTCGAGATGGGTCTGTTGTTCAGCGGCCTTGAAGCCCCACAAAGCTTCAGCCTGGCCAATGTCAGCATTGACATTCTCGAAGATGAAACATATGTTGATGCTGGTTTGATCTTCAATGGTCATATGGCTGATGGCCCTACCGTCTATGCGATTGACGGCTGGCGCGCATTTGTCAATGACTGGGAAGGTTCTGCCGCCAATATTTACGGTGAAGATGGCATGCTTGTTCTTGATATCACCGCCATCAATTTCTCGCAAAACTGGCAACTGCAAATCATCCAAGACGCGTTTGCCCTTGGTACAGGCGAAGACAATGAAGGTTCGATGCAGTTTGAGGCCGGTCGTACGTACCGGGTTCGTTTCGACAGCATGGCTTCAGCAGTCGGCGACATTACGTTAGCTATCGGTCATGCCGGTGGCGGATGGACCCCATACTTCGTTCAAGAAGGCGTTTTGGTCGGCCCTGCTTTGACACAACATGAAATCGTCTTTACGCTTGATGCAGAACGAGACTACGATGTTCTTGGACAGTTTAAACTTGAAATGGGCATGC
>RECF01000019.1 GCA_007694145.1 Acholeplasmatales bacterium | reverse complement strand
GTCGAATCCATAATCAACCCCATCTAGGTAATTTATACCACACTTTTCACCTTTTGTCGAGTGTTATCCTTTTGGTGAGAGTTGTTTTTCAAGGCGTCTTTTGTTGTCCTTTTCTTTGAGCGACTGACGTTTGTCATAAAGTTTCTTCCCTTTAGCCAGGGCGATTTCTATCTTGCAAAGACCTTCTTTGATGTACACTTTGAGCGGAACTACCGTGAAGGAATCCTGAGTGATCTTCTTTTCGATTTTACGGATTTCTTGTTTATGTAACAAAAGTTTCCGTGTCCGTGTCTCTTCATGGTTGAAAAGGGTACCATGGGTATACGGGGCGATGTGCATGTTGATGATGAAAGCTTCGTCTCGCTTGATGCGGACGTAACTTTCTTGAATACTCACCTTGCCGGCGCGGATGGACTTAATTTCCGTACCATGAAGGACAATGCCAGCTTCAAATGTTTCATGCAGGAAGTAAAGATGTGACGCTTTCTTGTTGCGGGCGATGACTTTCATATCAACTGGCCTCCTTGATCAAGGTGAAGTCGATTTCAGCATCGAAAATGTTGACGTCGGTCAGCTTGACTTTGACACGATCGCCAATCCGGTACGTCTTGCGGGTGTTTTGTCCGATAAGCAACAACAACTCTTCATTGAAACGATAGTAATCGTCGATGAGTTCGCTGATGTGGATGAGCCCTTCTACCGTGTTTGGTAAGGAGACATAAAGGCCGAAGGGGGTGACGGAGCTGATGGTGCCGGTATATGTTTTGCCGATGTAACGGCTCATGTACTCGGCTTTTTTCATATCGAGGACTTCTCTTTCAAGGTCGACGGCTGTCCGCTCGCGGGCACTGCTGTGACGGGCGAGTTCGGGCAACAGGCGGGCTGTCTTCGCATCGTGTTTCGCATCTGGTTCACGCTTGAAAAGAAACTGTTTGAGCAGGCGGTGTACAAGCAAGTCGGGATAGCGACGAATCGGTGAGGTGAAATGGGTGTAATCCTTGAAGGCTAAGCCGAAGTGCCCGATGCTGTCGGTGCTGTACACCGCTTTTTGCATCGACCTAAGCATGACAAGGTTGACCCCTTTTTCACTGGCGGTATTCTCGACTTCTTGAAGGAGCTTTTGCAAGGCTGTATGATTGAACCCAAGTTCCGTTCTGGGTACGTCAAAACCGAGGCCGTGGGCCATGGCAAGCAGTTTTTCGAGTTTTTCTTCTTTAGGAACATCATGGATGCGGAAGATGAACGGCCACCGCTTTTGCCTAGCGAACCGGGCGACTGCTTGATTGGCAATCAACATGCACTCTTCAATGATGCCTTCACTGATGCCACGTGGTCTGAGCTCAACGGCGATGGCTTCGCCTTGTTCATTAAGTGTAACAACGGGTTCTTCGGTCTCAAAATGAATCGAGCCGTCACGGGTTCGTTTATCATAAAGTATCTTGGCAAGAGCTTTGAGACGCTTGAGATCGTCCGTTAAGTCACCCAGCTTCTTGCACGTATCTGAATCACCTTCTAAGGCGAGGTTGGTTTCATGATAGGTGAGTCGGCGCATCGAACGGATGACACTTTCATACAGATGGGTCTTCTGCAACGTGCCTTTCCGGTCAATGTGCATCTCACACGTCAAAGTCAAGCGGTCTTGCCCGGGTTTGAGTGAACACAAATCATTGCTCAACGCTTCGGGCAACATCGGGATGACACGGTCGACAAGATAGATGCTCGTTCCACGGTGTCTGGCCTCTTTATCAAGGATGCTATCTTCTTGTACATAGTGCGCGACATCGGCGATGTGCACACCGAGCACATAGCCCTTTTCTGTTTCGGTGATGTCGACGGCATCATCAAAATCCTTGGCGTCATCGCCATCGATGGTCACAATCCGGCGGTGACGCAAGTCCGTCCGGTTTTTTAAATGTTTATCAGTCACCCGGCCAAATTGTGTGGCCGCTTGGGTGACGGCTTCAGGGAAGACCGGGTCGATGTTATACTTGAGAATCTTGCTTAAAACGTCGACACCGGGTGCACCGACAGGACCTAGTATCACGTCCACCTTGACCGCCATCGGTTGTTCGCCGGGATAGCGGATAATGGATGTGGCGACTTTGTCGTTGAGTTTTGCACCGGCGAGCTTATCATCGGGAATCCGGATTTCTTGGCTACGTCCATAATCGTCACTCAGTAGATAATGATGACGACGCTTTTTGATGACAATACCGACGAGTGTCGTGGCGTGACGCTTTAGAATGCGCGTAACCTCGCCTTCTTTTTTGAAGCCGAGCTTACTCGCATGGACCTTCACAAGCACATGATCACGGTTCATCGCTCCGGCAAGTTTTTGCTTAGGGATGTAGATGTCATCATCATCGGAATCGTCGATTGCCAAAAAGGCAAACCCTTTGTCCTTGACATCGAGTACGCCAGTCGTATACGGTGTGTCTTCAATCAATGCATAGCGGTTCTTGTCATCCGCGATGATGCGTGTCTCATCCTCAAGCGCAATCACAGCCTTCGCTAGAACTTTGTAGGCATCACTGCCTTGCATGTCGAGTGCTTTGGCGAGGCTTTTGACATCGTAACGCTTGGGACGGTGTGTACGCAAAAAGTTCAGGATGGAATCTTTCATACGTTTCACCTTCCTTTGCAAAGAGAAAAAAAGAACACTGTCACAGTGTCCTTAAGTGGTCATGGCCCAGATGGCAATACCGATGAACAGCACGGCGGCGCCGACGGTCGCCCGATTCATGAACAGCTCGAATCCGCGCTGCTTCTGATTGGCAAACAGTTCTGACTTTTCGCCTGAGAACGCACTTTGGATATCGTCTTTAGAACTTTGGACAGCCACTAGGGTAATCAAAATAATGGCCACGACAATCAACAGGTAATCTTGAAAACGCATCATATGCACTCAACCTCCTATACAGAAAATGCAATGTAGATGATGTACGATACGATGATGGTGATGCTGGGTGCGGCATACCACCACGTATGGTGTGTCGGCTTTCGTTTCAAAGCCACTAACACTATTATAGAGTTTATGAAGCCTAAAATCAAGAGTAAAGAGATATTTTGCAGGAGTGCCACATCATGGGTGAAATCACGGTAGATCGAGTCTTTGAGATAGACGACATCAACGAGGCTGATGATCATCATATTGAAGACGCTCGAACCGAGGATTCCCCCGAGGGCAACCGCGTAGTTTCTAAGTTTGAAAAGCGTAATGACAGCCGTCAGTTCCGGCAAACTTGTGGCGACACCGAGAAAGATGGCCCCGGCAAATGACGCACTCAACTGATAGCGAATCGCGAGCCTGTCCGTCACGACGGTGATGAAGTAAGCACTGACAATGACCAATACCGCCCAAAACATAAACTGCCAGATAATCGCCTTCAAGCTGTGGCGTGAACCGCCCTCGGGTTTTTCTGGGGGCAGCTCTTCACCCATGGCCCGAATCGCAAACACATAGACTATGAGGATTGCCACCGACAACAAAGACACGGTCCCAAGCCACGACATGTCGAAGGATGTATAGCCGAGTGATGTAAAGAGCATGAGTACCAGCGGCATAATGAAGATGGCATACATGACAAGAATCAGACCACTCGTTTTGATGCCACTATTTGTTTGGTTGTAGAAGTAATGACGGATGAATATCAGATCGACGACCGCTAAGATGAGCAAGTTGAACATGTTCGAGCCAAAGACGTTTCCAAAGGCAAGACCGGGATTGTCAAGGCCGACTGTAGCCGTAAGTGAAGTTATCAGTTCGGGTAAGCTGGTCACAGAAGCGAGCACCACGCCACCAATCAAAGCACCGCTGATGGCTGTCTTCTTGTCAAGTTCATTGATGAAATGAGATGCCTTTTGCGTACTGTATATTGTCAGCATCGCCAACAATAAATACCCAGCTATCAGCGACATCTTGCTCACCCTTTCTTCTCATATTGTCGGTCAAACTAGCTTCATTATATCAAAAAGCCACAAGAATGAAAGCGAAATCTTTCCCCATATCAAAGGTCCGCACACGGATGCGGACCTTCATCATGCGGGGGTGAACTATTTCAAGTTATACAGTGACGCTTTGCCTTTGTAGGTCGCTACCGAACCGAGTTGGTCTTCGATTCTAAGCAGTTGATTGTACTTCGCGATGCGGTCAGTCCGAGAGAGCGAACCGGTTTTGATTTGACCCGCATTAGCGGCGACGGCGATGTCAGCGATGGTGCTGTCTTCCGTTTCACCGCTTCTGTGTGAAATGACAGCTGTGTAGCCGGCCCGTTTGGCCATTTCAATCGCATCAAATGTTTCGGTGAGTGTGCCGATTTGATTGACTTTGACAAGGATCGAGTTGCCGATGCCTTCTTCAATGCCGCGTTTGAGCTTCGTCGTGTTCGTCACAAACAAGTCATCACCGACAAGTTGGATTTTTTTGCCGAGCTTGTCGGTCAAAATTTTCCAGCCCGCCCAGTCGTTTTCATCTAAGCCATCTTCAATGGAGACAATCGGATACTTGTCGACGAGCGTCGCATAAAAATCAGTCAGTTCAGCCGCGGTCAGTTTCTTGTTACCCTCACCCGCGAGCACATAGACGTTTTCTTCCTTGTTGTAAAACTCACTTGAAGCGACATCCATGGCGAGCACGACGTCTTCACCTGGCTTGTAGCCGGCTTTGACGATGGACTCAATAATGACTTCGAGTGCTTCTTCGTTCGATTTCAAGTCCGGCGCAAAACCGCCTTCGTCACCAACGGCCGTATTGTACCCTTTGCTTTTAAGGACTGATTTGAGCGCGTGGAATACTTCTGCACCGACCCTGAGTGCTTCTCTGAACGAGTCGACGCCAACTGGCATGATCATGAACTCTTGGAAGTCGACATTGTTGTCGGCATGTGAACCCCCATTGATGATGTTCATCATCGGGGTGGGCAAATCTTTGGCATTGAAGCCGCCAAGATACGTGTAAAGCGGGAGATCAAGCAAGTCTGCGGCCGCATGGGCACAGGCCATGGATACGCCGAGGATGGCGTTGGCACCGAGGTGACCTTTGTTTGGGGTGCCGTCAAGTTCAATCATCGTCTGGTCGATGGAGACTTGTTGGGTCACATCAAAACCAAGTAGCGCCGGGGCGATGACTTCGTTGACATGCTTGACTGCCTTGAGAACCCCTTTGCCGAGGTAACGGCTTTTGTCGTTGTCACGCAGTTCGACAGCCTCGTGTTCGCCGGTTGAGGCACCGCTTGGTACGAGGGCGCGTCCAAACGCACCCGATTCGGTATAGACTTCAACTTCGATGGTCGGATTCCCGCGAGAATCCATCACTTCACGTGCGTAAATATCTGTGATGTAGGGCATAGTATCTCTCCTTCTATTTTCAAATTTTCTATGATGTAAACCTTATTTGGTCGTTTTGAGCAATGATTTGCCGGTCATCGCGCCGGGTTGTGTAACACCGAGATAGGCGAGCATCGTCGGTGCGATATCGGCGAGGATCCCGTCTTCGCGTAGTGTCACTTCAGAGTCGGTGATAATGAAGGGCACACGATTGGTCGTGTGGGCGGTATGGATGCCGCCTTGTGCATCAAGCATCTGCTCGGCATTGCCGTGGTCTGCCGTAACGAGGGCGACGCCACCGAGCTCAACGACTTTGTCGACGACTCTGCCAACGCAAGTATCGGTCGTTTCAACCGCCTTGACAGCGGCGCTGATGACCCCAGTATGACCGACCATGTCACAGTTGGCAAAGTTGAGGATGATGGTATCCAAGTCGCCTTTTTCAAGGGCTTCTAGTACTTTTTCCGTGACCGTATACGCACTCATCTCAGGTTGCATGTCATAGGTCGCGACCTTAGGTGAGGGAACGAGAATTCGGGTACTACCGGCAATGTCCTTGTCTTCCCCGCCGTCAAAAAAGAACGTGACGTGGGCATATTTTTCGGTTTCGGCAATCCGCAGCTGTTTCAATCCCGCCGCACTGACCGCTTCACCATACATCGCGTCAAGTGATTGTAAATCAAAGGCGACCGGGGCTTTGACAAGCTCACTATAGTGCATCGTGCAAACGTAATGCAAATCTTTGAGTGACGCAAACGGGGTGATGTCACAGGCGGAAGGATTTGTAAGTGCCGTCGACAGCTGAATGGCTCTGTCGGGCCGGAAGTTCATATGGATGACGGCATCACCGGCTTGCAAGGTGCCGGATGGATCGATGTTGAAAGGGATGACGAACTCATCGACTACACCTTCATCATAGGAAGCTTTGATACCGGCTGTCGCACTTTTGGCCTGACGCCCTTTGGCCTCAGTCAGCACATCGTAGGCAAGCTGGGTACGCGTCCAGTTTTTGTCGCGGTCCATCGCATAATAGCGACCGTGGACACTGGCGATGACACCAACACCAAGATTGGCCATCGTCTTCTCAAGTGACTTGACATAGCTGAGTGCCGATTGGGGTGGCACATCGCGGCCGTCAAGAAAGGCATGCACATAGATGTCTTCGATGCCGGCTTGTTTGGCCGCTTTGAGCATCGCGTCAAAGTGGGTAATATGCGAATGGACACCGCCATCGCTTAACAGACCCATCAAGTGCAGTTTCGAGTCGTGCGCCTTCACATGTTCAAAGGCGGCTTGATAGGTCGGGTTCTCATAAAATGAGCCATCTTCAATGGCTTTGTGGATCCGCGTCAGCGACTGATAGACGATGCGGCCGCCACCAATATTCAAGTGGCCGACTTCGGAGTTGCCCATTTGTCCTTCCGGTAAGCCTACAGCGAGTCCAGAAGCATTGAGGGTCGTGAAGGGGTACGTGGCTTTCAAGTGGTCGTAGACCGGTGTCTTAGCTAGGGTCACGGCGTTGCCGGCGCCGCTTTGTGCTTCGCCCCAACCGTCCATGATGATAAGGGCCACAGGTTTTTTCATAGTAGATCACCTCAAGCAAATTATACCAAGAAAACGCCTTTTTTGATAGTCATTTCACTGATAGGAAAGCGTTTACTTGTTTTCACTTGGTGGTGTTTTCCCGCATGCCATCATGTATAATGAAGGCAGGAAAGGACGTGAACACCATGCCGTCATTGAAACTTGAGAAACTGCGCGACACCTTGCGAGCCCTCAAAGGGCTTGACAGGGTGAACTACACCATTCCTGATGTCTGGAACTGTTTCGACTATGAAGGACCGCTCAACATCAACACCCCTGATCATCAAATCATGGTCAATCCCGCGGATTTTTATGCATCCTTGATTGAAACCGTTTTCTTGCCGCGCAAGAATAACGCGGTCGACCCTGGCTTGTCTTTGTCTAAAGCACGGGGTGAAACACCGAAGAAGGGGACCTTGGCCGGTGACTGGGTCAAGGCATCGGTCGTCTACTCGACGATGATACGCGCATCCGCGGCTTGGGATCACGACCGCAGCGGGATCCTTGAAGATACCAATCTAAACGGCTTGAAAGAGACCGGCACCTTCGTCAAGATGCTGGCGATGTTGCCGCTACTTGAGAAGATGGGTGTCAATACCGTTTACATGTTGCCCATTTCCAAGTTCAGCCTGAAAGACAAAAAAGGTGACCTCGGCAGTCCGTACGGTGTCTCGAACTTCGAAGAACTCGACCCAAATCTCAAGGATCCACTCACCGGTGATGCGATGACGCTCGATGAAGAGTTTCAGGCCTTCATCGAAGCTTGCCACCTTCTTGACATGCGGGTCATGATTGACATCATTCCTAGAACCAATGCCGTCGAAAACGACCTGATCAAAGACCACCCTGACTGGTTTTACTGGATCAAAGCGAGTGAAGCGGACCAGTATGCCGTCCCCCGTGTTGAAACGGTCGGCACCTTAGGCGATCCCACCCTTGAGAACATGAAGAAGGTTTATGCGGCCGCCGATGTTAAACGACACCTGGCTATGTTCCAAGTCGACCCTAGAACACAAAATCCCGTTTTATGGCAAAAAGTCAAGCGGCACAAGCGCATCGCTGAAGCGATTGAAACGCATTATGACTTGAGAATCGCCCCCGCTTTCAGCGACTACATCAACGACCCTCAACCCCCCTGGACCGATATCACCTTTTTCCGGATGTATCTCGATCATCCCCAAGCGACACGCAGCTTTCTTGAAGATCCCGACAATACACCCCCATATATTCTCAATGACACCATCAAGTCAAACCTTTATCCGGGTGAAAAACCGAACCGCGCTTTATGGGAGACGCTCGCAGACATCGTACCCAGCTATCAAAAGCGTTTCGGCATCGACGGCGCTAGAATCGACATGGGCCACGCTTTACCACCAGAACTCATCCAGATGATTTTCAACAAGGCACGAGCCATCGATCCCGATTTTGCCTTCATCGCCGAAGAACTGCAACCGCAAAACGCTGCCAGTGCCCGCAAGACCGGCTACAACATGATCATCGGCAACGGCTTCATTCTCATCCCACGTGTTTTTGAGGGCAAAGCCCATGAATTCTACTATGAAGCGCGTCACCTCGATGCTTCGGTCTTCACCTGCGGTGAAACCCATGATACCCCAAGGATGGCCGCACGGGAAGGCGGCGAAACGTTGTCCCGCACCACCACCTTGCTCAACATGTTCGTCCCCAACGGCGTCCCCTTCATCAACTCGGCTCAAGAAGTCTTTGAGAAACAACCGATGAACCTCGGTCTTGACTCAAGTGAAGCCGACTTGCATCGTCTTGACAACGATGATCCTTATTACGGCAAACTCGCCTTGTTCGACCGCTACCAGTTCCATTACACGCATCCTAGACGGTGGGACATCCCCCATATGCTTGAAGCCATCAAGCCGATTCGCAAGCGCTACATGAAAGAACTGCTCAATTCAGAACGTTTTGTCCCCATCTATGACGACAACCGGTTGTTCGTCGGGTTTGCCTTTTACAAGAAAACCAAGCAGACCACCGGCAATGTCTTGATGATCCTCGCCAACCTCAACCCCTATCATGAATGCCGCATGCACCCTTGGATTCGTCCGGTTCGGGAGGCTTCTAAGAACACCGAAACCGTTGAAGGCAGACTGCTTTACTCTACCCATGAACCCCCACGTGTCTTTACACAGTTTCTCGGTGCAGACCGCATCGACTTACACCTTGGTGCTGGTGAAGTCAAAATCGTCGAGTTCTAACCACTAAAAAAAAACGGCCTAGTCTGAACGGCCGTTTTTTTGTACCAAAGACTATCCGTGATGTTCTGAAGGATCAAGCACGTACTGATGCACGGCGCTTTCCGCAATCACACGGGTGAAAAGCACCTTTACAAACAAGATATGCAGCGGGATACGAATCATAATACCGACGATACGTAAGAAAATATCCGGAAACGGGCTCAAGTTGAAGAAGGTGTATCTTGCCGGTCCATATAGCTGCAAAGAGATGATGGCAAAGTACAAAAGATAGGTCACGGCGATCACCACAGCGAGTTTGACAGGTTGCAAGGTTCGACGTCTGTAAAAGAACAAACCACCCGCTAGCCCCCACAACATTCCAGCCACGGTCATCAAATTGTATCCTACGGCAAAGTTGTTCGGAGTCATGATGTGTAACGTGTCGTTGATAAATCCAATCAACAAACCATAATAAGGGCCAAACAACACGCCAGTAAGAAACAGCGGAATCTCATAAAACGAAAAACGGACAGTGAGCAGCTCGAGCGTGAACACTGACTTGAGCACATAGCTCATCGCGACTAAGATGGCGAGATAACTCATGCGCCGAATGGTGAAACTGTCTTGAAACATACAAAAAACCTCCTCATAAAATGAGAGGTCCCTGACAATTACTTTTGCTAGAAACCAGCTTCAAGTAAGGATCAGCGGACGCGCCATGGCACCGCCACACCCAAGGTGTGTTCGTACCGCCCCAACTTCCCATGGACGGTCACTTAACGCGACATAGCTACTCTGATACTTCCATTGTAACAGGTCTAGGGTAGAAATCAACCCAGACGTGAAAAATCAACGGGTTCAATCCCATAGGCCTTTAGATGCGCGTTCGCTTGGGAGAAATGCCGGCAACCGAAAAACCCACGATGTGCCGAGAGCGGACTCGGATGCGGGGCTTTGAGAACCAGGTGTTTCGGGTGGGTAATTGAAACCGTCTTCGACTGG
>RECF01000046.1 GCA_007694145.1 Acholeplasmatales bacterium | reverse complement strand
GGTGAGCATTGTAACCCTTGGTATTTACGGTCTTTATTGGTACTACAAGGTCGGTGAGCGTCTTGAAAAGCAAGGCGGTCAAAACAATGGTGTTTTATACTTGATTCTCGCTATTTTTGGTTTTGGCTGGCTCAACATGTTCCTGATGCAGTCCGAAGCCAACAAGCTGTCAAAACCTGCGCAAATCCGCGGATGACAAAAAGCCTTCGAAAGAAGGCTTTTTTATTGCTTCCGAGCCTTTAATTAGCCACTTTTCCGCTTTAAAAAATCACCGATTTCCTGGTAGAAGAAGGGAAAAAGTTCAGTGCCCCTTAACTGAACTTTCCATGTAGAGCAGCGGTCGGCATCTATTCCTTAACTTGTTTTAAGCTCAGGTTAAGGAATACCATCTTGTCGTCATGGCCAACATTCGCTATAATGATGACATGAGAAGGAGGGATGTTTGTGCCAGAAGTCATCGACAACGTCAAGGTAGGTGCACTCATTAGAGCACTACTTAAAGAGCGAAACATGACACAAGAGGCGCTAGCCAATCAGCTGGACATCTCGAAATCGGCTGTAAGTCAAAACTTGGCCGGAAAAAGTTCGTTTGATCTTCAAAACCTCATCAAAATTGCCGAGTTGTTCAATCTTTCACTAGAAGAACTTCTCAGTCAAAAAACCAACCAAGATCGCGATGTGATTTCGGAGTATGAACGATTGACCCGTAAAGGTCTTGAAGCATTGGATAAAGCCACACCAGCCAATCTTCGCATCGATGAACCGGATTTATATGGCAAAGTCTTGATTGAGTATGTCATCGATTATCAAAAGACGGATATGTTCAAGTATTTGTTTGATGCCGGTGTTTCGCTTTACAGGTCGGATCATCACCATACGCGGACCGTATTGTTGAAAATCATCACATTCATGCTGGAAAAAAATCTTGACGGTGTGGAAAAGACTATTTTTGATTATACGAAAGAACAGGGTGCTTTCGATATCGAGGACGGCACCCAGAAAGAACGCGTTTTCAGATTACTCAATAAAGAGAAACACGCAGGGACTGTGATGCGCTTGATGCGTGAAACGGTCATGAAGGAAACCATGGTGTGGTCGGTGTTTAAACAGCGCGTGCCATTGAAAGTTTTGACGACTGAAGCATGGTTAGAAGTCATTGCGCGGTATCACCTAGAACGCGTACTAGCTGGTTTTCTTGAGGTGCATTCAGATGCTATCTATCATGTCAGGCTCATTGATATATTTAGAAAACATAGTTTCCTCAAAGGTTTGTATCAGTACATTGATACGATCGAACCTTTTCAAAAAGGCGATGACCGCCTCAAGTTGTTGAAAGCTCAAGAGCGTCTCAAAGCCATCGTGCCACTCAATGATGCGGCTCTGTTTGAAAAATATCTTCGCAAGGGGTATGTAGAAGATTATAACGATTTGCTGGTTTTTCTTATCGAGGGGGCTTACGACATGATGATTCCGATTGCATTCAAGCAAGGAATCGGGCACATCAACTATCGAAAGGTCTTGCGTGTAGCCGTTGAGTACAACCGTCTTGATTTACTTCAACAACATGCAAAACCATGTCGTCCGGCGGAGCTGAACTACTTGCTCGCTCATGCGGCTGCCGATGCTTATGAGCTGATGATCTTTTTGATTCATCAAGGCGCTGTTTTTGATTTCCGCAATCACAATGTGGAAACGTATCGCAAGGTCAACAGTCTCATGAAGCACCTACTGGATAAGGAAGGGGTGTCAAACTTATGATGGAATTCATGCGTGAAATTTTTGAGTGGTTAGTTTTGGCCGCCTTGGCTGGGTTGCTCATTCTTAGCATCCGGGTTTTGTGGCTCAGCCGTAGTATCAAACAGTATTTTGTGAATCGCAAGTACAAAGTGGAGACTTTGTATGAGCATGATCCGCTACATCAGGAAGAAACGTATGCCATTCGCATTTTTAACAACAACGTTTCAGATACACGGATTGTCGCCGTCGGCTATTTTTACAAGGACAGAACCATCGATTATTATGCCAGCTATTTAAAGCAAATCGGTTCAAGCCCGACCAGTCGAGTTGTCATTCCTTCACGCGAAGCGATCAAAGTGACTGTCGATGGTACATCGCTGATGGAAGCCATTGAAGTGGCCAACGCCGGAAAAAGGCGCATCAAGACCTTGCGCTGTTTCGTGACGGATGTTTTTGGTATGACCACAACCATTAAGGCGCGAAAACTGAAAAAGATTATCAAACGGCATAAGAAGGAAAAGACCATGGGCCTGAAGCAGGCCAAGAAAACGCGCATCAAGGCGGCTAAAAAAGAACGTAAAGCTTTGCGCAGACAACGACGTAAAGATCGACTGAATCGCTTTAAAAACCGCTGTCACCGCGCGCTTGTCAAAGTGAAAACCAGCTTACGAAAAAGTAAAAGGGGTATGTGATGGATAAACATTGGGCCAAGCGACTTAAACAAGCACGCATCAAAGCGAGAATGACGTATGAAGAAGTCAGTTTGTCGACTGCTATTCCCGTTGATGTACTCACTTTATATGAACGCCGCAACGCAACACCCATTGGAGATCATTTACACGCACTGAATCGCTTGTTCAATTTGAAAGAACAGGCCGATTACCCTGTTGATAAAGCACAAATACCGCACACGATAGCCGACTGTTTCAAGGATCGTTTTTGCGCAGAACCCACACCCTTCAGAGTGTGGTTGAAACAGTTTGCCCGAAGGTTTACCGGCTCGTTTCAGCACAGTCATGTGGTCAGGACGACGATGTTCCTCTTGCTTGCCGGGGCTGGTTTAGCCTATCTCACCGACCAGTTTGTCAGTGAAATCTTCTTTATGAGTGCTCTGACACCGCTCCTTTGGCTTTTGGTGCTTTATGCGATGACGAAAGAAGACAATATGGGTGCGCCAGGCTTGATTTACTTATTTGTGCTTGGAGGTCTGGCCTCAATCGGTTTGGTTTATCTCTTTAGAGCCATCACCGGGTATCCAGGTGGTCTAGGGGGCGACATACTGACCGGTTTGATTGAAGAAGCAGCCAAAGTCATCATTGTTTACCACGCTTTGAAGCGGTTTAAAGTGGTCACAGTCAAAGGCGGTATCCTCGTCGGGGTCGCCATCGGTGCTGGATTCGATGTCTTTGAAACAGCTGATTATGGTGTCATGGTATTTCTTGAAGCGTTCGATTATGGCGACATGTACGGCGTCTTGATTGCGCGAGGGATGTACGCATTGGCGGGGATAGGTCATCACTTCTGGACCGGTGTGTTGGCAGGGACACTGGTTTACATTAAAAAGACACGGATACCAAATGGCCAGCACTTTAGGCATCCTGTGTTCATTCAAATGTTCTTGCTGATTGCGCTCATCCATGCGATATGGAACTTCACAGTGGTCAGCATACCCTGGATGTCGTATGGTGTCGTGCTGCTGAGTTTGTTGGTTTTCTTAGCCTTTTATCGCGTTGCCGAACTTGAAGAACGCTACAACGCCCACACATGTAAACTCGAACTTTTGGGTGAGGATTCAGGGTTTTTCAACGTGACTGACGATAAGGTACGCTACATTCGATAGGCGCAAAAAAGGGACGTTAACAGGTGACGTCCCTTTTTTAGTGGCACTTAAAACAACGTGAATTGAACCATGCGCAACACTTCTGTGATGGAATCCGTCATATAGCGGACGGATCTTGGGCCTGTATGTTCCATGCCGGGATACTGAGCGGCACGATAGGCCTTGATGTTGGTGGTGAATGCCAGTTCGACGATAAATTGGTCAGGGATATCAAAGCGCGGTATGTCGGCGATCTTTAACAGTGCCGCCGATACGCCCGCTTCAATGGCCGCGCACACGCGCTTAGGATGTGGATAAGTAATGGTGTTGCCCATAGCCCGTTGTGTGGCGACTGTTTTCAAGGTCTTATGGCGTGTATTGATGGTGTCAATCAACGCAGCATCACCACTGACGAAAACGACCGGTACGCCTAAACTTGAGGCCAACATGGCATGCAGTTCGAACTCGCCAACACGCGTGTTGTTGATTAGGAAATCGGTCAGTTCCAGTGACATGGTATGCGCAAGCGGATTGCCGTCTGTTCCCGAAGCGCTATGATAGCCGATCATGATGACGGCATCAAAACTTTCATCCAAACCAAGCAACATACAATGGGGATGGTCATTGAATCCACTGATGAAGGTGACATTTTCTGGGAGACGTTCAATATCAAGGTTATCGGCGCTGTCATGAGCGTCTCGCACAACGATGTCGTGCGCACCCGCTTTTTGTGCACCTCTGCATGCGGCTGCGACTTCATCGGTCATGCGACGGGCGTAGCGCGCGTATTCAGCATCGCCTTTGGTCGCCTGTGCCCAGGTGCGGATGCCAGTGATGCCTTCAATATCGGCACTGATTAAAACTTTCATCATATCGCCTCATTTTCAAGTAACAGGATGGGGTTATCAAGTTAAAGACCCTTGATACTATCAGTGTACCATATTTTGATGTTTCTTGATGTTTTATCTAATGCCGGCTTTCGTTGTTTTATCGCTATTTTTTGATAGAATAAGAGAGTAAGGATTGATGCGGGACATGCACAATCGACAAAATACCTTAACATGCGGGTATTTGAAAGGGGGATGAACATGCAACCTAACTTGGTTCAAAGGGAGAAGTTCACACCACTACAGCGACATATTTTGAGGCAGATGGGGGTGGCCAATCGATTTGCAGTCATTGGTGGACCTGGAACAGGTAAAACAGTTTTGGCATTGGAAGGCTTTAATCAGGTGCTTGCCGAAGAAGATGCTTCGCGCGTTGCATTCATGGTATACAACAAAGCATTGCGCGCCTTTTTGATGCGTTATGTCAACCATACGGAACCAGAGAGTGTTGTGACAACATGGCACAGTTGGTTACCGCGTTATGTAATGCGGACATTCAACATTGATTTTGAAACGTTCAAGCAGCGATATCAGACACGTGATTACACGTATGACTGGGACGCGCTCAAACGCGATTTATCGCAACAAACTACTGAGAAAGCTTTTTATACGATTTTTGTCGATGAAGCCCAGGATTTTCCCGAACCGTTACTTGAAATCATCGCCCAAGCGACAAGTCGCTTGTATGTGTTCTTTGATGAAAACCAGAAGTTTACCCCGGACTTGCTTGAAGAAAATCGGGCCTTCAGTATGGTTGAGCAGACGGCGTTGCTTGGTCTGCTTGACCTCGATGAAAACTACTATGACTTGATTGAAAATTTCCGCAACACCCAACCGATTGAACGTGTGGCCAAAACATACGAGCAAAACTATTTGATCAACAACATCACCCTGCGCCGGACGACCGTCACGAAAGAAGGGCCTTTGCCGGTCCTTAAAGCGCTTCATGATAAAGCGACATGGGTCAAAGACTTAGTCGATGAACTCATGGCACATCCTCATACGACCATCGGGGTATTGATTCCAAAAGTTGCCGGGCACAAAGCATTACTTGATGGGTATCGGGATTTGTTTTTAGCAGACCGACGCCTTCATGAAAACAACTTTTATGTGCATTCTCGTGAACGTGAGCAATCCTTGAATGCGAGTGGTATTTTTTTGATGACGTATCAAGTCGCCAAAGGACTCGAGTTTGATCATGTGGTGTTACCAGAGTTGAATCATCCTATGTTCCGATTGGATTATTATCAACGTAATGCCTTTTATGTGTCGGTGACACGTGCTAAGACGCGATTGACGATGTTGTATGAGCCCAGTCTTGCCGACTCTGAGGTCATCAAGATTGCGAAGCGGTATGCACAATGGTTTGAACACGCCGAAATGCGGGGGGTGGTGCGATGATACCTGTTGACTTGAGTAAGAAGACACCCGAAGCGCTTCGCGAACTATTTGATATGCTTTACGATGCGGTACTCGAGTATCCTGCCGCAAGTCTTCAAGGCGATGCAGCCTTTTCTCAGGCATGCGACCTCCTCATTCGACTGTGTCTTTCGGTCAATGACTACATCCATGCAAACAATGTTCTGCAATGTTACAAGTCGAGGATTCAAAGGCCGCGTGCCGCGTGGTACCACCTTCATAGTATGATGGTGTATGGTAAACGCCAACCGCGGTATTTCATGCGTCATCCTGAGCGCATGATCATGAAAGTCAATCGCGCGCTATCATCCGCTGATGCGGATACCGTACACCGCCATCTCATCAGTCTTTTGATGTTTTATGTCAAGCTTGTGTTGCATTACGATGTTCTGTTTTTAGCCGATGTACAGCATTTCACGCAGTATTTCATCGACAACCCACTTGAGCGATTCGTATCATTTAACAAAGGCATCGAGGAACTGTCAGCCTTGCTTGAAGGCACCATCGATTTTGAGGATATGACGTTTGATACGTCTCTTCGCACTGTGCCGGCACACCCTGCCCGCACAGAACCCGAAGTTCGACCGACAGCGGGCCTAAAAAAGCATGGCGAACCGGTTCTCATGATCTATGAAAAGGACCCCAAAGTGGTCATTCTCGGTGATCTCAGTGTAAAGAAAGATATAGTCTATGGCCTAGCTAAGCAAATCGGATTTAGCCGTGCACAACTTGAAATCCACGATGACTATGAGAAAATCAAAACACTGAACATTCATAAGTACCGACATAACCCGCGCTATTGTGGGATGATTTTTGGTCCGTTGCCGCATAGCAGCACCGGCACCGGCCATGCCTCGAGTCTGATTGCCCATGTCCATCAAACTGAAGGCTATCCCTATCATGTCAATGGTATTGCGAATGCACAGTTGAAACTGACGAAGCATGTCTTAGAAAAATGTTTGCGTGATATCCATACACATTATGAAACGACCCGTGCATAAGGGGGACAGGACGTTTGCCTAGGGTGAGTGATTTTGTCTTTTCAAGTATTATTCACAACTTTGTGAGGCGGTCTTGATATGATAAGAGAAAGGAGTGGTAAAAGATGCGAAAAGTATGGCTTGTCTTGCTTGTATTATTAGTCTTGTCAATCGGTGCCGCCTGTGAAGCACCGGTCCCTATTTCAGAGACGTATCGCGTGGCTTTTGACACTGGGGAAGGTGAAACGGTTCCGTCAGTACGCGTCTTGCGTGATGGGCCGATGACATTGCCTATTCCTGTCAAGGAAGGACACGACTTTTCAGGATGGTATCGTGACAGCACACTGACTGAGCCGTTTACAGAAAGTGATAGTGTTACTGAACCGATGACGCTCTTTGCGGCGTGGACAGTACGTACGTTCACCATTACCTTTGACACCCGTGGTGGGACACCGATTGCGCCGATTGAACTGCCGTATGGCAGTGCGTTGGTGTTGCCAGAAGCTAGCCATGAAACAGCTGTATTTGGAGGGTGGTTTACGGATTCAACCTTGCTCAACCGTTTCACACAGACGACCGTCACGGCAGAAGATTTTGTCTTGTATGCCCGATGGTTGCGCGATCCGGATGCGGCGTATGATTTTTTGGCGGAAACGCCCGATGCGGAACTCGATGACGTCATGGCGTTGGCAAGCTATCTTGATTACATGCTTTTCAACCGACTGACAGAAGTAGAGGTCACACTTTTGTTCGCTTTTGAAGACTTAGACGACGTTCTTGACACCGCGTTTGAGGCTAGACACATTCAAGCGAACGTATCATTGTCCTTTAGCTATAATCCGTCTAGCCGAGTCCTTTTGATTACGGCGACTTATGGGGAAGAAGCTGTGATGAGCGCGAGTGAAACGCCGGCATATGCCCTGATTCCCTTCTACCATCCGCCTTTTGCTTCCCAACGTGACGAAACCTTCGAGACCTTTGCGATTGATGCGGTCAATAGAACCTATCCAGTTGTGAAACCGATCAACTATATTATGTGATGGAGAAAGGGTATCGGCCGATTTTCGAGCAACCTGACACGCCCGCTGAACGCGCTTATGAACAGGCTAGAGAAGTGTTGCGTGACATTGTCGACGATACGATGACGGATGTAGAAAAACTGCTTGCTATGTATGTGTGGCTGATAGAAAACGTGACGTATGACGCGGCTTTACTTGACAAACTTGTGCAAGGCGAAACCCATCTCAATCGTTACAAAGGCTTTTATCTTGAAGGGGTTTTCGAGGATGGACGCGCTGTTTGCGACGGTTACTCTAAAGCGCTGGTGGTCTTGGGTCGTATGGAAGGATTGGATGTCGTCCGTGTGGTCGGTCGACCGGCCGATCCAAGCAATACCGTCTTGCATGCTTGGAACAAAGTGTTGCTTGGTGAGACGTGGCACATTATCGATGCAACGAGCGGCAATACCCTTTTGTTTAGTGTTGAAGAGACCAGGGAGATGTTCAGTCATGCGTTTTTCCTGATCGATCAAGAAACGATGGAAAACCATTATATCGCGACATCACATCTTGATGTGATTGCCGAGGGTGGAATCGATATGTATGCATGGTTGACCTTTGAAGTCGATGGCGCGGTGCATTCGCGCATCATCGATAGCCAAGAGGCCCTCAATCAAGCTTTCCGCTACGCGGTAACATTTACCGATCCAACCATGACCTTTGATGTCCGCTTGGCTTTTGATTACGGTGATGATTTTAGCGACGCGCTTCAGAGTGCGATGGCCGCTTCTGGCTTTGGTTCGGTACGCTTTAATAAAATCGGCGATATTCTGATTTTCTCTCGATCTTAATAGGGCATCGTGGTGTGGTTGGTGAAGTGACATGCACGAAATATGTTGGTATGTGTTTGCTTCATGATATAATGTATAGTAATTGATATACGAGGTTGTTCGGGGGATAACCTTATCAGGCTTGATGAAGCTGAAAGGTGGGACAAAATGGGACGAAGAACAAACATTGAATCTTTACCAGTGCCTTTGGCATTACTAGAGTTTGATGCATCGACAGTGAACGTTACACAGGTTAATGCGCTTTGGCTCAAACACCTGAAATCACAGGACGAGACCAATCGTTTTTTAACAGGCCTACCTTTCCATGAAAAAATACCGCCATGTGACAGCGCGGTGTCTCCGCTGATTGCCTTAGGTCGTTTTGCCGGTTATGAACTGGTGTGTTTGCCGCTTCACGAGGGTCAGGCCATGCTCATTGCCAGTCGTCTATCAAAGGACGATGATACCCTTCATCGACACATGATCGAGAACATCCGGATTGCATCGTATGTCATTGAGCCCGGCGCGCCGCACAGCATGATTTATTGCAACCCTTATATGGAAACATTGACGGGGTATTCGCTAGAGCGGTTTTGCGGGTCGGAGTTTTATACGACATGTATCCATGAAGAGGATGTTGACCGGATTCTCCTTGAGGTGAATGCGGCGACACAAGACAAACTGCCCTTTGAGTTCACCTACCGGTTTCAACGTGCCGATGGGCGGTGGATGTGGGTGTATGAACGCGGTCGAGCCATCTTTGATGCGCACGGCGAAACCTTGTACTATGTCGGCACCCTTATGGACGTCAGTGAAGGAAAAACGGTGCGCAATATTCTTAAGCGACAACAACAGCTCCTCGACGCAATATTGAAGGCAACGCGAACCATCCTTGAGGCTGAAGATATCGACGCGGCACTTGATGACTGTTTCAACTGGCTAGGTGCCGCCCTGAATGTCGGTAGAATTTACTTATACAAGAATGGTGCTCGGGATGGCGAACTGTATACGGGTCTGACCCATGAGTGGACGGCCCCTTCAGTGCACTCGGTCCTTGAGGATCCTGCCCAGCAAAACATTCCTTTCAGTGCCATGCCTGAGTTCTTCGAACCACTGCAAAATGGCAAACCATTTGAGCATATCGTCGATGATATCCATGACGATACGTTGCGGGAACATCTTGAAGCACAGGACATCAAGTCGATTCTTGTCTTCCCCGTCGTAGTCCATGAACGGTTTTATGGCTTTGTCGGCTTTGATGACATTTCCGAGAGCCGGCCGTTTACAACGCTCGAGCGCGACTATCTGGAATCGTTCACACGCAGTTTGGCCACCGGCTTGACAAAAAAAGAAGACGCCGCAGCCTTGACGTCGCAGTCACAACTTTTCCAAACCATCTTCGAGGCCATTGATTCGGGTTTGGCTGTTTTTGACAGTTCGATGCGCGTCATGCATGTCAATGAGGCGATGTTGCCGTATATGATCAGTCCGTTTGAACCGGGCGCCCCATGTACGCGGTTATTCAAAGATAATTTTATCGCCTGTGAGAACTGCCCCGTCAAGAAAGCGTTCAAGACAAAGGCGACCTCGACTGACTATCGGCAACTTCGACACCATGATACGCTGATTGACGTAGAGATTAAGGCCTATCCGATGTTAAATGATGCCCATGCCGTACAGTCAGTTGTGCAGGTTGTTCGTAATATCAGTGAGCAAAAAGCATACGAATCCACCTTGCGGACATTGAGTGAAACAGATTACTTGACAGGGGTATATAACCGCGCCTATTTCGAGCAGGCGCTCCTACATCTTGATGAATCAAATAGTGCAAATTATGCTATTTTGTCGTTAGATATCGACGGCTTGAAACTGATTAATGATACGCTAGGCACGGATGTTGGCAATCGCATCCTGAACAGCTTGGGCCACCTTCTCAAAGGTGGACGCGAGGATGAACGCTTAGTTGGGCGCATGGGCGGCGACGAGTTTGCCGTACTTTATAAGAATCAACCGTCGTCTAAAGAGATTTACGATGAAATCGAAGTCGTTGCAAGCGCGCTTTATAGGCATCTATCAGAAGGTTATGAGGCGATTCCTAAAAACTTGCTTAGTTTTTCTTACGGTGTGGCGGTGTACGATGAAAGTCTGACTGCTTTTGAAGTATTGCGCCGTGCCGATGACATGATGTACTCCCAAAAGCTCCGTAAAGGCCAAAGTGCAAAATCAACCATTGTTAAAACCTTGATTAGCACCTTGAAAGCCCGCGATTATGAGACAGAGCGACACGGTGAACGCCTACAACATTACGTCAACCAGCTAGGACAGGCGTTCGATTTAGCGGAAGCGGATATTGCCCTGCTTGAGACGTTGGCCGAAGTCCATGATATCGGTAAAATCGGTATTCCGGATGCCATTTTGTTAAAACCTGGCCCGCTGAGTGAGCAAGAATGGGAGATTATGAAAACGCATCCTGAAAAAGGTTATCGCATCGCATCGAACAGCCCGGATTTGATGCCGGTAGCGGATTTGATTTTGAAGCACCACGAGCATTATGACGGCACGGGTTATCCATTCGGTCTAGCAAACGAAGAGATTCCTTTCCTTTGCCGGGTTCTTGCGGTTTGCGACGCCTATGACGCCATGACGAGCCATCGACCCTATCGCAAAGCATTGAGTCAACAAGAAGCGATTGCGGAGTTGCGACGTTGTCGCGGTAGCCAGTTCGATCCCGAAGTGGTGGATCGCTTCATTAAAGCGGTCTTGGGTGAGACTTAGACGACAATCCTGATGGAGGCATGGTTTATGAAGAAAATCATCCACGCGCTTGTCACCCTTTTTCAAATGCTCTTTTATGTCGGTTCCGCCTTGGCGGCGCTCGCCTTTGTCTTTCAGTTTTTCACAGACATCATTACTTTCAGGACATTTGGCAACATCCTTCTGACTACCATTGGTTTTTATATCGGTTATTTCTTGTTTTACAGACTGTATTACTGGCGATTTGCCCAAGAGACCTACGAGACCTTGCCAGAACAGATTGATGCGTTGGAAAGCGACGTTGAAAAGCCAAAAGAATAGCCCGCATCTGCGGGCTTTGTTATGGGGTATGCTTGGGTGATTGTATCGCATCGATGCTGTTTTGATTAAAAGCTTTCAAATAGCGAATCACTTCTTGAGTCAAGATGGTCGGGGTACTCGCGCCACTTGTGACAGAAACATGACGATATGTTTTGAGTTGAGCCGGATTAAGATCAGCTACCGATTCTATGAGTGTCGCAGGGATACCCGCTTCGATGGAGACCTCGACAAGTTTACGACTGTTGTTTGAACGCGGATCGCCGACGACGAAACAGTGTTCGACTGTTTTGGGTTGTCGCATGAGGGCAAGCTGACGCAAACGTGTGGCTTCACATTGCTCATCAAGGAGCTCAACAGTGGGGTATCGTTTGCGCACCGCTTCAAAGAGCGGGTAAATATCGAACAGGCTCATGGTTGTTTGATTCGTCATGGAAATCGGGGCTTCAAGTTGCGCTAGTGCCGCGACGTCTTCGGGTGTTTCAATGAGATGCACACCGTCTCCATAACTTAGGACGGTTTCACTTTCAGGGTGGTTTTTGCGTCCAGCGAACAAGACAGTATGGCCCTTTGAGAGGGCCTGTTTTACAGCTACTTGAGCCCGGGTAACATCGGTGCACGTCGTGTCGATGAGCGTGAGCCCCTTTTCCTGGATACGGCGATACACCGCATCTGAAGCGCCGTGTGCCGTAATGACCACCGTGCCTTGATTGACTTGTTCTAATAGTTCGAGTCGGGTTTTATGGCGGTCATCAAGGGTGATGATGCCAAGCGCAGTGAAGTCTTCGACAATCTTACGATTGTGAACCACCATGCCAAGCACCTGAATCGGCTGGGGGAGCGTGGGATCTTGGGCGATGTCGCGCAACTGTTTGGTTGCCTGCACGACACCATGGCAAAATCCTCTGGGTGTCAAAGCGGTTACGAGCATGTTTGGACCCCCTTTTTCGCGATTTGTTTGGAAAAGACCCGGTTCTATTATACAATGAACTTGATGAAAAGAGGCGATTGTGATGGAAAAGATGAAACCCTTTATTAAAACAGCACTCGAGGCTTTAGGATTTGAGCGCTATACTGAAGTCCAAAATGCCGTTATCCCAGCAGCGCTAGCGGGTCGTGATTTAATGGTGTCGAGCCAAACAGGAACCGGTAAGACGCATGCTTACCTGATACCGATTTTTGAAAAACTTGTGCCAGAAGACGATACGGTATCGGCGGTGATCATGAGCCCAACACGCGAACTGGCCACCCAAATCGAGCAATTTGCCCGGCAGCTTGCCGAGCACGCACCGTGGCCCATCCGCATCGGACTTTATACAGGTGGGAAAGACCGTGACCGGGAAGTTGACGCGCTTAAAAAACGCCAGCCACATGTCGTGATTGGTACACCGGGTCGGATTCGGGATTTGACTGAAACATCCCATGCACTGGCTATACACAAGGCGAAAACATTGGTAATCGATGAAGCGGATATGACCCTTGAAAGCGGGTTTTTAGAAGCAATCGAACATATTTATGCGACAGTACCGGCCAACGCGCAAATGATGGTGTTCAGTGCCACGCTGCCTGAGTCATTGCGGCCGTTCTTAAAACGGTCCATGCGTCAGCCCCTTCTCGTTGATCTGGTGGATCACAGCTTGCAAAACCTCAACTTGACCCACACATTCATCAAGTGTACTTCGTCCCGCAGCAAAGATGACCGCCTCAAGGAAACGGTGGCCAATATCAATCCTTACTTGGCCATCATCTTTGCTAACAAGAAAGAGGACGTTGAACGATTAGGCCGGATGCTTTATCAGGATGGTGTCAATGTCGTGATGTTGCATGGGGACTTACCCCCTCGACGTCGCAAGCAAATCTTGAATGATATCAGGCGCTTGAAATATCAGTATGTTGTTGCGAGTGACATGGCCAGTCGCGGCATCGACTTAGTCGGGGTATCCCACATTATCAACTATGATTTACCGAAAGACATGGCATTTTTCGTCCACCGCATTGGCCGCAGCGGCCGCATGGGGCAAAGCGGCGAGACCATCAGCTATTTTACAGATCAAGATGCCGCTGCTTTTGCATTCATCGACAAGCATCACATTCCCATTGTAATCCAGGGTGGTGCCCGCCCTGAACCACTAAAACGGTCATCAAGTCGACCATCAAGCAGTACCACCCGCTCAAGTGGTCCCGGCCAATCCAAAGAGGCATCGAAGCGTCCTCGACCCAAGACGCAACCGTCAAGACAAAAAAGGAGACGATAATATGATGTTGAAATTAGGTTCGCATGTCTCGATGCAAGGTGATGCGATGTTGATTGGTAGTGTTGAAGAAGCGCTGTCTTACGATGCCACCGCATTTATGATTTATACAGGTGCGCCACAAAACACGCGCCGACGCGCCCTCGAACAGTTGCGTATCGAGGCGGCCCAACAACGGATGGCTGAACAGGGCCTACCGCTAGGGAATATTGTCGTACATGCCCCCTACATCATCAATCTCGCCAATCCAGACCCCGAGAAACGACGGTTTGCGATTGAGTTTCTCGTCAGTGAGATTGAACGGACCGCCGCTATAGGTGCCGAGCACATTGTCTTGCACCCTGGTGCGCATGTTGGGCAAGGGGCGGATGTGGGCATTGCCTATATTGCCGAGAGCTTGGATGACGTGTTTGCGAAGACGCAAGGTGTTCAAGTCAGGGTAGCGCTTGAAACGATGGCTGGAAAAGGAACGGAAATCGGTCGGAACTTTGAAGAGTTGCGAGCCATCATGGACTGTGTCAAAGCCCCGGAGCGCCTCAGTGTCTGTTTTGATACGTGCCACACCCACGATGCAGGCTATGACATCAAAGACGATTTTGATGGGGTCATGCAACAGTTTGATGATGTGATTGGGGTTGAACGGATCGGTGTGTTTCATATCAACGACTCGAAAAATCCCCAAGGTGCGAGCAAGGACCGCCACGAAAACCTCGGTCTTGGTCACATCGGCTTTCCTGCGTTGTCACATATTGTTCATCATCCTGATTTTGCGCACATCCCGAAAATTCTCGAAACACCGTATGTTACCGAAGATGATGCATCTAAAGCAAGACTTTATCCACCTTACAAGTACGAGATTGCCATGTTGAAGGCCAATACATTTGATCCTAGTTTCATCGCACGCATCCGGATTGACCAGCGGAAATAAAGTTGCATGCACCGCGTCATCATGATATAATGAAGATGACCTGCCACGGCATGTCCTGCACGTTGCCTGGCTGAATCTATCGGTCCGAGGTCTGGACCGACATGATAAAATGGTGAGATGCTTCATGCATCCACCATTTTCTGTTATAGGAGGCGGCATTTATGGATCCATTCTTGTGCCATCCATGGCTGGCCGATAGCCGCTGGCTCAATACGAACGATTATCTGCGTGCCCTTTCAAAGCGTCATCCTGAACGGCTTAAGGATGATGGGTTGCTTGCTGCTTATGAAAGCATGGCGGTGCTATGCATGGCCTATCCCTCAGAACCCGTTGCACACAAAGGTGCCGGCTATGGCCGGTTGGCTCGCTACACCTATGGTGACGATTATCACCGCATGTTTGCCGAGGTGTTTTCAACACTGGAAAGTCGGTACAAAGCGGTGGGCGTTGCTGCCAAAGGTTATGCGGATATTTCTCCCGTTGATGAGCGGTTTGCGGCGGCTGAGGCCGGCCTTGGCTATATCGGGCATAATCAGCTGCTCATCCATCCTGAACTAGGTACCTATTTTTTTATCGGCGTGTTGCTTGTGGATATCCCGACCCCGCAAAACCCACAAGCTGTGCGAGATGATTGTGGGGTATGTCGCCAGTGTGTGAGGGCCTGTCCAACCGGTGCGCTTGGCGATGTTTTCAAGATCAGGCAGTGTTCATCGTATGTGACACAAGCAAAAATCCCGTTGACACCCGCGGATGTTAAACCACTTAAAACAGTCTTGTTCGGGTGTGATATTTGTCAAAAAGTCTGCCCGAAAAACCATCATGTCAAACCACCTCAGCATGATCTCTTCCGACCCGATGAGGCGGCAGAACTCCATTTGCCCACATTGTTGTCGCAGTCCAACAAGCAACTGCAAAAAAAATACGGAAACTACGCATTCATGTTTCGTGGGGGTCTCGTCCTGAAACGGAACGCGTTTGCATTGCTTTACACACAAAACCACCTTGCCAGCCTGCCGCTCATGCGCGTTGTCTTCGCGCAGTACGCCCATGTGCCCTGGTTTGCCGATACGGCAAGTTGGATCATCGAAGCGATGGAGGCATCTTTATGAACCACGTCGTCCTGTTTGAACCTGAGATTCCTCAAAACACCGGGAACATCATCCGAACATGTGTCGCAACCAATACAGTTTTACATTTGATTCGCCCGCTTGGCTTCATGTTCAGCGAACGGACCTTCAAACGGTTTGCGGTCAATCATTTTGAGCACCTGGACTACCGTCTGTATGATGATTTCGATGATTTTTTCGCCCAAAACAGCGGTCGTTTTTACTTCCTCACACGATACGGCGAACAAACACCGGATCGGTGTGATTTTGCGTTGGATGCCAAGTTGCCAGTTTATTTGATATTTGGTAAAGAATCAACCGGTTTGCCTGAGGCGGTGCGCACGGCCTACCCTGGACACTGTTTTCGTCTACCGATGACAGATAAAGTCCGAAGTTTGAACCTTGCAAACACAGTGGCAATCGTCTTATATGAAGCCTTGCGACAACAACACTACCCCGGCCTGCATCTCACCGAACCCGTCCGCGACTGATCCGCTGTGCATGCAAGATAAAACACTTTCACTCCTTGTGTTTTGTGATATAATGGTTGCACAAGGATGTGATGAACGATGTGTGTGAACCTTTGGGACGACCTTGTTGTCCAAAGTTACAAGCACAACGCCAAACTTCATCGCATATGGGCGCACGCCACCGTTGTGGAACATGATGCGGATTCGGTTGTGCTGGCGAATTATCGTACCAAAGTCATTGAGGCGAACGGTCGCTTCTGGTATACGCGCGAACCATCGGTCACCTGGTTTTTTAAACGCCAATGGTTCAATGTCATCGGGATTATCAGACCGACAGGTATTTTTTACTATTGCAACATCGCCTCCCCATATATGATCGATGATGAAGCGTTGAAGTATATCGACTATGATCTTGATATCAAAGTTTCGCCTGATTACTCGTATACCGTGCTCGATCGCAAGGAGTACAACCGGCATAAAATCAAGATGGATTATTCAGACAGTCTGAAACAAATTTTGGAAAGAGAACTCGATACACTAAAACACTGGATTGAAGGGCGAAAAGGCCCGTTTTCGCCCGGTGTTGTTGAGGCACTCTATACCCGCTACAGTGAAGAAGTGTATAAAAACGGTTCAAAACGATAACACCAGTACCCGATAGGCAAGTGTTTTACGTCAGTAAAAGAAGCGGTTTTCAAGAAGGCGCTGTTCACTATGAATAGGGCCTTTTTCTTGGGTGCTACCAGACCTATTTATAAAAGTTCTTGATAGGTTTGACACAGTTCACAGGCTCGGTTATACTTAAATCATCACGCTATTTATTTAAAAACATTTCAAATAAGGAGTTAGTATGCGTAAGTTACTTGTAGTTGCTTTACTGATTACACTTGGAATCCTCCTAAGTGGGTGTCGTTTTGGTTCCGAAAATCCCGAGCAAGTCCTGACAATCTACTCGGAACGTCATTACGATACCGACCGCGACATATATGCTCTGTTTGAGGCTGAGACCGGCATCAAGGTCAATCTTGTCAGGGACAGTGCCGATCCGCTAATCACCCGACTGCAAAACGAAGGGGCGGACTCACCGGCGGACTTGCTGATTATCGCCGATGTCGGCCGGCTTCATCGTGCGAAGACATTCGGATTGCTACAGCCGGTTGCATCGACTGTGCTACATGAAAATATTCCGGAAAACTACCGAGATGACGAAGGGTATTGGTTCGGCTTGACGCGACGGGCCCGGGTCATTGTCTACCATCCGGCACGCGTGAACCCTTCGGAACTGTCTACGTATGAGGCGCTCACCGATCCCGTGTGGGCCAATCGGGTGGTGACCCGTACAAGTACCAATATTTATAATCAGAGTCTGATGGCCTCCTTTATTGCGCTGTGGGGTGAAGAAGCGGCCAAGGACTGGGCGGCGGGCCTAGTGGCCAATTTCGCACGCAATCCGCAAGGTAATGATCGGGATCAGGCTAAAGCCTTGCTTGCCGGGGTGGCTGATGTGGCCATTATGAACACGTATTACATTGGTCGTATGAGCGTTTCAAGCGATCCATACGAGCAAGAGGTTGCCCAAACGGTGGGAATTTTCTTCCCCAATCAAGCAACAACCGGTACCCATGTGAACATCAGCGCCGCCGGCATCACCCAACATGCCCCCAATAAAGAAGCGGCCATCCGTTTCCTGGAGTTCCTCGTATCCGAAACAGCGCAACGTCTTTATGCGGATGCCAATTTCGAGTATCCGATCAATCCGGCGGTTGAACCCCATGAACTGCTCACGTCTTGGGGCGCATTCAAGGCACAGGATTTACCCTTGTCATCATTGGGTGTTCATGCTACGCAGGCCATGACATTGATGGATGAGGTCGGTTGGGAATAATTTGACAAGACTGGATGGACGTGTGTGTGGATGAAACGACGAATCAACCATGATGGACCACTGTTTTCCTTGTTTGCACTCATAGCGGGACTGGCGATTATCGTCCCGCTTTTGTTCATTTTGCGTCATCTGTTCGAACCTTCGACTGACGCATGGCGCCATATTCGTCAAATTTGGTTGCTTGCCTACATCCGCAATACCAGTGTGATGATTTTCTGGACAGCATTTGGGACAGCCCTCATCGGGACGTATGCCGCTGTATTGACAACACGTTACACCTTTTTTGGTGTGCGCGTGCTCTCGTGGATGCTGGTCTTGCCCTTGGCTGTCCCTGCCTATATCGCCGGATACGTCTATGCCGATATGTTGAGTTATACAGGGACGGTGACCCGCTTTTTACGCCTTGTGTCATTGCCACAGCTGTTGCAGCCCATGACCATGGCCGGGGCGGTTTTCATCTTTGTGTTCACACTCTATCCATATGTGTACTTGTTTGTTCGTGCAGCGCTAAAACGACAGAGTGCTGCGTATGCTGAAAGTGCCCTGACGTTGGGTGTTGGGCCGTTCCGTGCCTTCTTTCTCGTGGTTTTACCGTTGCTTCGACCCGCTTTGATTGGGGGGGTGTTTCTCGTTGTTCTTGAAACATTGAATGATTATGGACTTGTCGCGTACTTCAATATCCGGGTATTCAGCTTTGCGATTTTTAATGCTTGGTTCAGTTTTGGTGAGGTGGTTACGGCGATTCGCTTGTCTGCGGTGCTACTGATCATGGTGTTTGTCATTTTGGTCCTTGAAAGAGTATTGCGGGGACATCGTCGCTATACCGTTCATGTCAAAGGTCGCGTTATCGCAGCGCGTCCGCTACGGGGTCTAGCGCGTGTTGTCCATCCGTTTTGTCTTTGGTTGATCCTTGGGTTTGGTTTTTTGTTTCCGACGATGCAGCTGATGCATTATGCTGTTCTGACGTGGCGTAATACACTCAACATGACGCTCTTTTATAACTTCATGAACACGCTGACGATCGCTTTGGGTAGCACAGCACTGATTGTGGTCATTGCGCTGATGCTTGCTAACTTCGGTCGGTTCCGTCCTAAAGGTTGGAAGCGCGCTTGGCTTAAGGCTACGACACTTGGCTATGCCATTCCGGGTGCCGTCATCGCCATCGCTGTAAACTTATTTTTCATCACCGTGGACCGACAGCTTTATCCTCTTTATCGCTGGCTTAATCCTGCTTCACCGGTCCTCGTTTTATCCATGAGTCTGGGGATGTTGGTTTTTGCCTACATCCTGCGCTTCATGGCCATTGGTTACAACAGCATTGAAGCAGGTTATGACAAGTTGGGTGAAACGTTTACGGAAGCGGCGTATACTCTGAATCACCGGAAACTCTCCACGTTGCTGAAAATCGATGTTCCTTTACTTAAGTCAAGTCTTTTTGCCGCAGCGGTCATTGTTTTTATCGATGTGGTGAAGGAGTTGCCGCTCACTTTGATATTACGTCCAGCCAACTATGATACGCTCGCTAGCCGGATATACGAATATGCCAGCGATGAGATGATTCAAGACACCGGCGTGGCATCACTGATTTTGATTATGATGTCCGCGTTACTGATATACGCCCTTTCAGGGCCGAAGAAAAGAGGTCGATCCGCCCATGTACGTCCATATTGAGAATTTGTCCTTTTCTTACCCCAAAACCCCAGTGCTCCATCAACTGACTTTCACCATGCAAAAAGGTGAAATCCTCGCCATCATAGGCAGTAGCGGGTCGGGCAAAAGCACCTTGCTCAGGACGTTGTCAGGACTTGAGATGCCCGCCTGCGGCCGCATCCACATTGCCGGTGAAACGGTGTGTGATACGTCCCGATGTACACCCGCTGACAAGCGCGAAGTCGGCTTTGTTTTTCAGGATTATGCCTTGTTCCCACACCGGACGGTTGCGCAAAACATTGCGTTTGGCTTGCATAAGACCCCGCGCAAGGCCCGTCAGGCGCGGGTGGATGCGCTGCTTGAGATGATTGCGATGACCGGTTTCGCCCGTCGCTATCCCCATCAGTTGTCCGGTGGCCAACAACAGCGTGTTGCGCTTGCCCGTGCGTTAGCGCCGATGCCGAAAATGCTCTTGCTTGATGAACCGTTTTCAAACATTGACACCGATCTGAAACATACCATTCGTCTCGAACTGGCCTCACTGCTCAAAAAGGCCAACATGACCAGCATACTCGTTACGCATGATGAGGAAGATGCCCGGATGCTTGCCGATCGTGTCATCGTACTTGAAGGGGGTCGCATTGTCCATGAAGAGCGTGTTGTTCGCACCCCACGACACTGAGTTTGGCAAAGTCGGTTGATTGTGGTAGCCTATGAGAGATAAGGAGTGATGGACTATGCAAATCAAACCGATGACGGATTTTGACCTTGAGGCTTTGCAGACCTTGTATCAAGATGTCGGCTGGCAAGCGTATCTTGATGATAGGTCGAAGTTTGCCAAAATGTTTCGCCAATCAATCCTGGTGCTAGGCGCTAAGGTTGATGGGCAACTTGTCGGCTTGATAAGAGTGGTGGGCGATGACGCCCACATCGCCTACATTCAAGACTTGTTGGTCGCGACGGCTTATCAGCGAAAAGGCGTGGGTCGCGCGCTTCTTGAAGCAGCGCTTACAGCGGTTTCTCATGTCCGGCAAACAGTTTTGATTACCGATGCGAACGACTTGAAGGCGTGCCGGTTTTACGAGGCGGTCGGTTTCAAGAAGGCAAACGAAGCGGGTGTGGCCTGTTTCGTACGGTTCATAGCGCACGGTGAGCACGCAGGTACTGAAAAGAACAGGGTTTGAGACAAACAAGCATCACCCCGATTCAATACCGGGTGAGCGTGCGACCTAAATCGTCGAAAAACACATGTGCGTAGCGTTGGAAAGACGACGGGTTAAAACGCGAAGCCATGGAAGGCACCGCCGATGTATCTGTCTTTTTTTTACAAGTGTTTTTCCGCGTTTCATGATACAATATAGCTGATTAGAAAGGGGTCGTTCTCATGGGTAAAAAAACATTTTGGATCAGCATCCTGATCGCAGTGCTTGTTATTTTGGTTCTCGTGTTCATCGCCAATGTCATCAGTGTCGGCGAACGGTTGCGCCAAGTCCATCGGTTTGTTGAGTATGGCTTTTATGGTTTGGCGTTCATTGTGTTGTATGTGCTGATTATCAACCCGTTGCGGGTCATTTTCTTTGCGCCGTCGTTCACCATTGACATCGAAGCCGCACCGGAAAAAAATGTTCGGGCTTACCGCACTGCCGCAAAAAACTTGTTGCGTGGTGATGCCATCACCGAGACAGACAAGCTTCATTTGCGGTCGCACCTCAATGACCCGGATCAACTTCCAGGTGCCTTGCAAAGTGTGTTCAAGGGAACCATTCGCAAGGAGATTGACCGCATCGTCATCAATCATTCCAAAACGGTCCTAGTCACGACAGCCATTTCGCAAAACGGGCAGCTAGACATGTTCAGCGTGATTTTTACCAACATTAAAATGGTTAAGGAAATCGTGAAGGCTTGCGGTTTTCGTCCAAGTTACACCCATCTTGCCAAACTCAGTTTGAATGTTGCCGTCACGGCCATGATCGCCGAAAACCTCGAAGGCATCAATTTCACCGAGATGCTGCCTTCAAAAGCGGGTGAAGCCCTCACCGATCTGCCCATGTTAAGAACCGCCACAAACTCGATTTTTCAAGGTGTTTCAAACGGACTCCTCACCTGTCGCATCGGCATCGTGACCCGGCGGTACCTGTTCAAAGACAATGACATGATGAGTAAGGCCGAACTGCGTATTGCGGCTTACAAAGAGTCATTCAAGCTGATGCCCATCGTCATCACAGAAGGACTGGTTGCTTTTCCAAAAGGCATCGTGAGTTTCGCCTTAAGGCCATTCAAGAAAAATCCATTTACCGCAACTAAAGCCGAGGCACCTCTATGAAACAGGCATCCGGATTGTTCATCAACCCGGATGCCTGTTTTTTTATGACGTCGTGGTGTAAAGAATGAGAAGTTTGACCGTGTTGATGACCGCATCGATGTGCGTTCGCTCCATGCCATGACTTGCATGCACACCCGGTCCAATCAAGGCACCTTTGAGATCGTTGCCACCTCTAAGGGCTGCACTGACATCTGAACCGTAATAAGGATAGATGTCGACCGCATAGTTCAAACCATGTGCTTTTGCCAGTGCTGCAAAACGATTCGTCAGGGCGTAATCATACGGACCGCTTGAATCTTTGGCACAGATGGACACATCGTACTCTGTACAACTGAGGTCGTCACCGATGCAGCCCATGTCGATGGCGATCATCTCGTCAAGTTCAGGAATGGCAGCGGCACCATGACCGACTTCCTCATACGTCGAAATGATCAGTTCAAGGGTCGCTTCAGGCGTTAGGTGTGTATCGCGGAAGAACTTGACCATGCCAAACAGACTGGCCACATTGATTTTATCATCAAGAAAACGGGATTTGATGAAACCTGATGGTGTGATGGTGGTTTTCGGATCAAAGAAAATGTAGTTGCCGACTTCGATGCCAAGTGCTTTGACATCCTCTTTTGAGCGAACAACTTCATCAATGCGAACCACCATCTCTTCAGGTGAACGGACCTTCGTGTTGGCATCTTTGAAAACGTGAACGGCCGGACTTGTGGATAGAAACGTACCGGTGTAAGTTTGGTTCGCCCGAGTCTGAATGGTGCAATACTCACCATCAAGCGTCGGCCAGCTTGGTCCACCAATCGAGGTGAACTTTAGGGTGCCGTCTTGGTTGATACTTCGAACCATCGCACCCAATGTATCGACGTGGACGCTTAAACCGATTTTTTTGTCGGTCTTGCCGGGGAGGGTGATGAGTAAGTTGCCCTTTTTGGTCCGTCGATGTGATAATCCGAAAGCATCCGCTTCCTGGGCAATACGTTCGATGATTTCGTCCGTGTAGCCACTTGGGCTTGGAATCGTGAGTATCTCTTGTGCCAGTGTCACAATATAATCGCGATCAATCTGCATAATGGGTCTCCTCATTTTTTAGTCTGAAGTTTGAGTTTATTATAGCACACCCCCAACAAGAGGTAGCCAAAAAGAGGATGTATGATATAATCGAAAGTAGGAGGTGAGGTCATGCATATCGTTTATGGTGGGGCATTCAATCCACCCACGGTGGCCCATTTGGAAACCTATCATTTTGTCATAGAACGCATCAAGGTCGATTCGTTCATTTTTTTGCCCGTTTCCAGCGCTTACACTAAAAGTGACTTGGCCAGCAATCACCACCGTTTGAACATGTTGCATTTACTGACTAAGGATTTGCCGAAAGCCTCTGTATCAGACCTAGAAATACAGGACACTGATTTCATGGGTACCTACCATTCCTTGAGTCGGTTGAGTGAAACGTTGCAAGGCGATGTCGCGTTTTTAATCGGGGCCGACAACCTTGCTGAACTGCATGCTTGGAAAATGGCAGAAAGTCTTTTGTCGGAGTTTGTTTTCATCATTTTGAACCGCCAGGATGATTCCGTCGAAACCTTGATTGAAGGCGATCCATTCTTGCGAAGACATCGTCATCATCTCCTTGTATTCCAAGATTTTGACGTAGCGGTCTCCAGTACGGTTTTTCGTGAAACCATGAACCCCGAGATGGTACCTGAAGCCATATGGGACTACATCAAGACACATCAGCTCTATCGGAGGTGACATCATGTATTATCAGGATTTTGTCAAAGTTGCCAGCATCACACCCAAACTAGAAGTAGGCAATCCCAGTTATAATGTCTCGGAGATGCTGAACATATTGCAGACATTGAAGTCAAGTATCGCCGTGTTTCCAGAACTCGGCATTTCCGCCTATACATGTAATGATCTTTTTTTCCAACAAGGCTTGCTTGAAGAGGTCAAGGAAAACATTGCCCGATTACTCGCCGACAACCCGTTCAAGGGCATTCTCGTGATTGGTGCACCAGTAGAAATCGACGGCATTTTGTATAACAGTGCCTTGGTTATTCAAGGAGATAAGATTCTCGGTATTGTACCGAAGTTCTATTTGCCCAATACACAGGAATTTTATGAGAAACGCTGGTTTACATCCGGATTCGATATTGTCCGGCAAATCAAGAACTTGCGTTACTTGGATCAGTTCGTACCGTTTGGCTCGATCGTTTTCAAGTCCGATGACGGTGTCATCAGTTTCGGTGTAGAAATCTGCGAAGACATGTGGGCACCCATTTCACCCGGTAACCTGTTGGCTTTAAATGGCGCGAAGATGATTCTCAACTTGAGCGCCTCTAATGAGTATCTTCATAAACGTGCCGTGCGACGGCGGGCGATCATCGAACATTCACGTCGTAATGCTGGTGCATATGTCTTCTCCAGCGCAGGTGTACATGAGTCCACATCGGAAACTGTTTTTAGCGGCCACAATGTCATCGCTCAAAATGGTGATTTGCTCGTTGAGACAGAATCATTTTCAAGGGACAATGAAATCATCTATGGTGACATTGATTTATCGCGTATCAACTATGCACGGAAGTTGCATTCATCCTTCCGTGACACCTTGAACAAGTTTCCCATCGACGTCGTTCATGTTGAGTTCAACTTACCAAAGAGCGAAGAGTATCACTTCGAGTCGCCCATCGATCAAACACCATTTGTCCCCAAATCGGACCACATTCGCGCTTTTGAGAAAATCGCCGCACTACAGGAAAATGCTTTAATCAAACGCATCCAGCATATCGGTTCTAAGACGATTATTATCGGCGTGAGTGGCGGGCTTGATTCAACCTTGGCGATGCTGATTGCCACCCGTGTCGCCGATCAGATTGGTATGGCTAGAAAAAACATTATCGGTGTGACGATGCCGGCTTTTGGAACCTCCGAGAAGACATTGAATCAAGCTAAGGCCTTGATTAATCATTTGAAAGTGACGTTGAAAGAAATCGATATCCGCAATCATGTCAATGATCATTTTTCTTTGATTGGCCATGATTCTACGACGCTTGACGCCGCCTATGAAAACACGCAGGCACGCGCGAGAACGATGATTTTGATGAACTTGGCGAACATGCACGAAGGGATTGTTTTGGGAACAGGTGACATGAGCGAGCTCGCGCTTGGCTGGTGTACGTATAATGGTGATCAAATGAGCATGTATGGCATCAATGCTGGCATTCCTAAAACGTTGGTCCGTTTTATGATTGAACACTATGCGCATAATAAGTTTAACGAGGCCATCGAACAGGTTGTCCACGACGTACTCGAAACCCCCATTTCACCGGAGTTAATCTTGAACCAGCTGACCGAAGATGCGATTGGGAAGTATGAAGTCAATGATTTTATTCTACACCGTTTCCTGCGCTTTGGGGATACCGAGGCACGGATCGCCTGGCTCATCGGTAAAACATTCGATCTTGACAAACAAGCGGCACAGCAGTATGTCACCCATTTTTTCAGTCGGTTTTACAGCCAACAGTTCAAGCGTCAGGCATCACCGGATTCACCAAAAATCATTGACATCTCCTTGTCACCCCGCAGCGATCTCCGGATGCCAAGCGATGTCAACAAAACGAAGCGGTAAGGATTTGATACCATGAAAAAGCGAGTCGTTCTCGGTATGAGTGGCGGCGTAGACTCCAGCGTAGCAGCCATCGAACTGCTCGAGGCCGGCTATGATGTGATGGGTGTGTTCATGCGCAACTGGGACTCGACACTCAACCAAGATGTCCTTGGGAATCCGGACCGCGACGCCCCGATTTGTAGCCAAGAACGTGATTATCAGGATGCCTTGCAAGTATGTGAGCACTTGGGCATCCCACTGCATCGTGTTGATTTCATCGAAGAATACTGGCGGGATGTTTTCACGTATTTTTTACGTGAGTATGAAGCCGGCCGGACACCGAATCCCGATATCATGTGCAACAAATACATCAAGTTTGCGGCCTTTGCGCGCCATGTCGAGCAGTTTGCACCAGATTACATCGCCATGGGTCATTACGCGCGTGTCGCGCATAAGCCTGAAGTGATGTTGTTGCGTGGTGCCGATGACAACAAAGATCAAACCTATTTTTTGTCACAGTTGACACAGGTACAACTTGAAAAGGTCTTGTTTCCTATCGGGCACATGCAAAAGGCGGATGTCCGGAAAAAAGCCGATGCGGCGGGCTTGCCGACGGCAGATAAGAAAGACTCAACTGGTATTTGCTTTATCGGTGAACGTGAGTTCAGTGCATTTCTTGATAATTATTTACCAGCAAAACCCGGCCCTATCATCACGCTTGAGGGCGAGACGATTGGTCGGCACACCGGTTTGATGCACTATACAATCGGTCAGCGGAAAGGACTTGGTATTGGTGGCTTAGACGGTTACGGACCCGAACCATGGTTCGTCATCGGTAAATCGTTGCCAGACAATACGTTGACAGTCGGTCAAGGTTTCCACCATCCACAACTGTATGCCGACATGTGCCGGCTTGAAGCGGTGAATGTCATCGGTCTTGACATACAACTCGATGGCCTTGTGTGTACAGCCAAAGTCCGGTACCGCCAACAAGACATTCCTGTCAGGGTCTCGGTGCAGGAGGGGGTTGTGGTCGTACACTTTAATCGTCCTGTTCGAGCTGTCACACCCGGTCAGTCTTGTGTGCTTTACGATCAAGAGCGATGCTTAGGTGGCGGTATTATTCAAGCCGTTTACCGCCACGGTAATCGCTTACCATATTAGCAAAGGGAGCGTTTCAATGAAAAGAAAGTTGGGGGTCGCCTTATCGGGCGGCGGTGCTAGGGGCGCGTATCAAATTGGTGTATTGAAAACACTTCAGGAAGCCGGTATGCTCGATGACCTTGTAGCGATTAGCGGTTCAAGTGTCGGCTCGCTCAATGCCGTCCTTTTGGCTATGAAGGATTTGCGTATCGCCGAGAATCTCTGGCGTAATGAACCGCTTGATGAGATTTTCGTCTCCGACAAAAATGTTTTCAAACGCGTGTTTGAAGATAAACTACGACTACCGTTCAAAGGGTACTATAAAACCGACAAACTTGAAGCGATCATGGATCGAACCATCGATTATGATGCGATTTATGCCAGCAATGTTTATGTGACGACGAGTCATGTCGGTAATCAAAAAGTCACCCTTGCCGAACTGTTGTCACTGAACATCCGTAACATGTTCGATGACATCGACCATGTCCGCTATACCTTGCTCAAAGAACTTGACCGCGACACCATCAAGAAAACCTTGATGGCGAGTTGCGCCATTCCTGTTGTGTTCAAGCCGGTGGTCATCGATAATGAAACGCACTATGATGGTGGCGTGCTCGATAACACACCGTGCACCCCTCTCATCAATCATGGTTGTACCGAAATCATCCTCATCGATTTATTTCGCTTCCGACGCAAGCGGCAAAAGTTGCCTCATGATATTACGGTTCACACCATTGTGCCATCAAAAAACCTCCGTGGGATACTCGATTTCCGGGACAAAAGCATTGAGCACCGCTTTCAGACGGGTATCAAGGATGCCGAAGCCTTTATCAAAAAGCATAATCAAACAACTAGCACAACCCCGTGATATGATTCCCATCCCCTTAACGTAGACACTGCGAGTAAATCGGCTTGCGGAAAACTACCTTAAGGGGATTTTCTTATGGGATAAAGAAAAGTCACCTTATCAAACGTATCAATAAGGGTGGAGGTGAACCATGAAGAAAATAGTATGCGTCACACTGATGCTTTTTATGCTCGCAGGAAGCGCGTTGCCTGTTGAAGCGGGGGAGTATCTTACGTATCAGAACATCACATTTCGTCGCGCAGGAGCTAAGCTGCTTGAAGACTATTCTCAATCTGAGTATGATCAGTATGTCAAAAAAGTCGAGCGCAGACGCTTTTGGGGGTGGCGGACTTATACGGTCATGCAAAATGAACCCGTCACGTTTCAAAAAGACACCCTGTATGTCATCAGCAACGAAGGCTTCAGCCCCATTCAAAAAAGTTACTACTTCAATGTAAAAGGACAGGGAAAACTACAAGTCAGTGCCACGGGTAACATCGGGTTGACCGGCGCTGGTGATTTAAGGGGATTTCGCCTAGGTCTTGATGCACACATCCGCCCTCAAGTGAGTTATGAAACCACTTCGCAACGCGAGGAACGTGTCGATATCCGCATGACGGTCGATCCACGGACCACTTTGCGTGTCGAAGTGTTCGGCGAGGGGAAAGTGACCAATGGCGTCGCAAAATATTACCGTTTTTGGCGCAATACACGGCAGGGCGGATGGGAAGTGTTTGTTCTCACGACTGAATATTTTTCCATTGTAAAGGCGGTGATGCCAGATGACGCGGACGTTCCTGATAACGATGTTGATGCTGATACTGATTAGCGGACTGATCGCGCTTATGGGTCGCATGCGTCAATCCGACCGGCCCTTTGAAATCATTACGGTGCGCCAATGCCACACATATGTTTACACCCACGCGCTTGAGACGTTTTCTGTGCCCTTTCTCATCACCGATGAACGGTCGCCATACACCGTAGAAGAAGCCGTGATCAATCCAGCTGTCGCCTCAAGCGACATGCGGATGCGCATGCCCCTTGAGTTGGTCGAAATCCAGTCACTTGGACAAGTGGTGTATGACGGTCAACCATACAAGGCCTTTAACTATGTCCTGCGCCCTGTGTTTCACGCCGATGATTTTCTGTTGAACATCCCGGATGCCCGGCTGGTTTTTGACCTTGAGAACGGTCGCTCGGCTGACTTGGATATCGGTGCTTTCAACTACGTTTTCGCCCGGCAAGAAGCCGATTGGTTACAAATCAGCGCGCGCTACAATGTGCATCTCAAGCTCCACGACATTCCCACTGCCACAGGGATGGTGCTCAGTGTTGAGAATACCCGTACCCATCCGGTGGAGATTTCTGATATGAGCATCAACTGCGACCCAATCGCCATGGACATGTCCGCCTTTGTCCTTTATGAGGGGGAAGGTTCAGCCCACCTAGAGCATGCTTTGTTTGAACCTGAAATCGAGCAAGTATTTGCCACACCGACACCTCAAGATACGGCCATTGTGATCATGCCGGGTGAAACGTTGCAGTTTTTCATACCGTTTCGCTATGAGGGGAAGGGCTGGTTGCTAGACCGTTATCCGGTCGTGTTCAGTCTCATTGGTGCTGGACATGTTCACCGTCAAGTCGTCGATGATTTTCAGTTTATCCGTACACAATGGTTTGCGGCGGTGCACCCGACGGCCCATATAAGACACCATGATTCAGATTGAAGGGTTTAAAAAGGTTTACCGGAAAACAGTTGTCACGCATCCCGACAGGACGCTATCACACAAAATCACGTTGCTGATTGGGGGAAACGGTTCAGGCAAGACGACCTTGCTCAAGGCGATGGCCGGTTTGATTGTTTATGAGGGACGGTTGAACGTACCGGATTCGGTTTTGTACGTTCAGGAGACAGCCCACTATCCTGAAGACATGACCATCGATACGTACTTGAAAGGCTTGTGTCGCCTGGAGAAACGACCGTTTTTCGGATTGGATGCCTTACTTGAAGCTTTTGAACTGCGCCATCGCCGTCATGACGCGTTTAAATCACTGTCAAAGGGTATGAAGCAAAAAGTCAACCTCATGTCAGCCATGCTGGCAAAACGCGCGCTAACTTGTTATGATGAACCGCTGAATGGATTGGATGCCCTCAGTCGCAAGCGTTTCGTCGAACACCTCGGGCATCAGGCTGGGATGATTATTTGCGCCACCCATCTTGTCGATGATTTTGCAGACCTAGATGCAGAGAGGATTAGACTGTGAAAAACTTATTGCGATGGCACCTTCATTACTTGTTCACCCGCAAGACACGGGTGTTCTTGCTGGTCCTGTGTGGCTTGAATCTTGTGGTCTATGTGATGATGACACGTTGGTACGAACCAAGACATGAACGCATCATCCATGCCGAGATGTTTGCTAGGGACTACGCGTTTGAGGTATTCACCTTTATGAAAACCAGTTTGGTCGCCTTACTGACGTACTTGGGTTTACAGCTTTTCCACATGAGCCGTTATGAGGTGCTGCTTGTCCAACGTGTTGGTCGTACGCGGTTGTTCATAAGCCAGTGCATTGCCCTTTTCCTTGTATTGTGGAGCGTGATGCTTTTGTTGCTTTTGCAGGCGACTGCCGTGGCGAGGTGGTTTCATGTCGATGGCTTTTGGTCACAAGATAGCATGATGGGGTCGCTGTCGGTCATGTTTGTTCAACATGTGATGCTTGCGGCCTGTCTTGCGGTGTTTATCCAACATGTTTTGAGTCAGTTCATCGTTTGGTTTGGCTATCTTGCGACAGAAGTACTGGTGCCCTACGGGGTCTCCCAACAGGCCACCCCAGCCATAGCTTATGTTTTGCAGATGCTTGTCGCGAATGCCCACATGCTTGAAGATGGGCGCATGACACTTTTACTCAAACCACGGTATGTCTTGCTTGCAGCGGGCGTGGCCATGCTTGCGGCCATGGTACGTACCTTATCTAGAGACTACTAATCGCTAAGGCAAAGGGAAAACAGTTGACAAACCCGATAACCGTGATATAATGAACAAGGTCAAACAAATATGTGGAAAGAAGAGTACCCACTCTCACCCGATTGAACAATCAATGGGTCTAAGCCGCGCGACATGTATCTTGCCGCCAAAAGTGTGGGTTCCCCTTTCGAGCCTGCACTTTTTCTTGTTTCCGCAATCCGACAGGAGGTGAAACTTATTAACAAAAACACTGACAGACGCAACCAGGGATTGGTGAATGACGACATTCGAGCCCGTGAAGTTATGGTCATTGGTGACGGTGGTGAGCAACTCGGTGTCATGACCAAGCGCGAAGCGCTGGAAATAGCCGACGAGCGACAACTCGACCTTGTTTTGGTCGCACCCAATGCTAAACCACCTGTAGCTAAGTTCATGGACTATAACAAGTTCAAGTATGATCAGCAAAAGAAACTTCGTGAAGCGAAGAAGAAGCAAAAAATCGTCTCGCTCAAAGAAATCCGTCTTTCTCCGAAAATCGACACCCATGACTTTGAAACCAAGTTGAGAAACGGTCGCAAATTTCTTGAAAAAGGCGACAAGCTAAAAATCTCGATCCGTTTTCGTGGTCGCGAAATGGCCCATACCAATCTCGGACGCACCGTCATGTTGGATTTTTCCAAACGTTGTGAGGATCTCGCAGACATCGAATCACATCCAAAGCAAGAAGGTCGTACGATGATCATGACGTTGACACCGAAGAAAGACAAGTAATCACAACTATTCAAGGAGGAACACCCATGCCTAAACAAAAGACCCATTCGGGGACTAAAAAGCGCGTCAAACGTACGGCAACCGGAAAACTGAAAGTCTCTCATGCCGCCCGCGCGCATCTCAAAACCAACAAAAACAGCAATACGATCAGAAATAACCGTAGTGCCAACTACGTTTCAAAGTCTGACGAAAAACGTATCAAACACCAAATTTCCAACGTAAAATAATTCAAAGGAGGACCCACCATGCCTAGAGTTAAAGGTGGAAACGTCGCACGTAAAAGACGTAGAAAAATATTAAAACTGGCCAAAGGTTATTTCGGCTCCAAGCATTTATTGTATAAAACGGCCCATGAACAGGTCATGAAATCGCTGGCTTACAGCTATCGTGACCGCAAACAACGCAAACGGGATTTCCGCAAACTGTGGATTACACGTATCAATGCCGCGGCCCGCTTGAATGGTCTATCGTATTCAAGAATGATTAACGGTCTTGCCCTTGCGGGTGTCGATATCAATCGTAAGATGCTTGCGGACATTGCCGTGGCCGATCCCCAAGGTTTCGCGAAAATCGTCGATACAGCCAAAAGAGGACTCAACGGTGACATCGTACGCGAAGAGGTAGTGGTTATTGCCAAAGCAAGCAACGCGCCAACAACCGGTGGTTTAGACCAAGAAGCCCTTGAGGCGATGACGGTTGCCGATTTGAAAGAACTGTGCAAAGAACGTGACATTGAAGGCTATTCTGCGCTGAAGAAAGCCGAGATTGTTGCCCTGTTACTTGAAAGCTAGTCTTATAACCTTGAAACCTCCATTTGGAGGTTTTTTTGGTAGCGACGTTCATTAAGATTGTAAGTAATCCAGGCAAGCGGGTTGACAAAGTAACCCCTTTCATATTACAATGAGAGTGTCCCTAGTGGCTGGAAATCACTCACGTGCGACCCCAAATTATCACATTAGGAGCCGAGACTTGACTGGTGTGAACGCCTTTGAAACTTATAAAGGAATCCTAAAGGTCCGGTAAGAGGCTACCCCCATAGTAGAGCTGCGGTTCTGCAACTGAGTGATTTCCAGCACCTAGGGATTTTTGATTGCCTTTTTTCATGTGAAGGCGTATGATGATAGTATCTTGAAGTTTTGGAGGATGGTTAACATGGCATCATTAAAAACAACCATTACCGTCTATAACTGGGTATTTAAACTGACTGGGGCGGTTTTGCTGATTGGATTGGCACTTATTTTATATTTCGGTCAGTACAAAGGGCTTGTTGAAGCGTTCGTCGGGCTGTTGATTGGCGGTTACGCCTTGATGCGTCTCATTCCCTTTATTAAAACCCAAAGAAGCGGCGTGATCCGCACCATCAACATCATCGAAATCATTGCCCACATCGCGATTGCCGCGCTTTTCATCTTTGTTGGCTTGACACAAGAAAACGGGCTAGGGAATTTGTTTGGCTACATACTTGGCGGTGTATTGATTGGCCGTGGCATGATTCATTTTTATGGTGTAAGCAGTGGTCATGAAAAAGGCGATCATCCCACCTACTTCTTTCATGTTGCCGCATTGGTCGTCGGAACGGTTGTCGTGATAAACGGCTATAATGTCGAGAGTATAATAACACTCATACTGGTACTTTCTCTGGGTGCGAGTCTCTATTTAGGCTATGATGCTTATGGCGGATATGGACAGTACCGTCGCCGTAAGCAACTTGAAGTGACTCCTCAAGACGTGCCGGTTGCAGAAACGACCATTCCCAAAAGG
This sequence comes from Acholeplasmatales bacterium, assembly GCA_007694145.1. GTDB lineage: Bacteria > Bacillota_I > Bacilli_A > Izemoplasmatales > Izemoplasmataceae > SKGI01. The sequence continues at coordinate 4,889 of RECF01000046.1, read as the reverse complement.
GAGTTTCCTGCAGAGCATCCGGACGAAATCGTTCAGTGATGTTAAGATGCCACGGCTTGCCGAAGGCATCTTTTTTCTTGTCAGAAAAGCGTAAAAGCGTTATAATGTTTCTATACGAACTGTATGGGGAGTGATAGCGTGCGTCATGAACTGTTTGAAGTAATGCAGCACACGATAATATCGGCACGGAGACTATACGGCAAGCTGCTAGAACCCTATGGCCTGACGTATGCTCAGTATCAAGTCTTGCAGATTATCTCAGAACATGAGGGGTTGACCGCAAAAGACCTGCTTGTCTACATTGATTCGGATAAAGCTACGTTGTCTGGCATACTCAAACGGCTTGAGGCCAACCAGTTGATTAAAAGGTTGATCGATGATGTCGACCGGCGCAAACAACGGATTCATTGCGAAGCACAAGCACAGGCTATCATCGTGCAGTTCAGCAAAGAACACGAACGTATCGAAAAGGCATTGTTGAAAGGCCTGCGCGGACGTGAACTACGGATATGCCGTGACGTTTTGCGGCACGTTGAAAGCCGCGTGGTAGAAAAAATATCGGAGAGCAGTAATCAGCAGGGTCAAACTGTGGTAAAATAACAGTATCAATAAGGAGGAAAAAAATATGAAAAAGTACGTTTTCAAGGAATTTTGGCTCAATCTTGTCCTGGGTGTTGTGTTGATTGTTTTAGCCATTCTCGCCTCACCCCTTGTTTTTGACTGGATATCGGAAGTAGTTGAGTATGCTGTCGCTGCGATTATTGTCTTTTATGCCGTCATGAATTTTGTTAGACATCGCAAAAAGTATACCAACCGCCATGCCTCGATGATTTTGGCTGGCACCTTAGCTGTTGGGATTTTACTCGCGGTCCTCCTCATTCCACCTGTTGGACAGATTGGCGTCAACTTAGCCATCGGATTGACGCTTTATGTACAAGGGCTGTCTTACTTGCTCATTATGCAGTTGACAAAACAACGAAGCACGTTCACCACCTTTGTCCTCTATCTGGTCATCTTGACACTGGGTGCATATGTGATGTTTGGTTCACCCAACTTTGGTGACATTTTGAAATGGGTGCTCGTTGTCCTTGTTCTAACGTATGGTATTATCCTACTTATTGCCGGGATTCTCGAGTTGCCAAAAAAGAAAAAGTAGGAGGATAGGATGCGTTCAATACTTGAAGAACTCAGCATGCTGCCGGGAATTCCCGGGAATGAATCAGCAGTGCGGCACTACATGAAAGAGCAGTTTGAAGGCCATGGAACCATTTCACAAGACAACTTAGGCAGTATCATTGTTGAAAAGGTTGGTTTGAAAGGCGGACCACGCATCATGGTGGCCGGCCATATGGATGAAGTCGGCTTCATGGTTACTCGGATTACGGAGGAAGGGTATGTCAAGTTCATACCTGCTGGGGGCTGGTGGAGTCAGGTCATGCTGGCGCAGCAAATGGAAATCCATACGGCAGACGGAAAGAAACTACGGGCCGTTACCGGTGCTAAAGCACCCCATATTCTGACTGAAGAAGAACGCAAAAAACCTGTGGCCATTGAAGACATGTATCTGGACTTGGGTGTTGCAGACAAAGACGAGGCGGAAGCGCTTGGTATTAAGACCGGCGACATGATCGTGCCCTACATACAAACAACCCCTTTGAATAATCCCAAGTATTGGCTGGGCAAAGCATGGGATAATCGCGTGGGTTGCGCGGCGGTCATCGACGTGTTACATACATTGAAAGCACAGGCGCATCCCAACATTTACTATGGGGTGGGCACGGTTCAAGAAGAAGTTGGTTTGCGTGGCGCCGGCACGAGTGCTTACCATGTCAACCCTGACATAGGCATTGCCGTTGACACAACCATCGCCTACGACTTTCCCAAGGGCTCGAAAGACACTGAACTGGGCAAAGGTGTTGGTGTGATGGTCGCGGACTCTTCGATGGTGGGACATAAAGGGATGCGCGATTTTGTTATCGCGGTTGCCGAGAAAAACAATATTCCCCTGCAACTGACGCATTTAACACGCGGTGGAACCGATGGGGGCAAAATACATCTGAGTCGTTCTGGGGTGCCGTCGATCGCGTTGTGTTTACCCGTACGCTACTTGCATTCGCACACCTCGATTGTCCATCAGGATGACTACGACAACCTTGTTAAACTCATCCGTCACTTAGTCGAAGCGCTTGATGCCGAAGCTGTTCAAAAAATTACCTACGGATAATGTCGACTGAGAAACACACCATGCGGGTGATTGCCGGTAAGCACCGCAGACGTCTTTTAAAAAACGTGCCCTCTCCTATGACGCGTAGCACCCGTGATCGCGTCAAGGAAACGCTCTTTAACATGTTGACGCCGGTTGAAGTCTATTCGAGTTGTCTTGATCTCTTTGCAGGGAGCGGAGCGCTCGGTATTGAAGCGTTGAGTCGTGGGGTTGAACATGCTGTTTTTGTCGAAAGTCAGCCTTTGGCTTTTGGGATACTTAAAGAAAACATCGAAACCCTTGCCTTGTCACAGCAGTCGGAACGCTATAGGGTTGATGCCGTTGATTATTGCCGCCGCGTCAAAAAAACGTTTGACTTGATTTTACTCGATCCACCTTATCAAAGCCCCTACCTTGAGCAAACCCTCGAAATCATCTGCCAAAAAAACATGTTGGCACCGCAGGGACTGGTGGCGGTCTTATCAACAAGCCAACAGGCATTTGCTATACCGGGATGCCTCATCACAGTCAAACAGCGCACGATGGGCGTCACGATGGTCACACTCCTGAAAGGAGCGAACACATGAAAACCGGCTTATACCCCGGCAGTTTTGATCCGATTACATATGGTCACATCGACATCGTAGAACGGGCGCTAAAGATTTTTGACAAACTGGTTATTTTAGTCAGTGTCAACCCGCGCAAGCAAACTCTGTTCACGGCAGAAGAACGCATCGACATGATTCGTCATGTGTTGGCACATAAGCGCCATGCCATCGAGATCCATAGTAGTGAAACCTTAACCGTCAAACACGCCCGTCAACTAGGGGCGACACATATCGTCCGTGGTCTTCGCGCCTTGACCGATTTTGAATACGAGTTCCAGATGACTCACGCTAATCGCGCGCTCGATGATACGATTGACTCGCTGTTTTTGATGACCGATCATAAGTACTCCTACCTAAGCTCGACATCGGTCAAGGAAATTGCCCTGTTCAATGGTGATTTGTCTACATTTGTCCCGCCATTTGTTCAGGAGCAAGTGCGAAAAAAACATCGTCTTGGCAAAATGTCATCGCTTTTGGGTTGACGCAGCGTGCAAAAGGTTTTAATATCATGCATATATTTTGCATCAGGATGCATTTACAGCTGCTATGAACAAGCGTATAATATCTTATACACGTTTAAATTAACGGTTTTCAACCTTATTATTATAAGCGCTGGAAGCGTATTCAACACATGTTTTGTCTTTACTTGGCGCTTGAAGCGTGATATAATGCATAATAGAACCGTTATATTCACTACTTGAGATGGGTGCTTAACTATAAGTTTCAACTCATCGCTTGAGCTTTTCCATAGTTTCAACTCAACACGCGCTTTGGTTTTAATGTTCAAAGATATAAATTCCCATATACATTGTCAAATGAAACAACTTGAAATCTATATGGGGTTTATATAAAAAAACACCAAAATAAGAGAGGAGAAATTATTTTGAAAAAGCTATTCCTTGTTTTTGCACTCTTTGCAGTGGGCCTCATTGCAACAGCGTGTACAGTGACGACGGATGATCCTGTTGTTCAACCGACGCCACCGACCATTCTTGGCGCAGGCAATGTGCAAGTGCCACGTGGTATCCCCTTTGATCCGCTCGAAGGTGTAACAGCCGCAGACGCCATCGATGGCGACCTGACAGCTGACATCGTCGTAACCGGTGAAGTTGACGTACTCGTCGAAGGTCCTTACACCTTGACCTATAGGGTTGAAAACTCCGCAGGCCTTCAAGCCGTCGTTTCACGCGTAGTTTCAGTCGTCGTCGACCTGGCAATCTTCGAACCAGCCAACGGCACGTTCAACTATCGTTTCGCGGATGCGGATCTGCGACACACACTGTTTGCAGCTGCTGAGCGTTACCTGATGGAAACTATGGCGGGTGGTATCCCTGTCTTCGCCAATGCCGGTTTCGTCATGTACAGCTCACGTCTTCAATTGCCTGTTGACCAACATATTCCTGTCATGGGCTTTGGTGTCATGTCCGGTACCATGTCTGAAGACGATTCACAAGTATTGATGGACGATGGTCAACCTGGTAACCCAGGTGAGTACACGTATCGTTCAGCACTCGGTCAAAATCCTGATACGCTAAACCATTGGGAATACACCGATGCGACCAGCTCCGATGTTATCTCACTGTTCCTTGATTCACTGTATTATTTCCGCTTCAATGACACGCTGGATGGTTATGTTGTCGATCCTTCGATGGCAAGCGCCCTGCCACAACCCGTTGAGCCGGAAGTTCTGCCAACAGGCGCTGAAGTCGCAACTGTCTGGCAAGTCACTCTCCGTGATGACCTCGTCTGGAAATATCATCCAAACACCAATACTTCAGAATTCCCAGATGGTCACGAACTGATCAACGCCCAGACATTTGTTGATACATTCAGAGTAGCCATCGAGAACTCTTGGTTCCGTGCAACTTCGGGTGGTGGACATTTCTGGTCCGCTTCACAAGAAATCGTCAACGCACGTCTCTATCACGACACTTGGGACGATGAAGACGATGCCCTCGAGTGGAGCGAAGTCGGAATCCGTGTGATTGATGATTACACCTTTGAGTTTGAGTTCATTGATCAAATGGATGAATGGGCCGTTACATACTGGCTGAGCTCATTTGTTATGACTCCAATCA